>NZ_JBIMDK010000001.1:0-365995 GCF_048552595.1 Acinetobacter psychrotolerans | reverse complement strand
GAGTAATTTCTACCATCAAATCAATGAAATAATTTCGATTGATCAATCAGTAAAAATCCACACAAGTTGTTCTTCATAATCTCTTAATGATCTTCTTGTTGGTTCGTCACCAGCAAGCTAGGTCGGCTATATTACTCTCTATCTCTAGAAAGTCAATCAATAATGTTAATCTTTTTTCCTAACAAATCACTTTTTAATCAAATCTTAAAATCTCATTCGAAATCTTAACAACCCAACCAAGCTATTGATTTATCAGAAGTTTTATTTAACATCACCGCCGATGGATGTGCATTCTACAGCATTTCATTTCCAGAACAACCCCTTTTTTAACTTATTTTATAAATAACAGTTCGTCTGTTTATTTATTATCCAGAATTAGTGTTTTTGTCTATTTTTTTAATGCAATTGGCACTGTTTCTGGGATTTTATTTGTGTTTTTTCCTTCATTTTTCTTTTCTTGCCACTTTAATGGGCGACAATCTATGTATTCACAATAACCCGCTGCTCCTTCTTCTCTATATTCATCAATTTTCACTTGATAAGTAAAACTTCCAACATAACCTGCTGCAAGCCCAAATTTAAAATCACCACGGCTTTGCGCTTGAATCTGAATCGTCGTTTTACCATTACTAAAATTCCATTCGAATTCACGTGGCAAATACATATCTTGATTATTGGGTGTCGTTATTTTGGGATAAACACGATGAACTTTGAAATAGACATTTTCATCAAACATTTGCGCTGTCGATTTATTGGAATCCCTTAAATAGATTCGCGACTGAATAATCTGATTAAAGTTATTGCGTAATTGTGCAAGCAATAATTGACGCTGATCTTTCAGGTTAATAATCTGATAAGTAAAAAAACATAAAGGCAGATAAGGAATATTAATTGCTCGGGCATATTCAAATGAACCCATCTGATTGATCTGAAATGTTTGTTCTTTATATTGAATTGTTCCCTTGCATCGACAAAGTAAAGACCAATGCTCGAATAATCCTAGTTTTAATTTTGTAAAATGCGAAACAATCGGTTGAGTGATAATCTGTAAATCGACACTAAGTTCGCTATCTTGTCGCTGCAATCTAAATTCAGGAAATGTGCCACTCAGTATTTCTCTGCTACCAAATTGATAATAATCATTTTGTAGTTGGCACTCATTTTCCAATGAATAACTGTTGAACTGCCCTACCATTTGTGCACTTATACTGCTCATTACTGCAACTGTATCTAGAGCAGTTGTTTTGATTGCCGATGGATTGCGTAGCATCGGAACATTGGGTTGTCCGAGAATAGTTAAAAAATTAAAATAGTGTAAAGGTGCAGGTAAATTTGGAATCATCAATCCTTGATGAATTATTTTAAACCATCCTTTAGGTGGATGGTAAGCCAGACCTAGCGGGAAGCGAGCCTGATTGAGTTGTTTCGATTCATCTACAAGATTCATAAGCAACTGCATATCAGACTCCCTTTTATTTTATAACGTTTATTCAGTTGTATTATTTCTAGCTAAAAATGTTGTCACAAAACCTGAGAATGCATAAATAATCGAAATAGCCAAAATACCCACAGGAATATTATAAGTCACTGCTGCAAGAATAAAGACGGCTATCGGTAATACAAAGAAAGGAACACGTTTGCGGTCAACGGTTTTAAATGAATAATATTTGATGTTTGAAATCATCAGCAAACCTACAGCGATAATGAATCCCGCATTGAAGATTTGAATCATGATGTCTTTTAAATCAAAGATGTAAGGGAAGTCTCTTCCAACCCAAATCAATGAAATAATAATAATTGCAGCAAGCGGGCTTGCCACACCAATAAAGTAGCGCTTATCAACCACAGCAATTTGTACATTGAATCGTGCTAAACGGAATGCTGCGCATGCAGTATAGACAAAACAAGCTGCCAGACCTATTCGCCCCAACTCATGCAAACTCCAGCTGTACATTAAGATTGCAGGAGCAACACCAAACGCTAACAGGTCTGATAATGAATCGAACTGCTCACCAAATGGACTTTGAGCACCGATAGCACGTGCCACACGACCATCCAAACCATCAAATAACGCAGCAAGAAAAATTGCATATATCGCTTGTGTATATTCACCATTTGTACTGGCAATGATTGAATAGAAACCTGACAATAACGCAGCTGTTGTGATCAAATTTGGCCACAAATAAATTCCGCGACGTTTCACCTTCTGCCCTTCATGCGTATGCTCTTCCTCTTCCACTTCAAAAGTAATGCCATCAAATCCATGATCTTGATGTGAGGAATTGGGGGTTTCTGGTTTATTTATATTTGTCATATTTGAATTCCATCTGCGACTCTTGATCAGAGCTGTTGATCTTTCAACGAATATTTACTGCGTGTATTTCTAAGAGAAAATGCTATGAATTACTTGATTTATTTCGTCTAAATTTTGTAATTCACAGCATCATTTAAGTGATCATTCACGAATTAAATCGAGATTATTCACCCACCAACCAACGTACTGCAGCATGTCCACCGTTATCACTCATACGTAAATGTGGGAATAACCACTGTAATGCTTCATCTGCATCTTCAGAGAATTTCCAAGGTGGATTGATCACCAGTAAACCACAACCATTTAACCCAACTGGCGTGTCATCTGGCCATACACATATTTCACAGACCAATTGACGACGGATACCTGTTTTAAACATTTTCTTTTCAAAACGTTCAATCATGGCACGATCTTTAATTGGATACCAAATTGCAAAAACGCCTGTCGGCCATTTTTTATAAGCAGCAACAATCAATTCCACCAATTGTGGGAAATCTTTACGCTCTACTTCATATGGTGGGTCAATCATGACCAAACCACGTTTTTCTTTTGGTGGAATGACACCAAGCAAACCTTCATATGCATCACGCTCATGTAAGCCTGCACGTTTATCACGAATATTGTAATAAAGCTGTTGGAATACATCACGCTGCATTTCAAAAATTGTAGCATGATCAATATCACGCATACCTTCCAAAGCAAACCACGGCGAACCTGGATAAGCACCTTTGCCTGAGCCTTCACGCATATCTTCTACAACTTTCAGATATTGCTTCACACCTTCAGGGGCATTACGTTTAATCGAATCATCCAATTTAACTAAACGATGAATTCCTGTTAAAAACTCACCTGATTTTTGCGCTTCAGAAGTCGATAAATCATATTTACCCGCACCACCATGGGTATCTATATAGCGATATGGTTTATCTTTATCATTTAGACGAGCCAAAAGTTGAAGCAATAAGACATGCTTCATAACATCGGCAAAGTTGCCTGCATGGAAATGGTGACGGTAATTCATGTTTCGATTAATTCCTGAGTTCAATAATCATTTTAGCACGAAAAAATAGTTCTTCACTGCCCTTCGTTTGTTCTAAGATAGAAGTGCCTTTTATTGCTTTATTTTTTGGTATTTTATGGAAGCAAGCTTACTCCCAAAGTCGTGGAATGTTGATCAAATTTTAGATGATTTAGATCAACACGGCTTTACGCTGATCGATGATGTTTATTCTTCTGAATACATAAACGCACTGGTAAAAGAATGCACGGTTCATCTTGATGAATTTCGCAATGCTGCGATACAAAATGGCGTGATCAGCAACATTCGCAGTGATCACATTTTATGGATCAATGAAAATCTTGAAATTGCCCAACAGCATATTGAAACCCTAAAACAACTGTCTCAGATTTTAAATCGTTACTTTTATTTGGGCATAAAAGATGTAGAAGCACATTTTGCCTGTTATAACATAGGTGAGTTTTACGCGTTGCACCGCGATAATCCGCAAGGTAAAAATGGGCGGATAATTTCTACTGTATTCTATTTACATGAAGACTGGCAGGATAATTGGGGCGGCGAATTACATTTGCAGGACAAAAATCAGCAATGGCATATCATTCAACCGAAACCCAACCGAATTACAATATTTCAAAGTGATTTAATGCATGAAGTGCTTCAAGCTAAGCATCAGCGATTATCCATCACTGCATGGTTAAGAAGTGATGGTGGAATTTTATAGGGCAAAATGTTTTTACTGTTATACCCTTATATATCAAAGTAAATTTTCAATTGATTACTTGATGATGTAAGGGTTTTATTCAAAAACATCTACATCAATATCCATGGTCTGAAAGTTTATCGAGGCATTTTGCAACGCTGCATCTCAATTGACATCCCTTTAAAATTTGACAATTGACCTTATTATAGAAGTTATAAATTTACAGGATTCAGCATATGTTTGAAAATACAAAACAAATTATCTCTCGCATTGGAGAAACGGATCAATTGTATTTATCAAACAATACACCTGAACTCGCTCTCGAACGTGGTGATTTACGTTTACAATTGGTGATGTGTAGTCATTCAAAACAAGAACAAACTCACTTCCTGCAAGAAGCAATAGTTTTGCTTGAAACCGCACGTATTGAATATGCAGAAATGCCAATGTCTTTATATATAAAGCTGTCTTTACATTTAGCAAAAGCCTATATGATCTTTTTTGAGATCACCAAAGAAACACGTTATGCTTTGATTACCAAACAGATTTTACAACCATTAACACAACATGAAAATGGTGATATTTATTTCATGTTAGCTTATGCATCTGTAAGTAAAAATGATCTTGCGCTGACTCGTCATTGGTTAAATAAATATGTAAAAACCACTGAGTTTGATTTGGCTTTACTACAAGAGCATTCTTCTTTCCGCATCATCCGCAAAGAAACATGGTTTTCGCAGTTAGTGCAAAATAAATTGCATTGATTCAAGCGTATCATCTATGAGAATTATTCCTCCCAAGAATCATATCTTATAAAAAAGAAAAGATGGTTATTGATAAAAATAACCATCTTTTTTGTTGCTCTAGGGAAAAGTGAAACGCTTAAACTACCTGCATTTTGTATGCATCCATATGTAATTGTTGGTTAAGTTCATCAACCCAAATTGCCCAATCATCATCTTGAACCAAATGACTAATTAAGAAATCTCGTTGAGACTTATTCCAAAATGCTGCGTCATGTAAATTTTGATTCGCAGACAATTGATGTGTACGTATATATAACTCAATCGCCGCAGGACTATTGGCCAGACCGAGCTGAGCAAAAAGTAATTCTAAGGATGGTTTATGTTGATTGAGCATCTCGCCCTCCTTATCAAGGAATCTGTCATTTATTATTCAATTAACTTATAAGATATTGTCAAAAAAACCTAGTCATAAAACTAGGTTTGTTGTTTCAATTTGTGTTCAAAGATTACACGACCCTGAAAGCTTATGTTCTGTATGTAATTGCTCATTCAAAATATCGACCACCATCGCCCAATCATCATCTTTTTTCCAATGACTCAGAATAAAATCCTGTTGGGATTTACTCCAAAAGTCCGCTTTATGTAAGGGAATATCCATGGTTAATTGATGGGTTTCAATAAACTGATCAATCGCTTCAGGAGTGGAATCCAATCCCAACTGATCAAAAAAGAGTTCTAAGTTCGGTTGTTGATCAAACATATCTTTCTCCCCCAAGCCTAAATGGTTCTTTTAACGGTAGTCCGAAATTCAATCGGTTACAATTACCAAGACTTTACAGCGTGTTATTATTTTGTTTGTTTTTTATTTTTTTCGTTTTTAAAACCCTCATCAAATAAAAAAGCACCCCAAATTAGGAGTGCTTTTCAATCTAATCTAAAAAGATAAAAAATCTTAAAAGATTATATTTTTATTATTTAAGCATATCAGCAATTGCTGCACGCTCATCTTCAAGTTCTTGAAGAGTATTGTCCATACGCTCACGGCTGAATGCATCAATTTCTAAGCCTTCAACACGTGTGTATTCACCGTTTGCACATGTTACTGGAACACCGTACATAACGCCTTCTGGAATACCATAAGAACCGTCAGAAGGAATACCCATCGTTACCCATTCGCCGTTTGTACCAAGAGCCCAATCACGCATGTGGTCGATTGCAGCATTTGCAGCAGAAGCAGCAGAAGACAAACCACGTGCTTCGATGATCGCAGCACCACGTTTACCAACGGTAGGAAGGAATGTGTTTGCATTCCAGTCCGCATCGTTGATTTTGTCTTTTAAGTTTTCGCCATTTACAGTTGCAAAACGGTAGTCAGCATACATTGTTGGAGAGTGGTTACCCCAAACTGTAAGGTGTTTGATGTCAGCAACAGCAACACCAGCTTTTTGAGCAATTTGAGTCAACGCACGGTTGTGGTCTAGACGCAACATTGCGGTGAAGTTTTTCGCTGGAAGATCTGGAGCAGATTTCATTGCGATATAAGCATTTGTATTTGCAGGGTTACCTACAACAAGAACTTTAACGTCACGGCTAGCAACTTCGTTTAATGCTTGACCTTGACCGATGAAGATTTCACCGTTTACTTTTAATAAGTCAGCACGTTCCATACCTGGACCACGTGGACGTGAACCAACCAATAACGCATAGTCAGCATCTTTAAATGCAACTTTAGGATCATCAGTACCGATCATGCCTGCCAATAATGGGAAAGCACAGTCATCTAGTTCCATCATTACGCCTTTAAGCGCAGCTTGAGCTTTCTCAAAAGGAACTTCTAACAATTGCAAAATAACTGGTTGATCTTTACCTAACATTTCGCCGCTTGCGATACGGAAAAGTAAGCTATAACCAATTTGACCTGCAGCGCCTGTAACGGCAACACGAACGGCTTGCTTCATCTAATTATCTCCAATTGAGGATATTCAATGCGATTAAATAGTTAGTCCATTTAATCTAATAATCATAAACGCCAAAGATTGTACTCCAATCCTTTGACAGTTGCATGTAAAAGAGAACGTATTTCAACAAAAGTATGATAGGAAATATAAATAGAACCGTTCAAAAAATCAGTAAGTCCCTTTAATCGAAAATGTACTTGGACAATTTGAAACGATACGACTTGAACACTGCTTGTACTGACCATTCACCGTATAACACACTTGAATTTCTGTCAGCACAGGATTTGTTCGAGAGCTTTGACAGGTAAAGCGGATACTATTACTGCTCATTCCAGGGTTTAACTTTACAAATTGTGCTTTTAGAACAGTATGTTGTACATTTTGATTTTCTGCACTGGTTAAATTAGCAGGAACTTTCAATTTATCGGCTAAATTAATCACGGTTCTAAAATATTGGCTTGCATTCATTGGCACGCAACCACCAACACTTTGCCATAATTGAATCCTTGCATTTTCTTCAGGCATCACTCTTGCAACCACTTTTGATTGTATAGGTGACAAGTTCGCTGATGAATTGGTATTACAGTTTGATTGCGTTGTTTCGGGCAGCAAACCTGTGATATTCAATGAATATCCTTCTAAGCATTTTCGTTGCTTTTGTTTCGTTACATCTAATGCACAGATTGCAGGCGTTAATTGAACTTGCATGACATAACCTTGTAGTCCTTGCGGAGCAGCCATGAGCGAAGAATTAAATAGAAAAAATCCTGCACAGCACAAAGTCCATGTCAGTATTTGTTTCTTTAACTTCCGCAAAATTTTGAAAATCATGGATTTACCAATAAAGTTCCATACAAGTTCGAGTTAACACGCTATTGCGCAGCACGTGTTGGAATAACAGGCATACGACTTTCAATTGCTTGAGGTCCTTGTCCTAATAAAATTCCATAATGTGCTGCATTGGTCATGACATTTTTGACATAGTCACGCGTTTCATTCAACGGAATAGATTCCGTATACTGATCTGCTGAAAGGTTTTGATAATCGGGCTGCCAACGCTTAGCACGATTTGGCCCTGCATTATAACCCGCTGTTGCCAATACTGGATTACTGCTTAATTGCCCTTGAATCATAGACAAATAAAATGTGCCATAACGAATATTGGTATTTGCATCACTTAACGCAGCTGGATTATAAGTCTCACCCATTTGTCGTGCCACTAGTTTTGCAGTTCCTGGCATAATTTGCATTAAACCGCCTGCACCCACATGCGAGCGAGCAGCAGTAACAAAACGACTTTCTTGACGCATCAAGCCATATGCCCAAGCTGGGTCTATACCTGCATTTCGACTATGGCTGACCACTAAAGACTGATGTGGTGTGGCAAAACGATAGGCATAGTTATGTTTTTTCTCGGTACGGTCAGCCGCATAAATGGCACGATCATACCAACCCATATCTGTCGCACGCTTTGCCGCAGCAAGTAATAAGCCATCGTCATGTTTTAAATATGCCTGACGTACTGCCCAGTTCCATTCTCTATTAATATATGTTGCAGGTGCATTAATATCACGCAATGCAAACGCACGACGGAAATGGATATCTTGATTCAGGCGTTGAACATCACTTGTCGTCGGTTGTTCTTGTGCAGATGCATCGTTATAACGCTGACCAATACGATCTTTGGCGAGCAGGTTGTGATAATCATCACCAGACATTGCCAAACGCTTATAAATGTCCTGTGCAGATTTTTTAGATGAATTATCGCCACGTTGCTCTGAAGCACGTGCTAACCAATATTGCCAACGATCTTCTTGTTTTTGCGTCACACTCATACTATCTATAGCACGAATCACGCTTTCCCAAGCACCGAATCGAATCGCTTGTCGTGCATATACTTCAGATTCTTCAGCACTAAATGGTAGACCATAACTTGCATCAAAATTCTGTAGCACTTCACGATTAAAATTATTCTTCATAATCGTAGTACCGCCAATATATCCGACTGTACGATAAATATATTTTTGCACATCGGCTGGTACATCTTGAACAAGCTTCGGTACGGACTGTAAAGCCGAAGTAAGGTCTGTATCTGCAGCACGTCCCAAGGCATAAACCACATAGGCATAATCCGCAGTGCTCGTTTTAGGTGCTGACCATAAATAATTCAAAGGATTCGCTTGAATTTGATTCAGTTGAGCCAGTGACAAATTAATCCCAATCGATTGTGCAGTCGCAATAGCTTGGCCCGATTGCCCTGCTCTTAATTGTGCATATAAACGTTGTTGACGATCTTGTGCAGTCATAAGTGGGCTAGACAACATTAAACGTCCTAAACCATTGCAAGACTCGGGCTGCGAACTCGTTGTGAGCCAAACATCTTTAAATTCTGCAAAAACTAAAGAATCACCCATTTTCGCACGGACTTGCGCCACAGCACAATTTTCAGCTTGATCTGCATTGGTCACATAAGCCAATACAGGTTGAGCAGCACTATAATCTGCTTGTTTTACTTTTTCTTCTACATAATCCGCTGCCAACTTTTCCGCCATTGCAGATTGTGGATAGCGTTTTGCAAAATTGACAATATTAGCAGCAGGCTGAAATGCCAAATTGGAATTTAATATCCAATAATCTGGATAATAACCCAAGGCATCATTCTGCATGCTTTCGCGAAATTGCTCTAAAGCACTTGGACTATTGGCATAACGCAATGCATCATTAAATTGCGCTTCCGTTGCGTGTGAGATTTGCAAAGTTGTGCATGCCATCATCCCTAAAAGATAAATTTTAAATTTGTTCTGTTTAAATTGTTGCTTTAACACGGCTTTTCTCTCAACCTGAATGACTAGCCTATAACTAGCTGATGCACTTATTTGTGTTTAGTTTAAATATTCTAATCCATTTCTACTGTTGTGTTATGTAACCTTATGATTCATAGCCAATAATACCCTTCACAATTTGCACATATTTTTCAATTTAAAATACTACGCATAAACAATATGTCTTTGTGAGTAAATACTGTAAAATATTGGGCTTTTGTTGTGTCTGTTAAAATAGACCCAGAAAATTTAGAATTCCCTTATCGTTTTATTTATAGGATAAACGCCTCCATGACGGTTCAAACCTTCATCCCAAATGGTGCCAAAGCTGCCTCAGAAAACACTGTTCTCCAGCCACAGCACACCCCAGCCGACGATACAGTGAAAAAACTGTATATCGAAACGCAAGGGTGTCAGATGAATGAGTATGACAGTCATCGCATGGCAGATCTTTTAGGCGACTCACACGGTTACATTTTAACAACCGACCCAAATGATGCAGATATTTTACTGATGAATACCTGCTCGATTCGTGAAAAAGCACAAGAAAAAGTGTTTTCTGAATTAGGTCGCTGGCGCAAGCTAAAAGAAAAAAATCCTGATCTTGTGATCGGTGTAGGTGGTTGTGTTGCATCTCAAGAAGGTGACAATATTCAAAAACGTGCACCTTATGTCGATATGGTCTTTGGCCCACAGACTTTGCACCGTTTGCCACAAATGCTCGATCAACATGCTGATCAAATTGAAAAACCAAAAAAAGATAAAATCAAACTGGTGGATATTTCATTCCCAGATATTGAGAAATTCGACTTTTTACCTGAACCACGTGTCGAAGGCTATAAAGCTTTTGTTTCGATTATGGAAGGCTGTTCAAAATACTGCTCATTCTGCGTCGTTCCGTATACCCGTGGCGAAGAAGTTTCTCGTCCATTGGATGATGTCCTTGCAGAAATTGCAGGCTTGGCAGAAAAAGGCGTTCGTGAAATCAATCTGCTTGGTCAGAACGTGAATGGCTACCGTGGTGAAACTTTTGAAGGTGAAATCTGTACTTTTGCAGACTTACTACGCTTGGTTGTAGAAATTTCGGGAATTGGTCGTATACGCTATACAACTTCACATCCGCTTGAGTTTAATGATGATTTAATTCAGTGCTACCATGATTTACCACAAATGGTGTCTCATCTCCATTTACCAGTACAAAGTGGTTCGAATGATGTTTTAAAAGGTATGAAACGTAACCATACTATTGATGTCTATATCGAAAAAATTAAAAAATTACGTAAAGTTCGCCCAGATATGCATTTATCTTCAGACTTTATTATTGGCTTCCCTGGTGAAACCGATGCCCACTTTGAAGAAACATATCAATTTATCCAAGATTTAGATTTTGACCATTCGTATAGTTTTGTCTATTCAAAGCGTCCAGGTACACCTGCTTCTGAATTAGCCGATGACACATCAGAAGAAGTAAAGAAACAGCGTTTAGCCAAAGTCCAAAACTGGATTAAACAATCAAGTATCAAAAAAACTGATGCGATGTTAGGTACCATCCAACGCGTCTTGGTCGAAAATGTTTCCAATAAAGATCCAAATGTATTGGTCGGCACAGCAGACAATACACGTTTAGTAACATTTATTGGAAATGCAGATTGGGTTGGACGCTTTGCAGAGATTGAGATTACAGAGATTAAGACCTTAAATTTAGTTTATGGCGAACTCTTGAATCTTGAGCCTGACGTGGCGTAATGTAAGGGTATAGACTTTCATTAAAAAGGATATCTCTTGACTACAGCGATTCGACGTACAGTAGCCTTCCCAGGCATTTCAGTTGAACGTTTAAAGAGCATGCTCGGTGCTTATAACGGTCATCTGAAACAAATTGAACAACGATTAGAAGTCAACATTGCCCACCGTGGTGACAGCTTTTATGTCGATGGAGACATAGAAGCTGTAGAGAGAGCAGAAATTCTACTTCAACGTTTACACGAAGAAGCTGAAATTACACAACAAATTAGCGCAGATACCATCCACCTGATGATTCAGGGCAGCCAAACTGACCGTGAATTACAAGATGACCTTTCTGATCATGAAGATACGGGCTTAGATGAAGTCTGGTTGCAAACTCGTAAAGGTCGCATTAACCCACGTGGCGCCAACCAAAAACGCTACGTTCAACGCATTCTTCACAGTGATATTTCTTTTGGTGTTGGCCCCGCAGGTACAGGTAAAACATATCTGGCTGTGGCTGCTGCCGTAGATTTGTTAGAACGCAATGAAATTCAACGAATTTTATTGGTACGCCCTGCGGTAGAAGCAGGTGAAAAACTCGGTTTTTTACCCGGTGATTTAAGCCAAAAAATTGACCCTTATTTACGCCCTCTTTATGATGCCTTGTATGAAATGCTGGGCTTTGAAAAAGTCGCCAAATTGATTGAACGCCAAGTGATTGAAGTTGCACCCCTCGCCTATATGCGTGGGCGTACCCTCAATCATTCTTTCGTCATTTTAGATGAAGCACAGAACACCACACCTGAGCAGATGAAAATGTTCCTCACTCGCTTGGGCTTCGGTTCACGAGCGGTAATCACAGGTGATATCACACAGGTCGATTTACCACGTGGACAACAATCAGGCTTATCACACTGTCTCCGTGTTATTGAAAATATCAAAGAAATTCATATTACCCGCTTCCATTCCCGTGATGTGGTACGTCATCAGCTAGTACAAAAAATTGTCGAAGCTTATGAAGGATGGGACAATACACAACAACGTTTGAGTGATGAAGGACGTGCAGAACGTAAAGCCCGTCAAGAAGCACTTATTTATGCAAATGATTCTGCTGCAGATGCTCAACACAATGAGCAGACCGCAACACGTCAGGACAATGTTTAAGGACTGTTTTTGAAACTTAGCCTATCGTTACAACAATCGTTTGAAGCACCTGAATTGGTGCTCAAACGTGCTTATTTAAAGAAAGTCATCGAAACGACTTTACGTTATATTGATACACAGAGTGATTGTGAAGTCGGCATTGCTTGTGTAGATAATGATGAAAGCCACAAGCTGAATCTGGAATATCGGGGTAAAGATAAACCAACCAATGTTTTGTCTTTTCCGAGTGATTTACCCGATGAGATGGCACAGGTTTTAGATACATTCCCCATTGGCGATTTAGTCATTGCTATTCCTGTTGTCTTACAAGAAGCCATTGATCAGCAAAAAACACCGATTGAGCATTTCACTCACATGCTTGTTCATGGCACGTTGCATTTAATGGGTTATGACCATGAAACTTCAGAAGAAGATGCTGAGGAAATGGAAACAATAGAAATTAAAATTCTGAAAAAACTCAGTTTTGAAAATCCATACACCATCAAAGAAGATTAAATTTTCCGAGTTCATCAACTTTTATAGATGATGAACTCTACCTTTTGAATGTAAGAAATACTGCTTCACGAGGAATTGTATTCTAAATAAAAAAAAGAATAACTTGGAATTCACTTGAAGATATTCAAGCTTGGCATAAAGATGCAGCACATCAAGCTGCACAAGCCATAGGCAAAGAAAAATGGTACAAATATTTTAGTGTATAGATTTGTGAGATTATAAAAACCACTCAAAATAATGTATTAATATTCATATAATAACGATAAAGGATGCTGAGAATGACGCAATTATTTCAACATATTTTACATGGCGAAAGTGATGAACTTTTAGCACAATTAAACCCTAAAAATATCAATCTTCAAGATAATGGATCGTCTTTACTCATGTATGCCTTACAACACAAACAAGATAAAATTGTTTAGAACTGATTCAATTGGGTATTGATGTAAATTTACAAAATAATAAAGGACAAACCGCTCTACATTTTTAGCTGTTTATAAAAATGATTTTAAAATTGCACAAGCGATGATTGAACGAGGCGCCGATCTTAATCTGGCGGATCACACTGGAAATATTTCTTTATGGACAGCAATTTATAATGCGCAAGGTCACTATGATTTAGTCAAATTATTTCTTGAAAATTGTGCCAATTCACAAAGTAAAAATAAGACAGCGAAAAGTCCTTATGACTTAGCTCAATTAATGAAATTTCCTCAAGGCATTGCCTTAGTTGAGCAATATCAAACTTAACTGGTCAATCCAGTTCCATTTATCTTTCTATTTTTAATAGCATGGATGATTCAAAAATAGAAAGGTTGCTCAGACAACTGTTAGTTTAAGTGATTCATTTTTTCAACGCACTTCAAACTCAGATTCCGCAGGATCAAAACGCCAAGTACGAATAATGCGTAACTCAGAAATATCTTTCATATTAGAATCAAAGCGTCCAAAAGGCGCACCTTTACGCACAGAATTTTTTGCCGCTTCATCTAAAATAGGATGTCCCGAACCTTCGATCAAACGAATCGCTCGAATACCACCCTCATTATTTAAAATCACCATTAAACGCACTTCACCGGTCAGACGCTGTTGCTTCGCAAGGTCTGGGTAGTAACGGTTTCCGTACATTTCAACTTTTTCACGGAATTTATCCAAATAACCTGCAGACGCATCTTGCTTGGCTTGAATACCATCTAGCGTTTTAATTTTTTGTTGCTTACTAAAATTTTGCTGCTTTTGTAAATATTGAGCTTCCAAACTAGCAACCATTGCAGCCTTGGCTTGTAATTGGCTCTGCAACTCATCCATTGCCTTTTTGCGATCGTTCTGTTCTGCTTGTTTCTGCCAACTTAAAACCGTCATTAATACTTTTTCTTCAAAGTTTAATTCACGTTTTTGCTGAATTTGTTCCAAAGATTGCAGCTGTTGATCGCCGACACTTTGATTTTCAGATTGAGCAGGCATGTCACTCGACATACGGTGTTCTTTTCGAAATGTACCTGAGCCTTGCTGGTCTGCTTGCGCTAAAAAATCGGCATCTTTGACTTTTTCTTCACTCGGGCGGATACTAATTGCAATCTCTTTAATCGCTGCATCACTTTCTTGTGGCATAGCAAATTGCAACGATAATACGATGACATGTAAAATAACTGCCGTCGAAACCGCCCCAATAAACAATAGATCTTGCCACCAATAATCAGACTGCTGTGTATTGGCAAATAATTTTTTCATCATGACACTAATCCGACAAAATTCCCCAATCGCCAAATTTAAATTTATTTAAATTAAGTTTATTCTTACATTAGCCACATTTTATGTGACAGACTTAATGAAAGATATAACGTAATTTCAAACCGCTAAAAATGGTGCAATGTTTTTTGTTAAACTGCAATCGTTAGACTTGATTATTTTAAATAATCGACACGTTTATCGCCTTGAAATGATGATGATTTGGGACAATACTTATGCCGACGCTGCTTTCTAACATTGCTAAACGAATTCGACAAGTATACCAAAAAGCGGAAGGTTTTATAGAAGAAGAACGAGAATTTCCCGTATCGCAAGTCTTTTTAAATGCGACTTTTCAGCGTTATGTCACCGATAATGTCACCATTCTAGAAAATCTAAATGCAGACCTACATGATGACTGGTTAAGACTTTATGCCACGCTTAATGTCAAAGGTATGCATTTCGTGCTTTCTGTGGACTTAAAGTTGGTTCAAATGGAAATGAATAAAGACATGCAATTAATTGTCTTTGAACAGATTAGCAATACACAAGTGATCGAAGCCACCTATCCCAGTACGTTATATAAAATAGGCGTAAATTTTGCACTTTTCTTTTATCACAAAGTATTAAATAAAGACCCATTGGGCATGATTCTAGAAAAATTTAAGGTCGTGACGGTTAAAGATGATTTATTACATTTAGATTTAAATCGTTGGCTAGGCAATAAACGCTCGATTATGGAAACATTAAATAAAGTGCATATTAACCATGCAGAATTACGCGAAGCTGAATTAGTCGTGATTGGAAATGTAAATCTAATCGCATTATTCAGTAAATTCCGTGAAGATCCTTTAGATGATTGGAATGATGATGCAGATGAATATCAGGATGATTATGTTGAAGATGAAGTCACGCCGATTAAGCAGAAAAAGTAAGACTTTATTTTCAAAACCCCACATTCAAAATGTATACATAAATTCACAGTTCGAGTGAAAATTTTGCTATTTTCTACTCAATTGGGTCGCATAATAGAGACAATATATAAATGAAACATTTAAATGCATAGGACATTTAATTATGGCGAATACATTACTTAAAACCTTCAGTATTACAACAGCGCTTTCAAGTGCAATTTTATTGTCCGCTATTTCTAGCAATGCCGTTGCCATGAGCCCTTTCCAAGCCAGTTATCAATTTGCTTATAATGGGAAAAATTTAGGTACAGCAACGCGTACTTTAAGTAAAAGTGGTAATAACTGGACTTATGTTTTTGCAGCAAAAGCAGCAGCAATCGCTTCTGCGACTGAAACCAGTCGTTTCAGTTTCGCCAATGGTCAAATAATTTCAAATAATTTTAGTCGTAACAGTAAGATACTGGTTCACAATGACACCATGACCATTAATTTTAATCCAAGCACTAAAACCATTAATACCAAGAAAAAAGATCAAGCACGTTCATTTGCTTGGAAAGCAGGTGCTTTAGATGAACTGAATGCAGAATTACAAGTTCGTGAAGATTTAAAAGGTTCAGGACTTAAATCAAGCTATTTAATTGCAGATGCAAAAGGCTTAGATGTCCGCCAATTTGTCAAAAAGGGCTCTGAATCGGTGAAAACTGCTTTTGGAACATACAATACTATTAAAGTGGTCTTATCTCATGATAATAGTTCGAAGAGCTCAACATTCTGGTTAGCACCACAATTAGACTATCTGCCTGTCAAAATGTCGCATGACGATGGCAAGGCTTCTTATAACTTAACCTTGACTGCTTACAAAAATTAAGCAAAATTTCAACTTTTAGTCAATTTCAGCTTGCTTTTTTTTTAGTGCTTTTTAAAATACGCCTTTGCTTAAAAAGCACTTTGCCTCTAGAGGATTCTCCCCGTGTACGCACTAGAACAGAAAATCTTAGCTGAAGGTATCGTTCTATCTGATGAAGTTCTGAAAGTCGATTCTTTTCTAAACCACCAAATTGACCCTGTGATGATGCAACTCATTGGTCAAGAGTTTGCCCGTCTTTTTAAAGATACAGGCATTACCAAAATCATTACCATTGAAGCATCTGGTATTGCTCCAGCAGTCATGGCAGGTTTAGAACTGGGTGTGCCTGTTATTTTTGCACGTAAATATCAGTCTTTAACGTTAAAAGATGATTTATACCGTTCAAAAGTATTCTCGTTTACCAAGCAAATTGAAAGCACGATTGCCATTTCTAAAAAGCACATCAGCAAAGATGATAAAGCTTTGGTGATTGATGATTTCTTGGCAAATGGTCAAGCAGCTTTAGGATTAGCAGATTTAATTCATCAAGCAGAAGCTCAAGTTGTTGGGATTGGTATTGTGATTGAAAAATCATTCCAACCTGGTCGCGATCTATTGCTTGAAAAAGGTTACCGTGTTGAATCATTGGCGCGTGTTGAATCATTGGCAAATGGCGCAGTGACTTTTGTAAAAGAATAATTTTCTTTTATATCGAGTTTTTGCATAAAATTGAGCGCACTAAGCGCTCTTTTTTATACTTTTTGAAAAAAGAATCATCTTTTTAACCATTCATTTCACTATATTTTTCCACTATATTGGCTTGAACAAAAATTATTTCAGGTAAAAGTAGAATGGGATCAATCACCAAAGAACTTGCTGATTTACTCAATGTACAACAAATAGATAAATACTTATTTCAAGGTCAATGCACCCACCTTTTCGGAACACATCTTTTTGGCGGGCAACTTCTTGGGCAAGCATTAATTGCAGCATCAAAAACTACAGATCGCCCTGTACACTCCATGCATGCTTATTTTATTCGTAGTGGACGTACCGATTTACCAATTTTATATCAAGTTGAAAATCTACGTGATGGCAAAAGCTTTGCAACCCGCCAAGTCCATGCCATACAAGAGGGCGATGTGATTTTTTCTGCAATGTTGTCTTTTGCAATACCGGAACAAGGTTTGGAATATCAAACCGTAGAGCCGCACTATCCTGCACCTGAAACATTATTATCAGAACAACAACTTAAAGAAAAAATTAAAAATGATATTCCCGTATTCCTACACACATTGGTGATGCAGCAATTTAGTTTAAGAATGCACCCCGTTCTACCGTTTCACCCTTACAAACCTGAAAAAAGTGAAGCAATTTATGCAGAATATGTACAGACTTTTGAGAAAATTCCAGAAGAATTAGACACTGCCATGATGCATCAGGCAATTATTGCGTATTATTCAGACTACAACTTGCTCACAACATCACTTAGACCACATGGGGTTAGCTATGCCAATGGGAGCGTACGCAGCGCAAGTTTAGATCATAGCCTGCATTTTCATCATCATTTCAGAGTCGATGATTGGTTACTCTATGACATGAACTCCACCATCACCAGTCAATCGCGAGGTATGAATTATGGTCGTTTATGGCAAAATGGCCAGCTGGTTTGTAGCGTAAGCCAAGAAAGTTTAATGCGCCTTAAGCAAAAATAATGGATAAATCATGTTTGGTTAAACATTGATATTCACATAAAAGATAAAGACTTGTTTAGGTATTCAGTTAAAATTAAACAAATGTCATCTTTTTTACATGCTGATTTCAATGATGTAAAAATAACAGACCTATCACCAATAACTTGATGAAGAATAAATGGACTTTATCTGGTATGAGTAAAAATCAATGACTGATGAAAAAACCGTAAGCTGTCCAAAGTGTGGTTCAACTGAATTAAAAAGACGTGACCATGAACAATTGCTTGGAAAAACAGGCAGCGTATTACTGACTTCTGCAGGTGCAGCAGCAGGTACAGTCGGTGGCGCAGCAACAGGTGCTTCTGTGGGTGCTGCGATTGGAACCGTTGCAGGCCCTTTAGGCGTTATTGTCGGTGGAACGATAGGAACTTTTGTAGGGGCAATTAGTGTCGGAATTACAGGTGGTTTTCTCGGAAATCGCTTTGGGAAAAAAGCAGGTTTGATTGTAGATCAAAATATTTTCTTTGATTATCAATGTCAAAAATGCAAACATCGCTTTAATACAAAATAATAATCACATGACTCATACGGGATTTTTCTGCGCTACCTTTCATAAAGTAAGACTCAGGAAGAACCCTTTTTATTATTCTTTATGATCAATTGAATGCTTATTCTCTAATAATCGATTCCACACAGTCTAAATTTATATCTTTAAAATAATTTTTAAAATGATTCAATCTATCTGACATAAAAGACTTTAACTCTATTTTGATCAATGAAAAAAGTTAGAATTAAAGCCTCATATTTTAAGCCCTTGGTTTTTTAAGCACCTAGTTTTTTAACGATATCGCCTAGACGTTTACCCTGCTCTTCGCATAATATTTTTTCATCTTGGCTTAAGCCTAGATCATGGAGTGGACCACTGACATGACTTGCACCATACGGCGTACCGCCAGATTTAGTATTGGATAATGCAGGGTTGGCATTGGTCAGTCCCATCATCATCATACCGTGATGAAATAATGGCGGTAACATGGTTAATAACGTACTTTCCTGACCACCATGCATTGAACCTGAACTGGTAAATACACAAGCAGGCTTGTTATGTAATGCGCCATTTAACCAAAGACTTGTGGTTTGATCCCAAAAATACTTCATTTCCGATGCCATGTTGCCAAAACGAGTCGGCGAGCCAAGAGCCAAACCTGCACAATTTTGTAAATCATCCAAAGTACAATAAATATCGCCATCTTCTGGAATACTGGCTTGTGCTTCAGTCACCACCGTTGCAAGATTCGGGACAGTACGAATTTTTACTGCAACATCTGCGGCTTCCACACCATTGGCAATTAAGTGTGCCATCTCTTTGGTTGAGCCATATTTACTGTAATACAAAACTAAAACATAGGGTTGCATAATACGAATAAGTCAAAATTAAAAGAAAACTATACGGTATTTTCCATCACTTTTGGTTAAGCTTAGTGTGTAAAGGCAAATATTGATGATGAAAACAAATTGAGAATGTTCATATATGATTGAATTATTAAAAAAACTTCCTTTCTATAACAAAACTTGGTTTCAATTTATATTGTTCGTCATTGGACGCTTTGAAGCAGATCGATGTCGTGAACAAGCAGGTTCACTCACTTACACCACATTGTTTGCTGTTGTTCCAATGCTGACTGTTTTTCTTGTTATTATCTCATCAATCAAAGCATTAGAACCTGCTCGCCAACAATTGCAACAAATGATTTACAGTAATTTCCTACCCAAAACCAGTATTGCTTTTGATAAAGCCTTTAACGTTTTTACCGACAATTCAAGCAATCTCACCATCATTGGTGTGCTATTTCTATTCATTACTACAGTCATGATGCTTACCAGTATTGAAACTGTATTTAATCGAATTTGGCGAGTTAAAGAAACCCGTAACGGTATTGTCGGATTTATGCGTTACTGGACGATCATTTCTTTAGGGCCAATTTTACTCGGTAGCGCTTTTGTTATCTCATCGACCTTAGCGTCTATGAATGTCCTGAGTAACTTCACTGGCAGTTATGAAGTTAATGGTGCTTTTGTCTTTTGGTTAATTTCTTTTACCCTCACTGTCCTTGGTTTTTTTATCCTTTATTGGACAATTCCAAATCGTTCAGTACCTATGCAAGCTGCTGCTATTGCAGGTCTTTTCAGTGCCATTATTTTTGAATTATTAAAAAATCTATTTGGCTTTGTTATGACGCATTTTACCAGCTATACCATTGTTTATGGTGCATTTGCGGTTGTTCCAATTTTCCTTTTGTGGATTTTTCTGTCTTGGAATATTGTCCTTTTAGGGGTTGAAGTCAGCTATGCACTTACAGCTTTTCACGCAGGCAAAGTACAAACCCGCCATCCAGTTCTAATGCTGCTCGATATTTTAGAATTATTCTATAAAAGACAACAAACGGGACAAACCGTTACAGATACAGAAGCCCTTGATATTTTAGGTCGTGGTGAAATTGGACGTTGGCCTTCTTATGTGCTTTTACTAGAAAAACAGAATCTGGTTAAACGCACAATTAATGATGAATATGTCTTAGCACGAAATTTAGATACTGTTGATTTTTGGTCTTTTTATAAAGCCTTGCCTTATACACTCCCAAACCGTGAAGATGTAAAAAATGTCCATGAAGATGATGTTTGGATGCAGAGAATTGCCCCTGCGCTCATCGAATCTGATGAATATCTAGCGGCAAAACTGTCTATGCCACTGTCATTTATTTTGGATGATAAATAGTGTGAATAAATGGTATTGAAAATAAATTGCAAATGACCTTATTCGTCCAACTTATCTAGCTGAGTTGGACGAATAGATAGGTTATCAAAGTGGATCATACTTCTGCGTTTATCTATATGGTTAAAGCTTAGCTGAAAATCTAGTCTAATCAATTTTTAAAATAATTTTTGAATTAAGCCCTTATATCTATTCATAAATAATGTATTTATAAAACGACAACTACGTTTTTCACAACCGTTATTTATAAAATTTAGGATCAGTTCCTATTATTCAATCTATCAATACTATTTCATTTATTCATCGTTTTTAAAAATAAATCTTGATTTTACACCAGTAATAACAATAATCATTCTCAATTAAAAACGAGCAATGATTATGCAAATCCAAGTTCAAAAAACACCTCTTCTATTTAAAAATATACTGTGTATATCCATAACAAGCATACTTTCACAAATGGCTTTCGCAGCTGAAAGTAATGCCTCTATTGAAAGTTCTACAACGATAAATCAACTACCAACTATTGCAGTTCAAGCAAAACAAACTGACGATAAAGGCTATATCAAAACGAAAAGTAGTACTGCAACAAAACTGAATATTGATGTGAAAAAAACACCACAATCCGTGACGACTATTAGCCGAAAACAGATTGAAGATATGGGCTTCAATAACTTAGGTGAAGCCTTAACCAATACAACAGGCATCGTTTTAACTGGTGATAACTCTGAACGAACAAACTTTTCTATCCGAGGATTTAATTTAGGCGATGGCTGGAATTCCAACCTTTTACAATTCGATGGTATTGCATTAAATGCGTCTAATGTCGCTGCATCTAAACCTGATATGGCGATGATTGAAAGTATAGAGGTTCTACGTGGTGCTTCAGGTCTAATGCAAGGCTCTGGTGAACCTTCAGGTGCAATCAATCTTATTCGTAAGAAACCTACAGAACATTTTCAAGCAAATGGCAGTGTAAGCTACGGTTCATGGAATACACTACGTGGAGAAGTCGACCTTTCAGGACCATTGAACCAGCAAGGTTCGGTTCGTGGGAGATTCGTCGCAGCCTATCAAGATAGTGACTCATGGATGAAAGCCGTCACGCGAGATACAAACTTACTCTACGGAATTATTAGTGCGGACCTCACACCATCAACGTTATTAAATCTCGGTTTTTCTCAACAAAAAGAACATGCTGTACCTGTTGGGGGATTACCCCGTTTTTCAGATGGTTCAGATTTAGCATTAGACCGTGAAAACTGTGGATGCGATTATCGTGACTTTTGGGACAAAAAAAATTCACAAGCTTTTATCGATTTAACCCATGAATTTAATGAAAATTGGATGATGAAAGCGGCTTATATCAATGCCAATATTGATATGGATATGCGTTTTACTAGTTTAGCGCTTGCAGCAAATACCACACAAGATCATCCTCAGGCAACTGTAAATAAATATGCTTACCGCTATCAACAAGATATCAATGCTTTCGATTTATTTACCAAAGGGAAATTAAGTTTATTTGGTCGTGAACATGAATTGGTGGTTGGTGCAAATTATCAGCATAGTAAACTACCTGGGCAATGGACTAGCTTTGATAATATGCTGGCTGATGGCTCATTATGGAACAGTGCTCAGGGCAAACCCAACAATCCATATCTAGTAGACTTATGGACATACAAACCTTTTCAATTGCCATCGGGTGAATCTCGCTATAGCTTAGATGGAGGAATATCGGATGTAGAGTCAAAACAATCAGGGCTATATATTACGTCTAGATGGAATATATTAGATCCGTTGAATGTGATTGCAGGCATCCGTCAAAGTAATTATGAATATTCTTCAAAATATACCAGCAATGTCGATGGTTTAAGAAAAACAGCAAGAGATACTCAATATAAAAAGAGCAATGTTCTAACACCATATTTTGGTCTAACTTACGATATCAATGACGTAGTCACGGCGTATGCTAGTTATACAGATAGTTTTGTAGTACAAAATGTTAAAGATAAAAATGGAAACTTACTTGATCCAATCCAAGGCAATGTTTACGAGCTGGGAATCAAGGGTGGATTTAATGATGATCAAGTGATCGCTTCACTCGCTACATTTAGAACCAACCAGATTAATCGCAGTATTGATGATCTTTCAACACTCAACCAATGCCCTGAAAATGGTGCGAATAGCTACTGCAAAACGGCTTCAGGCAAGGTGATCAGTGAAGGTATAGAGACTGAACTCAGAGGTGAAATCTTGCCTAATTTAAATTTAATCGCAGGCTATACCTACAATACAACTGAATATAAAAAAGATCCTAAAAACCAAGGTCGTGTATTTAATGAAACCACACCTGAGCATATTGCACGATTATTTGCGAGCTACAAACTGCCCAATCAACTGACTATTGGTGGTGGAGTGAATTATCAAAGTGAATGGAAAGTTGGGCGTTATGGGGTCAAGCCTGCAACTCAAGAGGGATATGCTTTAGTTAATTTAATGGCGAGTTATCCACTGAGTGATCAGGTGACAATTGCTTTGAATATGAATAATATCTTTGATGAAAAATATTATTCATATATCTCTGAAACCACCAATCGTTACGGTGAACCTCGCAATGCAAAATTAACATTAAGAGCAAAATTTTAAATAAAAAAAGGCAGCTCAAAATTGAAGCTGCCTTTTTATCAAGCTCAGTGATTACTTCACAAAAGTTTTCCAAACAAAATCTTGGCTTTGACCATTTAAAGTCATGCTCAATTGATCACCCGAAGCCAATGCTGCAACACCTGCTGGCGTTCCAGTCATCACTACATCACCTGGTTCTAAAGAGAACACTTGGCTAATATCTGCAAGTAAATAACCAATATCAAAAATTAATAAAGAGGTATCACCTTTTTGGCGAACTTGATCATTCACAGCAAATTCAAAAGTCACAGAATCCCAAGCTTTTACTTCACTAATATCGACCCAATCTGCCAGTACGCACGAACCATCAAATGCTTTAGCACGTTCCCAAGGCTGACCTTTTTTCTTTAAGTCATCTTGCAGATCACGCAAAGTTAAATCCAAACCTAAAGTCACAGCACCAATGGCTTCAAGTGCTTTTTCAGGATTGGTTTCAGCTTTTAATGGTTTGTCTATTCGTAAAGTTAGTTCACATTCATGGTGGCAATTGCCCCAACTTTCATTCCAAGAAATACCCTCTTGCAATGAAATCAGACTGCTTGGTGGCTTAATAAATAAGACGGGGCGATCTGGTGTCGCATTCCCTAATTCGGCAATATGTGCAGCATAGCTGCGACCAACACAGATAATTTTAGATGGACGCGCACTCATATTTTTCCCTTCTTATTCATGACTATTAAAAACTTTTTGGCTGATACTACTGATTTACTTTTTAAAAGTATTAATAAAAATCGCTTGATCAGTAGGACTTTCAAATGCACGTTTCGGGACGATCACAACTGTACGATTTTTTAATTCGATCATATAGGTGAGTTTTCCTTCTACAAACTTTTGCACATCTGCATAATGAAAAACTTGTTTTGGACGACCGCTACTGAACAATGCTAGGTAATCTTGAAATAATTCAATACCCTGTTCACTTTTGCCAAATTGATATTTTACGAATTGACGTTTAAACATCATTGGTAAAAACCAATAACGCATCAGTGCTTGCAAAATAAGGAAAAATAAACCTAAGCTGATATAGTATTTGCCAACACCATTAATCCCCAGATAAAATCCCCAAAGGATAATCCCGACACTCACCAACGGTGTTAAAAATCGGCTAATTTGTTTTTTACCAAAAGTTGCGAGTTTAAAACCATCTTGTGATTCTTCTAAATTGAGGTAATAACGCGCAGATAATGCAGGTTTGCTGTCTGACATAGTTGCTTCAACACAATTCCTATTCACGATACCAAGATATTACACTAGATTGTTTGCTTAAATGAGGATTTTCACCTAGCTTTACAGAACACATATTTTTTAATATGTGTCATCATTTTAAAAATGATTCAAAAGAATCAAAGTAATAAAAATAAAGGATTATAATGAACCGTTTACTCCCCCAAATTTGTCTTGTTTTAATCAGTAGTATAAGTTCGTTAAGTTTTGCAAAATTAGTGACTTGGTCAGATAATATTCCCAGTGGAATCAAACCTTTTGATAATAACGCCCAACAAGTTGCGGCGATTGCACAAGATAATATTCTGATTTATGCACATCCTGCGCTAAAAACCACATTACCAACTTTAAAAAACAATCCACAACCTATTGCTCAATTTTCCACAGCCGCTATTGTTGTGCCCGTGAGTAGCCAAGAAGTGGCTAAAACATTAACCAATTACAACCAATATGTCGGACTTTTTCCCACATTAAAATCTGCAAAAATTTTAGAACAATCTGGAAATATCAGCCAATTCAAATATCGGATTGCTATTCCAACGCCTATTCCTGTTTTAAATTTTAATGAAGATGTGGTGATGCAACATCAAATTGGACACAACAGTATCTCGACTATCATCATTGAAGGGCCAATTCCTTATGGTGCAGGAAAATTCGAATGGTTCCGTCTTGGAGAGAACAAAACTTTAATTACCCTGACACAATGGGGAGATTTAAATCAGCCACAAGGTTTTTTACTCAAAAAAATATTAAATGCTTTTCCAGAGGTTAAATTAGCCATTCCAAGCGGTTCAAGTGCTTTTATTATGGAAGCATTAAAAAATAAATATGTTGCTAAAAAAACAATTGCATTGAATGCAGGGCAATTACCCAGTCCACAATTAAATACAGCGCAAATCAATAAAATTGTTCAGGTCAGTGCCAATTCACAGCAACCTGTAAGTTTTGTGCTCAATCCTGCAACTGTGCCTTATACCCATGGGCGTGAAGTTTTACGCTTTAGCACCAGTTATCAATATTTCAATGCAGCACCACAGCAAATGCAGAAATGGATACAACCCACATCCTATAAAGAAATCTTACCGAAACAAATTAAGAATATAAAAACCATGCCCGTTAATACTCAAGGGCAAGATACAGAATTTAAAGTCAGTGTTGGCTTAGGTGTGATCAGTATTCCTTTTGATTTTAAAATGCATTTCAGTTATCCCAAACCTACTGAAAATAACTTCTATGCCAACGGCGGCGATTTACGTTACTTAAAAGGACAAATTCAGTTTTTACCGCAGGGTAATGACACTTTATTAAAAATGACCACAACAGTAAAAATTGATGAAAAAGCACCATTTTTACTCAGAGTCGCACGTAGTTTGCCTTATCATGAAATGCTGCCTGCTGTAGGTATAAATGCCCTTTTTGCACAAAAAATCAAATAGATTGAATATAGGCAACAATACCTAAATATTGAATAATTTTATTATTTCAGACACAAAAAAACCGCAATTAAGCGGTTTCTTTCAATTTTATATCTTTCGATATCAAAAAGTTGGTGCGCTCAGAGAGATTCGAACTCCCGACCCCTTAGTTCGTAGCCAAGTGCTCTATCCAGCTGAGCTATGAGCGCGACGTCTTGATGGGACGCATTATACGCCTTTTCACGTTTTTGTTAAGTGTTTTATACGCTTTTAAGAATTGAATGTTTATGAATTAATCACCAACTAGATATACTGTTGCTAATTCGAACGAAATAAGCAACCACTCGATCAATGCAGAACCAAACAACACCTTTTAAAATATTCTTGGTGGATTACTCCTCCCTTTGATATTTATTTGCAGTATAAATTACATGACTTTTTTAGCTTTATCAGAATATACAACTCTGACCAAATCCGACTGGAAAGAGATCAGCCTTTCCACACAAGATTCCCCATATTTCGTTAAATCATTTAAAACTGAAACTAAACTTTTTATTGGAAATACTACCCTGAACATCAAAATTTTGAAGTGAGTTGTGATGAACGCTTATATGCTATGTGTAAATTACCATATTTTCAGTAGCATTGACCTTATTTTGCCTAATCAAAGGTATGCTACTTATTTATTAATAAAACCACAAAGGTAAATCCAATTCTCAGGAAAATCAGTTTAAGTTTTATAATCTTGCATCTAACCAATCTGTGCGTAGTAACCTATATAACCTTGGCTTAATGATTAGGTTTGAAATTGCCATAAAATGCCATGTTATTCAGCACTTACACATTCTAGTTGCTCCATACATTCAGCACAAAAAATCACAGCTTCATTTTCCAGACTTTGAATTTGCAGTTCGTAAACAAAACCTGTCAGCGTCCGATTACAACCATCACACTGTTGTAAGTTGAAATGACAAATAAAATCAGCATGTTCATAAATGTAATAACCGTCTGTATATTTTTTCATATCCTTATTTCTGAGCTTCTATTCTTAGGCTTATATTAAAGTTTTTAGTTTATTAATAGTGATATTGAAAGTGGCAATGCGACAAGAATAGACGTATAGAAATTTAGAAAAATATTCTTTTAATTCAAGAATAATGATTTTGCTATATTCTTCGACTCACAATTTAAAAAAGATAAAAGGTGAAAATAGAACATCATATTGTTCTAAATTATTTTTTTACAGCACCTTAAATTTCAGACACAAAAAAACCGCAATTAAGCGGCTTCTTCCAATTTTACATCTTGCGATGAGTGCAAGTTGGTGCGCTCAGAGAGATTCGAACTCCCGACCCCTTAGTTCGTAGCCAAGTGCTCTATCCAGCTGAGCTATGAGCGCAATACTTGTATGTCAATAAATTGACTTCGTTACTTTTAGATTTACTTAATTGGTGCGCTCAGAGAGATTCGAACTCCCGACCCCTTAGTTCGTAGCCAAGTGCTCTATCCAGCTGAGCTATGAGCGCGACATAAGTAAATCGTTGGCGGTGAGAGAGGGATTCGAACCCTCGATACAGTTACCCGTATGCATCCTTAGCAGGGATGTGGTTTCAGCCACTCACCCATCTCACCGTAACGAGCCGCCATAATACAAACTTAAACCCCATTCGGCAAGCCATCAGCCTAAAAAAAACCGAGTTTTTTGATCAATTAATTACTTTTTATACGATTTCCATTATTTTGTTGTTTTTTTATGCTACAAAAAGATCAAAACCATGCAAAAGTTAAATAATTTCTTTAAAAACTAATTTTAAAACACAATATTGCAATCAATTACGTGCAGTATTTCACTGTATGTCTTATGCTAATCCTATCTTCTGACTAGAAACCAAATACATCATGAAAAATTGGGTCGATCCTGAAGCCAAAGCTGAAGCTGAACGTTACGACAATCCTATCCCAAGTCGTACACTCATCTTAGAAATCATTGAGCAAAAAAAAGTACCACTGTCACACACGGACTTAGTGGAACAGTTTGAAATAGTTGATCAAAAAAGTATAGAAGCGCTAAGCCACCGTTTAAGTGCGATGGTTCGTGATGGTCAGCTCATGAAAGACGGTTTTAAATATCAGCTCATGGCAGATCAACCTTCTTTAGATGCAACAGTTTATGTCAACTCTAAAGGTTTAGGTGTTGCAAGCTTAGATGGTAAAAAAGACGAATTTTTATTACCCGAGCGAGAGCTACGCCAAGTCTTTCACGGCGACCGTGTAAAAGTTCAACAAACCTCTGTAGACCGTAAAGGTAAAGCTTGGGGCTATATTACTGAGATTACTCAGCGTCGTGTAAAACAGCTTATTGGTAAAGTTGCAGAATTTGAAGGTGAATACTTTGTTCAACCTGCCAATCCAAATGCACACCAACCAATTACCTTAGAAAAAGAATTGATTGAACATGCCAAAGCCAAAGTCGGTGATGCATTACGTGTAGAAATTGATGATTATCCAACACGTGATGAATTGGCAACTGGACATATTATTCAGTCAATGGCAGATAAAGCCGATACTGAAATCATTATTCCACAAACGATTTTGGAATATGGCTTGCCATACGAATTTCCAGATGAAGTGGTAAAAGAAGCAGAAAGCTTTAAAGAACCAACTGCGAAAGACCGTGAAGGTCGTGTCGATTTACGTGATTTGCCATTAGTGACAATTGATGGTGAAGATGCACGTGACTTTGATGATGCTGTATTTGCAGAAAAACGTGCAGGCGGTGGTTATCGTGTGGTCGTGGCAATTGCAGATGTAAGTCATTATGTTCGTTTGGGTAAACCACTAGATAATGAAGCACAGGAGCGTGGGACTTCTGTATATTTCCCACATTATGTTTTACCAATGTTACCTGAAGCACTTTCAAATGGCTTGTGTTCTTTAAATCCAAACCTTGACCGTTTATGTATGGTCTGTGATTTGAATTTAAGCCGTGCAGGTAAAGTGACGAAAGTTGAATTTTATCCATCAGTCATGCATTCAAAAGCACGTTTAACTTATACCCAAGTTGCACAATATTTGGATGGTGACACAACTGCTGTTCCAGAAAATCGTGATGTACACAAATCATTGAATACGCTGTATCAATTGTATGAAACTTTAAAAGGCTTACGTGCTGAACGTCATGCTATGGAGTTCGAAACTGTTGAAACATATATGACTTTTGATGAGTTGGGTGGAATTAAAGAAATTTTACCTCGCACACGTAATGTTGCACACAAACTTATTGAAGAATGTATGTTGCTTGCCAATGTCGCAGCAGCAGAATATTGCTTAAAAAATGAAGTGCCAATGTTGTACCGTGTACACGAAGCGCCTGAATTTTCCCGTATTCAAAAAGTCCGTGATTTTGTCAAATTACTGGGTTTGAAATTCCCTGAACAACCGACTCAAGCAGATTATCAAGCTGTAATTGAAGCGACCAAAGACCGTATTGATGCTCCAAGTATTCATGCGGTGTTGTTACGTTCAATGATGCAAGCTTATTATGGTGCGAAAAATCTCGGTCACTTTGGCTTGGCGTATGAAGCTTATACGCACTTCACTTCGCCAATTCGTCGTTATCCTGACTTGTTGTTACATCGTGCCATTAAAGCCAGTTTGACCACAAAACAGTATCCATTGTCTGGTGCTGCGCTAGATGCTGCAGGTGAGCACTTCTCTATTACTGAACGTCGTGCCGATGAAGCATCTCGTTCTGTGACCTCATGGCTAAAATGTCACTATATGCAGCAGCATATTGGTGAAGAATTTGTGGGTGTGGTCAGTGCAACTGCCGAATTTGGTTTATTTGTCACGCTAAAAGACTTGTATGTAGATGGCATGATTCATGTCAGCCAATTGGGTGATGACTATTTTGTCTTTGATCAAGCAAGTCAAAACTTAGTTGGTCAGAACCGTGGTCAGTCTTTCGGTCTAGGTGATGAAATTAGAATCAAAGTTGCGGGCGTCAATATTGAAGATCGTAAAATCGACTTTGAGTTGATCCAACAACTGAGCCATGGCGGTCGTCCGATTCGTAGCCGTGCACCTCGTGTTGCAAAAACTGTGGCAAAAGAAGAAGTTTTTGCTGATCGTCCTGCAAAGGCCAAATCTAAGTTAGAGTCTTCAAACCCGAGTGAAGATGGGGAACGTCCCAATCGAAAGAAAAAAGCCAAAGGGCACCCCAGTTCTGACAGTAAAAAGCCTCGAAAAAATACTTCAACAAAGTCTGCAACAAAGGTTAAAGATAAAGTGAAGAAAAAAGAAAAGGTAAAAAAGAAAAAGTCCAATGCTAAGGCTAAGGATGAGTAACTTTTAGATCATTTGAATGAGAGAGCTTCGGCTCTCTCTTTTTATTGCTATTCAGAAACTTAAAACTCCATATTTAAATTTGAATATTTCCTTAACCGTTCAATTTAATCATTCAAATCTTTATCAGATTTAAAATTTTGCTCAGAATTTTGAAAATTTCCACGCAACATTCAAATTATTTTAGAAGTAATATCCCTATCCTTTTGCGTACAAGATCCATACTCAGCAGATTGAATCAAATTTGGAATGGTTAAATTTATTACCAGACCTTGATTTCCCTGACCAAAAGCCCTACATCTATCTATAACTTCGCAAATTATTTGGCTTACACCACATGACATTAGAAAAGGCAACTTTGCCAGTACCGCAATTCGATCAAATCACTTTAGATCAACTCAAACAAAATATTGAAAAAGCCATTCAAACAGGGCAAAACTTTTTAAATGAACTGATCCAAGCTCCTGAAAGTATTCAGCAACAACTGGCTGTTATTGAAAATGTAGATTCACTTGAAAATAATATGGGCGAATCTTGGGGTGTTTTATCACACCTCAATGCAGTCATGAACAATGCCGAAACACGTGAAGTCTATCAATCACTACTACCGAGTCTAAGCGAATACTACACGCAGATTGGACAACACGTTCCATTATTCCAAACCTATCAATATGTTTATGACAATGTGATTTTTACTGATTTACCAGCAGCGCAACAAAGTGCCATTAAACTGGCTTTACGTGATTTCAAACTTTCAGGTGTTGCTTTAGAAGGTGAGGCGAAAAAACGCTATGCAGAAATTTCTGCTCGCTTGTCGCAACTGTCTTCTGACTTTTCCAATCATGTTTTAGATTCCACTCAAGCCTATAGCAAACCTTTAACCCAAGATCAGCTGAAAGGTTTACCACAAGGCAGTGTTGAGTTACTCAAACAATATGGTCAACAACGTGAATTAGATCAACCTGTTGCAACTTTAGATATTCCATCTTATCTCGCAATTATGACGTATGCAGAAGACCGTGCATTACGTGAAGAAGTCTATCATGCTTATGTAACTCGTGCCTCTGACCAAGCGATTGATACACAGTTTGACAATGCACCCGTGATGGTTGAAATCCTCAGTCTGCGTCAGGAAATGGCAAAGCTATTAGGTTTTGACAATTATGCAGAATATTCACTGGCTTCAAAAATGGCACCCGATGTTGCCACAGTTGATAAGTTTCTTGTCGATCTTGCTGAACATGCACGTACACCTGCACTTAAAGAAATTGAGGAACTTAAAGCCATTGCCAAACAAGATGGTATAGATGAGCTAAAACCGTGGGATAGCACTTATTATTCTGAAAAATTAAAAGTTCAACAATTCAATCTTTCTCAGGAAGATTTAAAGCCGTACTTCCCTGCGCCAAAAGTCATTCAAGGTCTATTTAATGTCGTGAATCGCTTGTATGGCATTAACGTGATTGAACGTGAAGCACCGTTATGGCATAGCGATGCACATTATTATGAACTTGAAGATCAAGGCAATGTGATTGGTGGTTTTTACTTTGACTTGTATGCACGTAGCGGAAAACGTGGCGGTGCATGGATGAGTGGTTTCCGTTCACGCATGCAAACAGATTCAGGTTTACAAAAACCAATTTGCTACATGGTCGGTAACTTTACACCACCAGTAGGCGATCAAGCTGCCCTTTTAACTCATGATGAAGTGATTACACTATTCCATGAATTTGGTCATGGCTTACATCACATGCTAACAGAAGTAGATAATATTGCAGTGGCAGGAACACACGGCGTAGCTTGGGATGCGGTCGAGTTACCAAGTCAATTTATGGAGTTCTGGACGTGGGATACCGAAAGCTTGGCTTTAATTAGCCAACACATTGAAACAGAAGCATCGCTTCCAAATGATTTATTGAAAGCATTATTAAATGCACGCTTCTTCCAATCGGGTATGCAAACTTTACGTCAAATCGAATTTTCTCTATTTGACTTAAACATTCACAAACAAACTCCTGCGTTAAATGCCGATCAAATCCAAGCAACTTTAGATGATATTCGCCAAAAATATGCAGTTTTAGCCACAGCGCCTTATAACCGCTTCCAAAATGGATTTAGCCATATTTTTGCAGGTGGCTATGCTGCCGGTTATTATTCTTATAAATGGGCTGAAGTTTTAGCCAGTGATGCTTTTGACCGATTTGAAAATGAAGGTGTTTTTAATACCCAGACTGGACAAGAATTTCGTAAGGCAATCCTTGCAGTTGGCGGAAAAGACACAGCACTTGATGCATTTATCAATTTCCGTGGGCGTGAGCCAAAAATAGATGCATTATTACGTCATCAGGGTTGGACGAATAGCTCAAAAAACGCTTAAACTAATGCCCAAATTTGTTTAAAGTATGGTGGGTGTATGAATATCAAACGTCGTTTCATTGCTGGTGCAAAATGTCCAAAATGTGAAGCGATGGATCGTATTGTTATGCTCACTCAAGACGATGCTGAATGGATTGAATGCATTGAGTGTGGTTATTCTGAAAATCGTCCTACGCATGTAGATGCGCCTGAAGAACCTGCCATACCAGATGAAATTGGGGTGATTCAATTCAAGCCTCGTTCTTTAAAATAACTGGACTGTAAAATGCATATAGATCAAAGAAATAATTCAAAATTATTATGGATCATTACCGGTGGATTGGTTGTTATTGCTGTTTTGATTGCGCTATTTTTCGCTTTCAGTGGTTCGTCTAATGATCAACAGACCAATACTCAGATCAAACCAGCTGCACCAGAGCAACCTCTAGTCGCTACACCATCTGCTGCACAACCCGTAGAACAAATAGCAACTTCACAAGCAGCCAATGTCGAATTGGTGAAGGAATCTATTTTAAAAGACAGTGTGCCTGAAAATTCAAGCTTAGCCAAAGAAGAAGTGGCTAAATTAGACGATATTCAAAAGCAACTGGATGAACAACAGCAGAATTTAAAATCGCAACATGCAGATGCAGATCAACTACTGAAATTAAAAGAAGAACAAGTCAAATTACTTGAACAGCAATTGGCAGCTCAAGCAAAAGCTTAGACTGAACTAAATATTTATTTCTACATTTGATAAGTAATATCATTAAAGCTTTAACCTGAGGTTAAAGCTTTTTTTATTGACATAATCTAAAGAATAATTATTTCAGGATGCCTTTATTCAAAGGTTTTTATGTTTCATTATTGCTACACTCACATTGAGTGCATAGATCGTTTTATTTTATGAAAATTAACTCAAGCAATCATAATATTGTTTTGGCAATAGTTTTGCTGACCTGTTCAGCTTTCCTATTTTCAATTATGGGGGTTTTCATCCGCTACGCTTCTTATACTGTAGATAATTACACCGTTGTGTTTTTTAGAAATGTGGTTGGAGTCCTGATCTTTATTCCGCTTATTTTCTCTAAAGGTATTGGTTATTTTAAAACTGAAAAACTGTGGATGCACTCATGGCGTGCCATTGTCGGCTTAACTGCAATGTATGGTTTTTTCTATGCGATTGCACATTTAAAACTCTCTAATGCCATGGTATTTACGTACTCATCTCCAATTTTTATTCCTTTAATTGCTTGGTTATTTCTCAAAGAACAAGTCACTACAACAATGCTGATTGCAGCAGCTCTTGGTCTCATTGGTGTCATTTGCGTTGCAAAACCAGATAGCGGTATGTTCAATAAAATCTCGGCAATTGGTTTAAGTGCAAGTTTTTTGGCAGCAATGGCTTTTGTCACGGTTCGAGCGTTAACCAGCACAGAACCTCCTGAACGGATCGTGTTTTACTTCTGCTTAATTGGCGCAATGCTCTCTGCGATCCCAATGTTTTGGATGATCCGCCCCTATACATTAAAAGAACTTTCATTCTTAATTGGTGCAGGACTTTTAGCAAATATCAGCCAGATCTTTATGTCCTATGCCTACAAACTCGCACCCGCAGGACAAATCGGTCCTGTGAATTATATTGCGATTATTTTTGCAGGAACTTGGGGCTTTTTATTATGGGGCGAAACGCCTGATCTCTCTAGTTTGATCGGTTTCGGCTTTATTGTATTAGCGATTATTCTATGCAGCCCTTTTTTGCAGAAAAAGTTAAATACTTAAAATCTAATATCTTGCCATATCATGTTTTTAATACAAAATATCGTATGACAATATTCACATACTCACCCTATTTTCAATCATAGCCTTATAAGCATAAATATTTAAAATAGAAGTTATTTTTGATGGATTTCAGCTTCAATTCATCTATCTAATTCTCTCCATTTTAAAGCAACTGAATACCGATTTAATCATCGAATGAAAAATCTATACCTCAATTTACTTAAACTATTCCGATGAGGCTCTCTTTAAATTTATCACCACCACACAAATCATCACGCACAAAAAAGCACCCGAAGGTGCTTTCTTAGAGACTGATCTTACTTATTCGGATACCAATCAAACATATTGAATAGGTATGGTACATAAGTCACGATCAACAGCGCAGAGAGTAATACCACGATTGGTAATATCCAACGCTCATATCGATAATAAAAGTTCGTGTATTGGGCTTTTGCTTCGGCATCCGCGGCGGCGACTTCGGCATCTCCGACGGACATTCGCGTCAGTAAATGATTCAATGCCACTGGTGGAGTTACATAACCAAATTCGAAAGCAACCAATACAATCATCCAGAAATGAATTGGATGTATGCCATTGGCAAAGGCAACTGGAGCAACCGTTGCTGCAACCAAAATTACTGCACCAAATGGGTCTGTTGTCATACCAATTAAAGCAAGTAATAGCGCCATAAAGCCAAGAGTAATCATAATGCTACCAAGGTGAGTTGGTACCATAGTTACGATTTCACTCCGCTCGATTAAACCACCAACACTTGCAGACAGTGCCATCAGGATAATTAAAGCACCAATATGCCCAACACTTTCCGAAGTCGCAAACCAAATAGATTTACGGAAACCACGCTCATGTTCAGCTGTAGCACCGTGTTCACGTAGAAATTCAGATTTTTTCTCATGCTCTAAAGTAAGTGCTTTATTTGGATTTTCTGGAACAGGTAACCTGTCACCAAACATTTTATCAAACAAGATAAATACGAGCAGCATGATTGGAAGAATTACAGGTGCTGTAAACTCATCCATTTGTGTATCTAAACCATACTTATAGAACCCAATCACAGCTCCAACGATTGCAATATATGGAAGCACTGGAATAAAGGCACGTAACATGCCAGGCACTGCAACTTTTGGAGAATTGATACGGAATTTATCTTCAGCCAGGAATAATGACACACCAAGGAAAATAAATGCAGTTAACCAGAATACGTAAATACCATGATCAAATAACTCATCAGAAGTAACATGACGGCTATCGAGCATTGAAATCAGAATAACAAGCAAACAAGGACGCAATACCACACCCAACGAGCCTGACATTGCAGACACTGCAAGTGCGTATTGACGGCGTGCACCAGAATTCCACACTTCCCGATAAATGATTGCACCCGCAGCCACAACGAAGATACCTGAAGCACCTGTATAAGCTGTTGGAATTGCCGCACCAATCAAAATGATCCATGTTAATGTTTCAGGTGCTAAATTCCATGGACGAAGAATCGCTAAGAACAAATCCATCACACGCGTTTGAGTCAGTAACATACCAGCCCAAATAAACAACGCTAAGTTGAGGAAAATCCCAGAGAATTCAACCAAAAGTCCAAGGTAGATCCCTTGACCCATTGGATAATCCATAAAGAAGGTAAACGCAATACCCGTCACAATCGCCATAAAGGCATAGAGAGGAATACTTAATAGCGCAAGTCCAAATTTACCGCCTTCTTCAGCATTGGCAGGTGTTCGAAACAATTGGTATAGACTGATCACGGTCAGTGAGATAAACAGAATCATCCATAACCAATAAACAGCAAGCGTTTCAAATGTCGAAATTACACCTGAATTCAATACTGAACGATATTGGCTAATAACCGAATAGCTTAATAATCCATTACCTAGAATCATGGCAACAGAATACACACGGAAATCAAGTTTAGTTCTTGCTGGACGTAAACCAATATGATGCATTTTCAAAGAAGCTGAAATTGCAGCAATAACAACCATTAAAATAAGAATAAGAACGCGGTTCTCAGTTCCCCATTTTAAAATCCAGAAGAATCCAGTCTCCATGGTGCGGTAAGCACGAATGGTAGAATGATCTTCCATATATTTCATGGATTTATCATAGAACGTAAATTTTCCATTACATTCTTGTTGAGCCGCAGTAAAAGACTGTCGTATATCTGCCTCAGGTGTAACCCCAAAGAAAGCAACATCTGGGTCTTTTGCTTCTTGTTGCATTTTATCTTTAACAAGTGAATCAATATTCGCATTTCGATCACATGAAGGCTTGCTTGGTTCTGCTCTTAAATAGGAATACTGCATTCCTACTGATTCGTTTCCGTAAAGTTTTTCACCAAAACGGAGCATCTGCCCATGAATCATATCCCCAGTGCCGATAATTAAAGTCAGCAAAAGGAGAATTAGTATGGAAAAGGTTGAGAACCACTCATTCCAGAGATAACTGAGTAGACCTAATCCCGATCTTTTATTTACAGGTTCTTGCATTGTTATTCCAGTTTTTATACATCGCGACCATACAATCACTTGCATAGCCCATCTTATATTTTTTGGTTATAGGTAAATTCCGTTACCAATACCCACTCCTATCATTACAACTTCAATTTGCCGTAATTTTTTTTAGAAAGACATGGCTCAGATTAATTTATTTGATGGAATTTTTACCAACTCATCCACGGTATTATCATCTAATTCGTTGTCAAACAACGATATGTCTAATTCTATCTCTCTAAAATACCTTGAATTTTGAAAGAATCAACAAAAATGGTGATTCAATCACAGCTAATTGTGAAAAAGTTGATGATAATTCAAATTTTAGATATTTTTCGATAAATTAATTCCATTTTTATTGATTGTTTTTTAATACAAATACACTTGATCATTCGTTTTTTTGTACTACTTGTAACTGAAATATAAGGATAAAAACTGCGAGTAATCCGCCAAAAATCACACCCAATAAATGTGCTTGTGTGAGCACTGGACTGCCAATAAGCTGAGCCGTTTGCAACGATCCAAAGTAATATTCCCAGATGATTTTAGCGAGAACAATCACAATAATCAGTGCTGAAAAATGACGATCAGTTTTATTTTTCAAACTCACAATGGCACAGAATATAAATAGCCCATGCAAAATACCTGACAGCCCTGCATAAGCAAAAATATGCGGATAAATTAAATAAAAACTGAAGCTTAATAATGGTGGCAATAAGAGAAGCAAAATAATTAAACTTATTTTTTTAATATTGGGAAATAAAAAAGGTAAGCAAGCAAATACCAGTACATTTAATAAATAATGAATCCAACCTACATGCACCCAGTGCCCTGTCCACCATCGCCAAGGTTGTGTAAAAAAAATATCATGCCGATAAATAAACTGTTGCTGAAAAAATTGAAGAGCTGCAAAAAAAATGGCGCAGACCATTACAAATTGCATGCTGTCATTGAGTTTTAATTTTTCCATTATTCACCATAAAAAAAGAAGAGCAATTGCTCTTCTTTTCATTGTACTTAAATACTTAATTGAATGACATTAGTTACTTGGCGCTGTACTATCTACCGCAGGTTCGCCAACGTCTTCAGCTGGTGGCGGAAGATCACTAAATAACTCATCATCACCTGTTGTACCTTGGTCATCCCAGAATACCGTCATGCCATCGTCACCTGCACGAACACCGGTATGTTCAGTCCAATAGCGATCCGCAACCCCTTGAACCATTTGACCCGCCATAGCATCAAACAATCTAAACTCAGGATTAATTGGCTTTTCATCTGTACGAGATGCTGCGTAAGCTTTTAAGGCATCTCTCAGCTTCACATCATCACCACTAGCTTGAGCAGCAACAGCATTCATTGCAAACGCTAAACGTACACCTTTTTGCTCTGCAATTTTCATCGATTCTTGCAATGTCTGCGTTGGATCTGGCTTACCATCACCTGCACCTGGCAACAATGTCCAAATAACAGCACGAGTTGCATTTGGTGCACCCCAGTACTTAGTATTATCTAAACATGCCATACCACGCTCAACAATTGCAGCAATATCTTTAGGCACATTCACCGCACCGCCAGAGTTGATGTCATTTGTCATCGCTTGTAAACCACTGAGCATACCAATTAAATATACAGTTTGATCTAAATCCTTACGCATAGCAGGACAAGAATCACCTAAAGTATATTTGTATTTTGCTTGCCAGCGTTCAGCAAAGAGTTGGTAACCTGCATATTGACGTGATGCAGCTAATGCCGCCCAACGTTTTTGTTCTACACGAGCATCTTGGGCTTCTGTTACTTTACCGTCTTTGGAAGCACGTAAATATCTTAACTCAGCATCTAGTGCACGATTTTCCGCACACATACCCGCTGCTGAATATAAAAGAACAGCCATACGTGTTGGATCTGCCCCCATATCTTTAGTAGCCAGAATGGCTGGTGTTAAAGCATTACCCGTACTACAAGCCATATCAGCATCGCCACCACTTAAAATAGGGGGAACGATATATTTTTCACTAAATTGCAATGCGACATTCGCACCTGATTTAACAACATATGAACAGCCTGACAATACAGATGAAGCAACAACAACGGTCAGCATCAATTGACCAAACTTGTGGACCTTAGACATATTCCTGTCCTCTATATAATTGTGTTTATGTCCTTTTTAACCAACAATATCAGATGCAATCTCTGAATAAAAGAGTAATAGCTCTAATTTTATCTGAACAATGTGCCATAAAGTTAAGAATATTCAATTGACCTTAGATTGTATTTATAAAAATTTTGGGCAAAAAAAAGTAGCATTGCGACGGTTCGGCACATGCTACTTGTTAAATGGTAAAACTCTCAGGAGAGCTTTTTAGTTTTGAGTCGTTTCAGCTTCGTATTACTCGCTTTCTCAATCTGTTCCTTCAGCACAGTTCCTAATCTTCCTATTGTAATCGCAAAAACAATTGCGATGATTAGAAACCAAAACGTATGAATTTCACCCATTTGGAAATTCCTCAGTTGCTTTTGGTAGTTTTAATTTACATGATCGAGTTCAACTTTCTGTAGATAATTGTCTGACAATTTGTTAATTTGGCATTTTCAATGAATCTAGTCAGACAAAGAAAAAATGAATTGATTAAAAATGCTCTAAGTTACTTATTTTTATAATTTTTAATAACTGATTAATAATTTAATTTGTAAGACAATCACCCAAACTTACAGCGATTTTTTAAAGATTTCCATTGATTTTTAGAGACTTGATCTTGCCAAATGATTGAAGGCTTTATTTTTTTATTCTCAAAATGAACCGCAATATAAAAATAATGATCAATAAATTGTATTATTTTGACTTGCTGTATCTCACGACTAGAAGAATATCGAATTGACCAAATGTCATATTCTAATTGCTCAATTTGATCTGCTTTAGGCTGCATGTTAAACAATTTTAGACTGATCAAAGCAGCGACAATACAGACCATCCACATCCAAATACTTAAGCTTAAATATATGAATAGTAGAATAATTATCAAGCATGAAATCTGAAAACCCAGTGCGAAACGACTGGGTTTTAACAAATAACATTGATGTATCTGAGAATTAGCCATGGACATATTTTTTGAGTTTGTTAATTAAATCTCGCAGTTCAGGGCGTGGTGGCTCTGACACTTCCATAAACCAATCCAATAAATCTGGATCTTCTTGATCAACCAACTCTTTAAACAAATCTCTTTCTTGTTGATCTGCGTGTAAATAGTATTGTTTTACATAAGGGTCAAAATACACATCAATCTCTTTCAAACCACGACGTGCACGATAAATCACTTTGCGCTCTTCTAAAGTCATTTCTTCAGACATGATATTCCCCGATGATGAATTGCCAGATAGTTTACCTGATTCTTTCATAAATTCTTGCTAAAAACGTTGAAATGACCAAATTCATCATTTTCAAAATAGATTTGAGCATTCATCTCATTGCGACAAAATTATAATTCACATAATTTCAACCCACTAAACTCCTTTGGATATTATAAAAATGCAATCAGCTTCTGTCCGCCCTTTGGCAAATATGTTGCCGCGTAAATTATTTAATGCTGAGCATGAAGCATTCAGAGAAACTGTACGTAAATTTTATGAAAAAGAAGTCGTTCCAAATATTGCTAAATATGAAGAACAACAACATGTCGATCGTGATTTATGGAATAAAGCAGGTGAAATGGGGCTACTTTGTGCAACCATGCCTGAAGAATATGGTGGTTATGGTGTAGATCGCCTCTACAGTATGATTTTAATTGAAGAACAAGCATATGCTATGGATTCTTCAACAGGTTTTTCTTTACATTCAGATATTGTTGCAAACTATGTCAACAACTTTGGTAATGAAGAACAAAAGAAACACTGGATTCCAAAAATGGTTTCTGGCGAGGTGGTTACTGCTATTGCAATGACAGAACCAGGTACAGGTTCAGACTTACAAGGCGTAAGAACAACTGCCGTTTTAGAGGGTGATGAATATATCATCAATGGTTCTAAGATCTTTATCACCAATGGTTATTTGTGTGATATGGCAATTGTAGTCTGTAAAACAGGAAGTACAGATAAAGGTTCTGCCAACTTATCTTTAATTATTGTAGAAGCGAATCGTGCTGGTTTTAGCAAAGGCAAACCTTTGAATAAGATTGGCATGAAAGGTCAAGATACTTGCGAATTGTTCTTCGAAGATGTACGTGTCCCAAAAGAAAACTTACTCGGTATGGAAGGAATGGGCTTTATCATGCTAATGAAAGAATTGGCTTGGGAGCGTATGTTAGTTGCAATCATTTGCCAAGCCGGTTCAGAAGCTGCCTTTGCTCACACTGTCCAATATACAAAAGATCGTAAAGCATTTGGTAAGCCAATTGGTGCTTTCCAAAACACACGCTTTAAACTTGCTGAAATGCGTTCAGAGATCGATTTCAGCCGTGCTTATTTAGACCGCTGTATGGAATTGCAACTCGAAGGTACTTTAGGTATCGAAGCAGCTGCAGCAGCAAAATATAAGATGTCAGATATGTTCTCCGAGGTTGTAGATGAATGCCTACAATTACATGGTGGTTATGGCTACATGCTCGAGTATCCAATTGCACGTGCTTATATCGATAACCGTGCGAATCGTATTTATGCAGGAACCAATGAAATTATGAAAGAATTAATTGCACGTTCTTTATAATTTTTAAACAATAAGATCAGGGAGCAAATGCTCCTTTTTCTTTACCTCATTTTTTTGTAGTCTAGTAATCGGCAATTATTACTATTGATTGATTTTCATTAATATTTTTGTAATAAAAAAGGAGCTTACGCTCCTTTCAGTTTAGTACTGGGTTCTTAATTTATTAAGACACCAGTTTAGGCTTTTTTTCAGTTTGGGCTTCACGTTTATGAAACTTCAAGACGCTATCATCAAATTTAGCATTTTTAAGCTCTTTACGATCTGCCAAATAGTTATTGGTCACTTTCCATGGCGCATGTTTACCTTGTTTAGGCATAACGTCTGCAGCACGTGCAATATAACCTGAACTTAGACTACCCATCACAGTATCTTCAAGTAACTCTGTAGCATCACCTTGTGGAATCACTTCATCAAAGCCTTTCTGATCCATATAATTCACAAGACGACTAATATATTCTGCAGCGATATCAACTTTTAACGTCCAAGATGCATTGATATAGCCAATGATCATTGCCATATTAGGTACATCACTCACCATGACGCCTTTATAAAGCATATGCTGAGAAGTGTTCATTGGCTTACCATCAATCGTCGCTTTAATGCCACCCAGAATTTGAATTTCTAGACCTGTCGCAGAAACAATGATATCGGCATCCAAGTGTTTACCAGATTTTAATTGAACACCTGTTTCAGTGATTTTTTCAATATGATCTGTTTCAACACTTGCTTTACCAGTACGTAAAATTTTAAATAAATCACCATCTGGAACAACACATAAACGCTGATCCCATGGGTTATAGCTTGGTGTAAAGTGCTTTAAATCTACTTTACCCTTCAATTGTATTTCGATAGATTTTAATAACAGTTTACGCAGAATATTAGGCTGTTTTTGTGCTAATGCATAAATACCACGTTGCATGCCAATATTTCTTGCACGTGTTAATTTATAAGCCACATCTTCTGGCAAAATTTTACGCATTTTTTCATAAACAAAATCAACAGAAGGCACAGTTGCAATATAAGTTGGAGAGCGTTGCAACATAGTTACATGACCAGCCCCACCCTTCACCATTGCAGGTACTAAGGTAATTGCTGTTGCACCACTACCAATAATTAAGACTTTTTTCCCCGTGTAATCTAGGTTTTCAGGCCAAAATTGAGGATTGATAAACTGCCCTTTAAATGCTTCTTTATTTGGAAAATCAGGTTGATAACCTTGGTCATAATTATAATAACCCGTACAACCTACGACAAAATTAGCCTGCCAAGTATTTAATTTACCACTAGAATCCTCAACTTCTACAATCCATTTTTTAATAGAAGAATCATAATTAGCAGTACGTACACGATGATTAAAACGAATTTTTTCTTTTAACTTAAATTCTTCTAAAACTTCAGCAACATAACCTTTAATCGAAGCACCATCTGCCAAAACTTTTGAACTCTGCCATGGTTTAAAATTAAAACCAAAAGTCGACATATCAGAATCAGAACGAATACCAGGATACTTAAACAAGTCCCACGTCCCACCAAAGCTTTCACGACGTTCAATAATTTCAAATGAGCGCTGTGGTGAATTTTTAGAAAGGTGAGCTGCCACACCAATACCAGAAATACCAGCACCTACAATAAGGATATCAATTTGCTTTTCCATGTTCTTTTTATGACCTATTTAAGAATACATTTTTATTAAATCACAAATTTGACAATACGCAATGTCAAGTTTGTATTTTTCCGACAAATTTCATGTCAGTTCAGGACAAATTTAAAGTTTTGTCTGACAATTATCAATACTTAAGCATAAAAAAAGGTCGGTAAAATACCGACCTTTTTCGAACAACCGATTGTTCTGTGACGCGAGTAATTAGTTTACTTCACGATCCACAAGTTCTACATAAGCCATCGGCGCAGCATCACCTGCACGGAAACCAGCTTTAAGAACACGTAGATAACCGCCGTTACGTTCTTTGTAACGAGGGCCAAGAACGGTAAATAATTTACCAACTGTTGCTGCTGAACGAGTACGAGCAAACGCCAAACGACGGTTTGCTACAGTATCGCTTTTAGCTAAAGTGATTAAAGGCTCAGCTACACGACGTAACTCTTTAGCTTTAGGCACAGTTGTTTTAATCAACTCATGCTCAAACAAAGAATTAGCCATGTTTTGGAACATCGCTTTACGATGACTGCTTGTACGGCCTAATTTCACACCACTATTACGATGACGCATGGTGATAGTCCTACTTAATTAACGGCTACGATAGGCAAAACGATCGTCCATACGTAAACTAGCTGGTGGCCAGTTTTCTAAACGCATGCCGAGTTGTAAGCCTTTTGAAGCCAGAACATCTTTGATCTCAGTAAGCGATTTTTTACCAAGGTTAGGAGTTTTAAGTAACTCCACCTCAGTGCGCTGTACAAGATCACCAATGTAGTAAATATTTTCTGCTTTCAAACAGTTAGCAGAACGAACAGTAAGCTCTAGATCATCTACTGGACGAAGCAAGATTGGATCAACTTCCTCACGAGGTTCTTGAGCCACTGGAGCTTGATCTTTCTGAAGATCAACAAAAATTGCAATTTGTTGTTGCAAGATTGTTGCCGCTTTGCGGATTGCTTCTTCTGGATCTACAGTTCCATTAGTCTCAAGATCAATGACGAGCTTATCAAGGTCAGTACGTTGTTCTACACGAGCATTTTCAACTGTGTAAGACACACGTTTGATCGGGCTATAAGAAGCATCTAACTGTAAACGACCCACTGGGCGAGTTTCGCCTTCTGGGAAACGTGAGTCAGATGTTTCATAACCACGGCCTTGACAAACTTTCAGGCGCATTTTAATTGAGCCTGAAGCACTTAAAGTACCAATCAAATGTTCAGTATTAACCACTTCAACATTATGCGGTAAACGAAGATCAGCGGCAGTAATGTCGCCAGGACCTTGTTTTTCCAATGTCAAATATGCTTCGTTTTGATCGAACAGCTTAATAGACAATCCTTTTAGGTTCAGCAAGAGCTCGACGATGTCCTGCTGCAAGCCTTCTAAAGTACTGTACTCATGCTCGACACCTTCTATCTCAACTTCAACCACAGCAGCGCCAGGTAAAGAAGATAAAAGGATACGGCGTAAAGCATTACCAAGAGTATGACCAAAGCCACGCTCTAACGGTTCAAGAATCACTTTTGCCGAGGTCCCGCTTGCCGCTTCGACTTTAATCGCTTGCGGAGTAAGAAACTCGTTTGCAGTACGCGTCATTATTGCTACCTCAAGGATTATTTAGAATACAATTCTACAATCAAGCTTTCGTTGATTTCAGCAGGTAAATCAGAACGATCTGGTGCAGCTTTAAATGTACCTTCAAGTTTTGAATGATCTACATCAATCCAAGGTGAAGTACCACGTTGAGCAGCTAATTCAATTGCGCTTTTAATACGTAATTGTTGTTTAGCACCTTCGTGAACTGCGATCACGTCGCCCGCTTTAACTTGGATAGACGCAATGTTTACGCGACGACCATTTAAAGTGATTGAACGATGAGATACAAGCTGACGAGCTTCTGCACGTGTAGAACCAAAACCCATACGATAAACAACGTTATCGAGACGGCTTTCTAGCAATTTCAACAAGTTTTCACCTGTTGCGCCTTTAACACGAGCAGCTTCTTTATAGTAATTACTAAATTGACGCTCTAACACACCGTACATACGACGTACTTTTTGTTTTTCACGTAATTGTAGAGAATACTCAGATTGTTTGCTACCACGAGCTCCACCATGTTGGCCAGGAGCTTTCGCATGTTTTTTTGTCTTAACTTCAAACGGTTTAACGCCTGATTTAAGTTGCAGGTCTGTCCCTTCGCGGCGAGAGAGTTTGCATTTTGGACCAATATAACGAGCCATGAATGTTTCTCCTTACACGCGACGTTTTTTAGGTGGACGGCAACCGTTGTGCGGGATTGGCGTCACATCGGTAATGCTGTTAATTTTATAACCCACTGCACCTAATGCACGGACCGCAGACTCACGACCAGGACCAGGACCTTTTACAAGGACGTCCAAGTTTTTCAAACCGTAATCTAAAGCAGCTTTACCAGCAACTTCAGCAGCTACCTGAGCAGCAAACGGAGTTGATTTACGTGATCCACGGAAGCCTTGTCCACCAGAGGTAGCCCAAGCCAGTGCATTACCTTGACGATCGGTAATAGTCACAATGGTGTTATTAAAAGAAGCGTGAATGTGTGCAACACCTTCAGAGACGGTACGAGTGACCTTCTTGCGTGCGCGAGTATCTTTAGCCATCTTTTAGCTTCCAGAAATCTTATTTCTTAATAGGTTTGCGCGGACCTTTACGGGTACGTGCGTTAGTTTTGGTGCGTTGTCCACGAACAGGCAAGCTGCGACGATGACGAAGACCGCGGTAGCAGCCTAAATCCATTAAACGTTTAATGTTCATGGAAATTTCGCGACGTAAATCACCTTCGGTCGGAACCTTAGTAATTTCTGCACGAATCGCATCAAGCTGAGCGTCATCTAGTTCACGAATCTTAGTGGTAGTAGCGATACCAACAGCAGCCAAGATATTCTTAGCAGTATGGCGACCAATACCAAAGATATACGTAAGAGAGATAACAGCATGCTTGTTATCCGGAATGTTTACACCGGCAATACGAGCCATTCAAATTTCTCCAAAAAGGCAGTAGAGATAATCAACCGCCCTACAAAAATCTTGAAGGGCGGATAATAACCTAATTAGCCTACTGAAATCAACAGGTCTTAATTAAATTAACCTTGACGCTGTTTATGACGAGGTTCTGCGCTGCAAATTACGCGAATAACCCCATTACGACGGATAACTTTACAGCTACCACAAATTTTCTTTACAGAAGCTTGTACTTTCATGATGAAACCTCTAAGTGCGCTTATCCCTTAGGATGAGCAGTCGTTTTTCTCATTAACGATTGATTATCGTACTGGTGCGAAGTTAAATGGGCTTGCAGCTGAGCCATAAAGTCCATAACCACTACAACTACGATGAGTAATGAAGTACCACCCAAATGGAATGGAATACCAAAAGAACTCTGTAAAATCATCGGCATTAAACAGATGACCGTAATGTAGATTGCACCAATAAAAGTCAAACGATTAAGAATATGATCTAAGTAACGAGCAGTTTGCTCTCCTGGGCGAATACCAGGCACATAAGCTCCACTGCGTTTTAAATTCTCTGAAACTTCTTTAGGACTGAACACCAGTGCCGTATAAAAATAACAGAAGAAAATAATTAACGCACCGAAGAGCACTAAATACAAAGGTTGTCCAGGCGATAACACTAATGCTAAATCTTGTAGCGAACGTTTCACGATTCCTGCATTTGGATCAGCACTACCTAACCATTGACCTAAACTTGCAGGGAAAAGTAACAGCGAACTCGCGAAAATTGCTGGAATTACCCCTGCCATATTAATCTTCAATGGCAAATGTGTTTGCTGTGCAGTAAATACACGACGACCTTGCTGCTTTTGAGCATAGTTAACAGGTATACGACGTTGAGCTTTTTCAATGAACACAATCGCCGCTAATACAGCAATTGAAAGTAATCCAAATACAGCCAAACCGATTAAACTCGATTGACCATTATCTACCGAAGTAAATGCTTGGATGACTAAGTTTGGTAAACCAGCAACAATACCTGCAAAGATAATCATTGAGATACCATTACCAACACCACGTTCAGTGATCTGCTCACCCAACCACATTAAGAACATAGTACCTGCGACTAACGATGTTAGCGCTGGAACGTAGAACGCCAATCCTGAAGTCAAAGTAATCCCTTGACTAATCAGACCAGCACACATCCCAATACCTTGAACTAATGCAAGTAATAGGGTGCCGTAGCGCGTATATTGATTAATCTTACGCTTACCCTGCTCGCCTTCCTTCTTTAATGCCTCTAACGAAGGAACAACTGTTGACATCAGCTGCACAATAATTGATGCAGAAATGTATGGCATGATTCCTAACGCCAAAATAGACATTCGTTCTAATGCTCCGCCAGAGAACATATTAAACAAACCTAAAAAAGTACCTTCATTAGCTTTGAAAAAACGTTCTAAAGCGACATTATCAATCCCTGGCAGCGGAATATGCGCTCCTAGTCGAAAGACCACCAAAGCACCGATTAAAAACATTAATCGCTGTATAATTTCACGATATTTCACATGAAACGGCTGACCTTTCATCATGTTAACATGACCTGTAGAACTAGGAGACATAGTCACTCGCGATTACTCCTCGACTTTACCGCCAGCAGCTTCAACAGCAGCTTTAGCGCCTTTAGTCAATGCAACACCTTGGATAGTGAACGCACGAGTGATTTCACCAGAAAGAACGATACGAGCACGAATCATATCTTTACGTACTACGTTCGCAGCTTTTAAAGTTTCAAGAGAAACAATATCGCCTTCAACTTTAGTAAGCTCAGATAAACGTACTTCAGCAGTTTTCAAAGCCAATTGGCTAGTGAAACCGAATTTAGGTAAACGACGATATAACGCTGTTTGACCGCCTTCGAAACCTGGACGCGTACCACCACTTTTACGTGAGTTTTGACCTTTGACACCACGGCCACCAGTCTTACCAACGCCAGAACCGATACCACGGCCTACACGACGGCTGTCACGTTTTGCACCTTCAGCAGGTGCAAGTTCATTTAAACGCAGAGTCATGGCTTATTCCTCTACACTAACCATATAGTAAACTTTGTTGACCATACCACGATTAGAAGGTGTATCTAACACTTCTACAGTATGACCAATACGACGCAGACCTAAACCTTGTAGGCAAAGTTTGTGATTTTTCAAACGATGCGAAGAAGATTTAATCTGGGTAACTTTAATCGTTTTCATGATTGATTACCCTTGAATTTGTGCTACTGAAAGACCACGTTTCGCAGCGACTTTCTCAGGAGAAGTCATATCACGCAAACCTTTGAAAGTTGCGTTAACTACGTTAGCAGCATTAGTAGAACCGTAACATTTAGCAAGTACGTTATGTACACCTGCCGCTTCTAAAACAGCGCGCATAGCGCCACCAGCAATTACACCAGTACCTTCAGAAGCAGGTTGCATGTATACACGGCTTGCACCATGACGAGCATTCACAGGGTGTTGCAGAGTAGTACCTGCAAGATCAACGGTAATCATGTTGCGACGAGCAGCTTCAAGTGCTTTAGCAATAGCAGCTGGAACTTCACGTGCTTTACCACGACCAAAACCTACACGACCATTACCATCACCTACCACAGTCAATGCTGTGAAAGAGAAGATACGACCACCCTTAACAACTTTGGCTACACGATCAACGGCAACCAGCTTTTCAACAAGACCTTCGTTTTGTTCAACTTTAGCCATGATTAGAACTCCAAGCCGTTTTCACGAGCAGCATCAGCCAAGGCTTTGATACGACCATGATATTTAAAACCAGAACGGTCAAATGCAACTTTAGTAACACCAGCTGCTTTAGCGCGCTCTGCGATTAAAGCGCCTACTTTAGTAGCCGCATCAACGTTACCAGTAGTACCGCTACGCAATGATGTATCCAAAGTAGAAGCTTGCGCTAATACTTTTCCACCATCTGCTGAAATAACCTGAGCATAGATGTGACGCGGAGTGCGGTTTACACACAAACGAGTCGCACCCAACGCACGGATGTGCAAGCGTGTGCTTTTCGCACGACGCAAACGGGATTGTTTCTTTTCGTTCATAAGAACCTCGCGCCTTATTTCTTCTTAGCTTCTTTACGAAGAACAACTTCGTCAGAATAACGAACACCTTTGCCTTTATATGGCTCTGGTGGACGGTATCCACGGATTTCTGCAGCCACTTGACCTAACAATTGCTTGTTAGTTGATTTCAAAATGATTTCAGTAGCAGTAGGAGTTTCCGCAGTTACACCTTCTGGAAGTGCGTAATCAATTGGATGTGAAAAACCTAAGTTAAGGTGTACAACAGTACCCTTAACCGCAGCTTTGTAACCAACACCAATGAGTTGTAACTTACGTTCGAAACCTTCGTTAACACCTTTTACAAGGTTATTTAACACAGCGCGAGCAGTACCAGCTTGCATCCAAGAATCACGAGATTCTTTAACTGGAGCAATTTGAAGTTTACCTTCTTCCTGTTTAAGCTCGACCAGCGCATGCAGGGTGAAAGACAAAGAACCCTTTGTACCTTTCACTTCGACCTGCCGGCCGTTCTGAGTAACTGTTACACCATTAGGTACAGCTACTGGGGCTTTAGCCACACGAGACATGAGGAATCACCTATTAAGAAACAAAAGCAATAACTTCACCACCGATACCAGCAGAACGTGCTGCGCGATCAGTCATGATGCCTTTGCTTGTAGAAACAATTGCAATACCTAAACCTTGCTTAACGCTCGGAAGTGCATCCTTACCGCGATACTGACGTAAACCTGGACGGCTTACGCGTTTCACAGTTTCGATAACTGGTTTGCCTTCAAAATACTTTAAAGTAATTGTCAAAGTAGGTTTGCCTTCATTCTCAGCTACTTCTACATTTGCAACATAACCTTCAGATTGAAGTACGCTAGCGATAGCAACTTTCAACTTAGAGTTAGGCATAGAAACAGTTTGTTTCTTTGCCATTTGTGCGTTACGAACACGGGTTAACATGTCGGCAACGGTATCTTGCATACTCATTTATAGTCGCTCCTTACCAGCTTGCCTTAACAACGCCCGGTACATCACCTTGCATTACAGTTTCACGTAATTTGTTACGGCTTAAGCCGAACTTACGGAAGTAACCATGAGGACGACCAGTTAAACCACAACGGTTACGAAGACGCACTGGAGACGCATTACGTGGTAATGCTTGAAATTTCATCATCGCTTCGAAACGTTCTTCATCTGTAGCATTTACGTTTGCAATAATTGCTTTTAATTCAGCACGTTTTGCAGCGTATTTAGCAACAGTAGCTTCGCGTTTCAATTCGCGATTAATCATACCTTTCTTAGCCATATCGACCTCTTATTTGAACGGGAAGCCGAATCCACGCATAAGCGCACGGCCTTCGTCATCGGTGCGAGCAGTCGTAGTAATGGTAATATCCATACCACGAATACGATCGATCTTATCAAAATCGATTTCAGGGAACATTATCTGCTCCTTGAGACCCATTGAATAGTTACCACGACCATCAAATGACTTCGCAGAAAAACCACGGAAGTCACGAATACGAGGGATCGCAATAGAGATCAAACGGTCTAAGAATTCGTACATTTGTTCGCCGCGTAAAGTAACTTTACAACCGATCGGCCAACCATCACGGATTTTAAAACCAGCGATTGATTTACGAGCTAAAGTAAGCACTGGTTTTTGACCAGCAATAGCTTGCATATCAGCTAGAGCACCATCCAACAATTTCTTGTCAGCTGAAGCTGCACCAACACCCATGTTGATGGTAATTTTTGTAATGCGAGGAATTTCCATCACATTAGCCAAGTTAAGTTCATCTTTCAACTTAGCTCGGATTTCTTCATTAAAACGTACTTTAAGTCTGGCCATAGCCTATTTCAACCTATTACTTTGCTGTCGCCACTGATTCACCATTTGACTTATAAACGCGAGTTTTCACGCCTTCAGCCACTTGGTAACCAACACGGTCAGCCTTTTGGGTTGCAGCATTAAAAATTGCTACATTTGAAATATGAAGCGAAGCTTCTTGTGTAACGATAGCACCTTCAGCACCAGTTGCACGGTTCGGCTTTTGATGCTTCTTAACTAAGTTAAGGCCTTCAACCTTAACTTGGTCATTTGAAACAGACAAAACGGTGCCCTGTTTGCCTTTTTCTTTACCTGCGATCACAATTACTTGATCGCCTTTTCTAATCTTAGCCATGATTGCCTCTATTATAGAACTTCAGGAGCCAATGAAATGATTTTCATGAACTGTTCAGTACGAAGTTCACGAGTCACTGGTCCGAAAATACGAGTGGCAATCGGAGCCTTGTTGTTGTTCAAAATAACTGCAGCATTATCATCAAAACGGATCACAGAACCATCTGGACGACGAATACCGAATTTAGTACGAACTACAACCGCATTCATCACGTCGCCTTTTTTAACACGACCACGTGGAATTGCTTCTTTAACAGTAACTTTAATAATGTCGCCAACAGAAGCATAACGACGATGTGAACCACCAAGTACTTTAATACATTGTACGCGGCGTGCCCCACTGTTGTCTGCTACGTCTAGCATACTTTCGGTCTGAATCATTGCCCTACTCCGAAACCGAGCATCACCGGTCGCAATTTCGAAAGGCTCAAAGAGTACTCGAAATTGACCAATGATGCAACAAGAACGTAATTACTCAGCAGCTGCTTCAATAACTTCCACTAAAGTCCAAGCTTTAGTTTTTGAAATTGGGCGGCTTTCTTTAATGGTTACAACATCGCCAGTTTTAGCAGTGTTATTCTCATCATGAGCGTGTAATTTTGTTGAACGGCGGATTGATTTGCCATACAACGGGTGTTGAACGCGGCGTTCGATAAGTACAACAATAGACTTGTCCATTTTGTCGCTTACTACTTTGCCTGTTAACGTGCGAACTATTTGCTCACTCATTGTCCGTTCCCCTGTTTTTCGGTAAGGAGTGTCTTGATGCGAGCAATAGTCTTACGAGTAAGCGCAACTTCATGCGATTTACCCAATTGACCTGTTGCTTTCGCCATACGAAGACGGAATTGGTTAAGCTGTTGCTCATCAAGCAAAGCTGTCAACTCTTCTACCGATTTTTCACGTAGATCTTTAGTTTTCATTACATCACCGTCTTAATAACGATAGCGGTTTTAAACGGAAGTTTAGCTGCTGCAAGCGCAAACGCTTCACGAGCCAATTCTTCGCTAACACCGTCCATTTCGTACAAGATCTTACCTGGTTTGATTTGGCAAACCCAATATTCCACTGAACCTTTACCTTTACCCATACGAACCTCAAGAGGTTTTTTAGTAATTGGTTTGTCCGGGAATACACGGATAAAGATCTTACCACCACGCTTAACACGACGACTAATTGTACGACGCGCAGCTTCAATTTGACGAGCAGTCATTTGACCACGTTCAACAGATTTAAGCGCAATTGTACCAAAAGATACGGTGCTACCGCGATGAGCTAGACCAGTATTACGGCCTTTTTGCACTTTACGGAATTTAGTACGTTTAGGTTGCAACATGGATTATTCTCCCTTTTCAGCAGAACGATCATTGCGACGACCACGACGCTCTTGACCCTCACCACGACCACGACCGCGTTTAGCTGGACGATCTTCAGCAGGAGCTGGGTTCATGACTTGCTTCATGCCACCCAAGATCTCGCCACGGAAAATCCAAACTTTAACACCAATCGTACCGTAAGTAGTTTCAGCGCGCACTGATGAATAGTCGATGTCCGCACGAAGAGTATGAAGAGGTACACGACCTTCACGATACCATTCTGTACGTGCAATTTCAGCACCACCTAGACGACCAGAAACTTCAACTTTAATACCTTTAGCACCAGCACGCATAGTGTTTTGAACCGCACGCTTCATAGCACGACGGAACATTACACGTTTTTCTAATTGTGAAGAAATACCTTCAGCAACTAAACGAGCGTCTAAGTCTGGGCGATCGATTTCGTTGATGCTTACTTGCGCTGGAACACCCATAATTTGAGTAAGTTCACGCTGTAATTTTTCAATGTCTTCGCCTTTTTTACCGATAACGATACCAGGACGAGCAGTGCTAATAGTTACTTTAGCAGCGCCTGTAGGACGTTCGATAAGAATTTTGCTGATCATTGCGCTTTTAAGTTTTTTATTCAAAAACTCACGAACTTGAAGATCTTTAAGCAAATATTCAGCGTATTGTTTCGGACTCGCATACCAGTTGGCGTTATGACGTTTTACAACACCAAGGCGGATACCGATTGGATGAACCTTCTGACCCATATCAAACCCCTACCTTAACGGTAATGTGACAAGTACGCTTAGTAATACGATCTGCACGGCCTTTAGCACGTGGCATAATACGTTTAAGGCTAGTGCCTTCATCAACGTAAATCGTAGTAACTTTAAGGTCGTCTACATCTAAACTGTTATTATGTTCAGCGTTTGCAACTGCAGATTCCAAAGCTTTTTTCACAATCGCTGCAGCTTTTTTATTGCTGAAGCTCAAGATATTAAGCGCGTGAGCAATAGATTTGCCACGGATTAAATCTGCAACCAAACGAGTTTTTTGTGCCGAGATAGCGGCACCGCGTAATTTAGCAGTAACTTCCATCATAGCACCTTAACGTTTAGACTTCTTGTCAACACCGTGACCACGATAGGTACGAGTTGGCGCGAATTCACCGAGTTTGTGACCAACCATGTGTTCAGATACGATTACTGGAACATGGTTACGGCCATTATGTACAGAAATTGTTAAACCAACAAAATCCGGGAGGATCATTGAACGACGCGACCAAGTTTTGATCGGCTTGCGAGTATTACTCGCTACAGCCGCTTCAACCTTAGCGAACAAGTGCGCATCGACGAATGGGCCTTTTTTCAGAGAACGAGGCATTGTCAGATTCCTTTACTTGTTACTTAACGCGACGGTCGCGAATGATCATCTTAGTCGTACGCTTATTGGTACGTGTTTTGTACCCCTTAGCTTTTTGACCCCATGGGCTTACAGGTTGAATACCTTTGTTACGCCCTTCACCACCACCATGTGGATGGTCAACTGGGTTCATCGCCATACCACGAACGGTAGGACGAACGCCACGCCAGCGTGCTGCACCTGCTTTACCAAGTGAACGAAGGTTGCTTTCTGAGTTAGATACTTCACCTAACACAGCGCGACATTCAACATGTACTTTACGCATTTCACCCGAACGAAGACGAATGATTGCGTAAGAACCGTCACGACCTAACAACTGAGCAGAAGTACCAGCAGAACGCACTAATTGTGCACCTTTGCCAATTTTAAGCTCGATGTTATGTAGTGTAGAACCGATAGGCATGTTGCGAAGTGGCAAGCAGTTACCTGGACGAATTGGAGCATCGTTACCAGACTGTACTTGATCACCAGCACGTAAACCCTTAGCAGCGATGATATAACGACGCTCACCATCAGCATACAAAACCAAAGCAATGTGTGATGTACGGTTAGGATCGTATTCAATACGCTCAACTACAGCAGGAATGCCATCTTTGTTACGTTTAAAGTCAACGATACGGTAGTTTTGTTTATGACCACCACCAACGTGACGAGTTGTAATGTGACCGTTATTATTACGACCACCAGTACGTTTTTTAGCTTCAACCAACGGTGAGTAAGGTGCGCCTTTATGAAGATGGTCGTGAACGACTTTCTCTACAAAGCGACGCCCTGGAGACGTTGGCTTACATTTTTGAATTGGCATAATTTTCGTCCTTATTCCGCTGTGCTTTCAGCGGTATCGCCCAAGTCAGCCATTTCAACATCTTGGCCAGCTTTCAGGGTGACGTATGCTTTTTTAACATCAGAACGACGTCCTAATGTTTTACCAAAGCGTTTAGTCTTACCTTTAGTAATAGTCGTGTTAACTTTAACAACTTCTACACCAAATAATTGTTCAACCGCTTTTTTGATTTCAAGTTTGTTTGCATTAATTGCAACTTTAAAAACTTGAACACCAGCAGCTTCACCTAAAGCTTGAGCTTTTTCTGAGAATACAGGTCCTTGTAGGACTTGATAGATACGTTCGTTGTTCATCCGAGTTCTACCTCAATTTTCTTAGCAGCAGCTACAGACATGACAACTTTATCAAACGCAATCAAACCAACAGGATCGATCCCAGCAGCATCAACCACATCAACATGTGGAATATTACGAGCAGCTAGATATAGATTTTCATCTACAGCTTCCGTAACGATTAATGCGCGAGTAGCGTTCAAGCCGTTAAGCTTAGCAAGCAATTCTTTAGTTTTAGGAGCTTCAACAGCAAAATCTTCAACTAGAATAAGACGATCTTGGCGAACAAGTTCAGCTAAGATACATTGCATTGCACCGCGGTACATTTTACGGTTAACTTTTTGAGACCAATCTTGTGGACGAGCAGCAAAAGTTTTACCACCACCAACCCAGATTGGGCTACGGATAGAACCAGCACGCGCGCGACCAGTACCTTTTTGACGGAATGGTTTTTTACCACCGCCAGATACATCGCCACGTGACTTCTGAGCTTTCGAACCTTGACGACCACCAGCTAAATAAGCTGTAACAACTTGGTGTACAAGCGCTTCGTTAAATTCACGACCGAAAGCAACTTCAGATAGTTCAACAGTAGAGCCGGAAACAGTATTTAAATTCACAATATTTCCCCTCAGGCCTTGATCGTAGGACGAACAGTAACGTTGCCACCAGTAGCACCAGGAACTGCGCCTTTAACGACAAGAACTGAACGTTCAACGTCGATAGCAATGATCTCAAGACCCTGTGTAGTTACGCGTTCAGCACCCAAATGGCCAGCCATTTTTTTGCCTTTGAACACGCGTCCAGGTGTCTGGTTTTGACCAGTAGAACCCAAAGAACGGTGAGAAAGTGAGTTACCGTGTGTAGCATCTTGCGTACGGAAATTCCAACGCTTAACACCACCTTGGAAACCTTTACCTTTAGATTGACCAGTTACGTCAACAACTTGACCCACTGTGAACAATTCAACGGTAAGAGAACCACCAACTTCACGACCTTCAAGATCAGCTTCTGTAGCACGAAATTCTTGAACCAAACGACCAGCAGCAACACCCGCTTTCGCGAAATGGCCTTTCTGAGCGTTAGTTACGCGAGATTCGCGACGTTCACCAGTAGTGATTTGAATCGCTTGATAACCATCAGTTTCAAGCGTTTTGATTTGAGTGATGCGGTTAGGATCAACCTCAATCACTGTTACAGGCACAGAAACACCAGCATCTGTAAAGATACGTGTCATACCGCACTTGCGACCGACTAAACCAATAGTCATGTGCATAAACCTCTAAAAAAGCGACCTAATTGACTTAAAACATCAATTAACCCGAAAGCCTTAACCCAATGCGATCTGAACATCAACACCAGCTGCAAGATCCAACTTCATCAATGCATCAACAGTTTTATCTGTAGGTTGAACGATGTCGATCAAACGTTTGTAAGTGCGGATCTCATATTGGTCACGCGCATCTTTATTAACGTGTGGTGATGTTAAAACGTTAAAACGTTCGATGCGAGTAGGCATCGGGATAGGGCCACACACTTGTGCGCCAGTACGTTTTGCTGTTTCTACGATCTCTTGAGAAGATTGATCAATTAAACGGTGATCAAAAGACTTAAGACGGATACGAATTCTCTGGTTAGACATACCAGTTAACTCCAAGCCAAATATATAAAGAATCACCCATGACGCATCTCCCCCTATCAAAATAGAGCAAGTGTCAAAGGCAGTGAATTATCACTAAGGTCATGATCGATGCCACGACTGTAACGATACGGACGACTTTCTTCGCCATCCATCCCCTTCATATCGAAGGGTCGCTTATTATAACGATTGTTTAACGCTTAAGCAAACCTATTTGAGTGCTTTTCCATATATTTAAATAATTTATTGTAAATACTCAGGTTAATATTAAAACAAAAATTTAGACTCGTAAAACGTAATCAATCGCGTGATTAAGAAGTTGATTTCCGTTCATATAATCCATCTGTTGTGACTTTTTCAATCCGCTCAATGATAGTGCAAGCTCTTGACTAAACACCATATCATTCTCTTCATGTTCAATGAATATTTCCAAACTATGTGGTGTAATTTCTGGATGAAATTGAAAACCTAAAACGTTCTTGCCAATTTGGTAGAGTTGATTTGGACATGCTTGATTTTCGGCTAAGCGAATTGCGCCTTTCGGAATATCAAAAGTCTCACTATGCCACTGCATCACACGAACAACTTCAGGGAGTTGAAAGTATTCATCTGGCACAAAGTGACTTTTATTCACCGTTGTCCAACCAAGCTCTTGTACTTCGTTGCGTCGAACATTTGCACCCAAAGCATTGGCAATGAGCTGCCCTCCCAAACACAACCCTATTGCAGGTTTTTGTTCTGCCAAATAGCGGCGGATCCAGCGTTTTTCCAGTTTTAACCATGGGTAATTGGCTTCATCATTTACGCTCATCTCTCCGCCCATAATAATAAGCAAATCCACATCATTCACATGCGGCAATGCTTCTATATCTAATTGTGAATCTATAGGTAAAGCAAAAAATTCCGTTGCGGTAATTTCTGCACCCATTGCTTTTAAATAATCATAACAACTACCAAAACCTTCACCCGCAATATGTTGAAAATAATGAACTTTCAATTTATTCATGTTATCACCTATTCTTGTTGTTTCGCCTACACTGCAAAGCCAAAAATGTACCGTTGTATAAATGCAAAAATGAAGCCAACACCTGTTTTAGATATTAATTTTCACAAATTATTGCTTTTAGATACCAACTGAATATGTTTTGCTTATTTCAATTCTTTTATTGTTCTTATTTTGAGTAATCTTGTGAAACAAAATCCTCAGACCGCTTTAATTCACGCGCCGCGCAAAGCACCTCAATTTATCAATACCGTTCAAGCTCCCTTATTTCGTGCATCTACAATCATTTTCGAAAATACCGATGCTCTGTTTAATCGCCATTGGACAGATGATTATGACTATAGTTATGGCACACATGGCACACCAACCACCTTTACACTAGGCGATAACATTGCCCAAATTGAAGGTGGGCAATATTGTCTACTCGCGCCCAGCGGTTTGTCTGCAATTAATTTAGTCAATTCTTGCTTTTTAAATCATGGCGATGAGGTTTGGGTTGCAGATAATATTTATGGTCCAAATATGGAACATTTACGTAATCTTGAACATCGCTACAACATTATTGTCAAAGTTTATAATCCAATTGATGCAACTTCTTTTCAGCCAAGTGAAAAAGCAAAATTGATTTGGTTAGAAGCAGCAGGCTCGGTCACTTTAGAATTTCCAGACTTAGTTAATTTAGTCAGAAAAGCCAAAGAAAAAAATATTCTAACAGCACTCGATAATACATGGGGCGCAGGTTTAGCCTTTAATACTTTTGATTTTAGTGATGAACATTTGAGTGTCGATATTTCCGTTCATGCTCTGACCAAATACCCAAGTGGTGGTGGTGATATTTTAATGGGTTCAGTTGTTACTAACGACAAAAGCTTACATCACCAATTATTTCGTACTCATGCTATTCAAGGCATTGCTATTTCGGGTGATGACGCGGCTCAAGTACAACGCAGCCTTGCTTCTATGCAATTGCGCTATCAACATCAATCACAAAGTGCTTTGCAAATTTTAGCATGGCTAAAAACCCAAACTGCATTTGCACAAGTATTACACCCTGCCGATCCAGACAACATAAGCCATACCTTTTGGAAAGACACCTGCCAAACTGGACTCAGCGCAGGCTTAGTCAGCGTCATTTTCAAGCCTGAATATGATTTGGTAGCAATTCGTAAATTTTGTGATCATTTAAAACTCTTTAAAATCGGTTTTAGTTGGGGTGGCCCTATTAGTTTGGTGATGCTGTATAACTTAAATGGTATGCGCCAATTAGAACACCCACATTTACAGCAAGGTTTATTGGTACGCTTTTGTATTGGCTTAGAACATCCTGACGATTTAATTGTAGATATTGAAAATGCATTAAAGGTTATTCTAGTTTAATCCGTTTAATTATTGAATTGATAAGTTTTAATCAATGAGATCAATTTAACAAACCACTCCATAGACAATGTGAAATTAAACATAATGCTGCGATTATGTGAGGTGGTTTAGATGCCGCCTCACGTAGCACCACATTCAAACAGTACAAGTAAAACGTAACGATATAAGAATGTATACGCTGTAAAAATTGAGCAAAAATTTCTTTCAATCGTTAAAAATATCAATTTCAAATTCATCAACAAATACAGATTTACAACATCGCCAATTCGTGCAATTTTGTATAACAATAAAGACATAAATATTGAGCAAGATTAAGAATATCCGAACTCAAATAGAAGCTATAGGAATAACAATGGGTACACCAATTATCATCGCAAAAAAAACTTCAGATACAGCACAAGACATCGTATTACATTCACAATTTGCCAATCGGCATGGACTCATTGCAGGGGCAACAGGAACGGGTAAAACAGTAACCCTCAAAGTGCTTGCAGAGAATTTTTCACGGATTGGCGTACCTGTATTTTTAGCAGATGCCAAAGGTGATGTTTCAAGTATTACCAAAGCAGGCTCAAGTAATCCAAAATTTGAAGAACGCATTAAAAGCCTAGGCATTGAGAATGTTCCATTTGCATCTTCACCAACAATTTTCTGGGATTTATTTGGTGAGCAAGGGCACCCTATTCGTACCACCATGTCAGAAATTGGCCCTTTACTTCTCGCTCAAATGCTAAATTTAAACGATACCCAAGAGGGCGTACTTTCTGCGGTATTCCGTGTCGCAGACGACCAAGGGTTATTATTAATTGATTTTAAAGACCTTAAAGCAATGTTGACCTATGTCAGTGAAAATGCATCAGATCTAAAAGCCGAATATGGCAATCTCTCACCTGCGAGCTTAGGCGCAATTCAACGCAATTTATTGGCTTTAGGAGATCAGGGTGGTGAACGCTTCTTTGCCGAGCCTAGTTTAGATATTATGGATTTTATCCAGACTGACTCCAATGGACAGGGTTATATCAATGTTTTGGCAGCAGATAAGCTGATGAATACACCAAAACTCTATGCCACTTTCTTATTATGGATGCTTTCTGAATTGTTTGAAAAACTCCCAGAAGTCGGCGATATGGATAAACCAAAACTGGTGTTCTTCTTTGATGAAGCACATCTACTTTTTGATAACGCAAGCCCAGCCTTACAAGATAAAATTCAACAAGTGGTTCGTCTAATTCGCTCTAAAGGTGTGGGCATTTATTTTATTACCCAAAGTCCACTCGATATTCCAGAAAATGTTTTAGGGCAGTTAGGGAATCGAGTACAACATGCTTTACGTGCATTTACACCAAAGGATCAAAAAGCAGTAAAGACCGCTGCGGATACATTTCGAGCCAATCCTGAATTTAAAGTGGATGAAGCCATTACCGAACTTGCTGTGGGTGAAGCCCTCATTAGTTGTTTAGACGAACAAGGTACACCGCAAGTCGTAGAACGCGCGATGATCATGCCTCCCTACTCGTCATTCAGCCCAATTACTTTAGAAGAACGTAAAGCGCTGATAGCACAAAGTATTGTGGCTGGCGTTTACGACAATGAAGTAGATCGTGACAGTGCTTATGAAATGCTACAACGTAAAGTTTCCGATAACACCCAACAACAAGTCGCTTCGGAAGCAGCAGCACAACAAGCCAAAGAACAAGAGCGTTTAGAAAAAGCACAACAAAAAGAAGATGAAAAAGCTGCTGCTGCACGCTCCAAACTCACCCAAGATGTGATTGGAACATTTGCCAAAAGTGCTGCACGTAGTTTAGGTGGCTCTACTGGGCAAAAAATTGTCCGTGGATTATTAGGATCACTCTTTGGTGGTCGTTAATTTATCTCAGTAATTCAAGAAGGAGTAATTCAACTCCTTCTTGAATTATCTAAAACGTTTTATATAAAAGACTAGCCGTTAAAAATACTGTAAATAAACAATTTTATTCATCTTCTTAGTTTGATTAATTAAGTTTGAATAAATAATCCATAAAAAATTTAAGGTTATTTTTTAAAAAGTATTGCAAGAGCATCTTAAAACATATATTTTAAATATATCTTATAAAGCCAGATAAAAGGTCTAGCCAATGATTCCACAACATATCGAACTTGTTAAATCTACCGTTCCTGTACTTCGTGAAAATGGTGTTGCATTAACAAGCTATTTTTATAAAAGAATGTTGGCAAATAACCCTGAATTAAATAATATTTTTAATCTAGATAGTCAAAATTCTGGACGTCAACCCCGCGCCTTGGCAGCAGCGGTATTAGCATATGCAGAAAATATCGAAAACCCTTCTGTTCTCGCTAAAGCTATTGAGCACATCACCACCAAACACGTCAGCTTAGACATCAAGCCTGACCAATATGCGATTGTGGGTGAAAATTTACTGCATTCGATTAGTGAAGTTCTAGATGTACCAATGGAATCTGATTTAATCGCTGCGTGGAAAGTCGCTTATCTGCAATTGGCTGATATTTTAATTGGCGTAGAAAAGCAAAAGTATCAAGATTTAGCCGCTCAAAATGGTGGCTGGACAGGTTGGAGAGCTTTTGAAATTACTGCAATTGCAGATGCTTCCGACAATGGAAAAATCTTTACTGTGCGTACTGCTGACCAACAAGCTACAGCTCAAGCGAATCCAAATGCATTTATTTCAGTCAAAGTAAAAGTACCAAACAAAGGTATTGAGCAACCACACCAGTATACAGTCCTTACTCATACTGAAAATTCATATCAATTTGAAGTAAAACCTGAAAAAAATCACACTGAATACTCGGTATCTAATATTCTTTTAGACCATTACAAAGTTGGTGATCAAGTTCAATTAACTGCACCTCTAGTGAAGTAATATTGAATTAAAGCGAACAGAATATTAATAAATAAGCGATATATGGTTTCCTCATTCATATATCGCTTATTTTTTTCATAAAAATTCACAATTGGGTTATTGGTCAATATTCTGAAAATTTATATACTGCTATTTGAGTATGCTCATTCAGAGTTTTTATTATGCAACGCATTTACATTATTCTAATCATTATCACACACGCGTTAGCTTTTTCCACATCGAGTCAAGCAGCCCAAGTAAAATCGTCATTGCATTGTAAAGACCAAGCAATTCAACAAGCTCAAAAACTTTTAGAGTTTCATTTCGGGCCAGATGACCGTATCGAAATTTCACAAGATGTCAAAGCCTTAGCTTCTATCGTTAATCCAAGAAATAAAAAACAAAGATTCGATGTTCTAGAAGTATGGGGATTTATTTATAAAGGTGAATATCGTATGCGTTTCGAATACTATTTGGAAAAACAAGGTACGTGTTTGTTAATGGGGCAAGAAATTCTTGAATACGCCAATATTTAGATGACATACCATTTCACGACTATTCACGCTAAGATAGGTGGGTATATGATTATGTCGAAGTTTATTTAAATTTATGCAACTCAACAAATTTACCGATTATGCGCTCCGTATTTTAATGTACATCTCTCAACCGAAAGATGTACCGTATACGATTGCTGAAATTGCAGAGAACTTAAAAGTTTCACAAAATCATTTGGTTAAAATCGTTCATTTCATGGGAAAACAAGGCTGGCTAATTACCACACGTGGTAAAGGTGGCGGTTTACGTCTAAATCCAGAAATTTTAGACTATCGACTCGGTCATATTGTTCGTATTCTTCAAGGCGATGCACAAATCGTAGAATGCAATACCCCACCTTGTGTTTTACGCTCTCGTTGTGGACTAAAAGGTATTTTAGATCATGCAGTTGAAGCATTTTATCACAGTCTTGATCAATACACTGTTGCAGAAGTATTGAATACTCCACCTCAGCAGCACAAGCTTGTCGACTCCCCCATTCCAAACCTTAATGTATAAATCACACTACCTTTTACTCAAATAAGATTTATCAAAATTCGCTTGAATCTTCGACTTCCTTTATAATGCACTTCGTTCATCCGTTTATTGAAGTTGAAGTATGCATCGCAGCAGTGGAAAGTCTAGAAATAGCAAGACATCAAACACCCCTAAACAAAAAATCAGCTATGAGAAAATGGCGGATCCTGCGATTTCAGAATATTCAACTTCATCTTTGAACTGGTTGCATAGTGCTGAATTCCTCATGAGTGCGCCAAAACTGAATCTTTGTGTAGAAGATACAGGCTATGAAATTGCATTTGCAGGTCGTTCAAATGCAGGGAAATCAAGTGCAATCAATGCACTAACCAACCAAAAGCAATTGGCTCGTGCGTCTAAAAGACCTGGTCGTACTCAAATGCTCAACTTTTTCAGCTTGGGTAATCCAGATCAGCGCTTGGTCGATTTACCAGGATATGGCTATGCAGCCGTACCTGAAGCAATGAAAATTGTTTGGCAAAAAGAACTGGAAAATTATTTGATTCATCGTCAAAGCCTACAAGGGCTTGTTTTATTAATGGATATTCGCCATCCATTACAACATTTTGATGTCATGATGTTGGAATGGGCATATTCACGCCACTTATTTGTTCATGTACTTTTAACCAAATCGGATAAACTGAATCGCGGACCTGCCAGCAAAGTTTTACTCGACGTACAACAAAAATTGAAAACAATGAAACTTAATTTCTCTATTCAATTATTCTCATCTTTAAATAAACAGGGTCTTGAAGAACTTGCATCGATCATGGCAGGACGTCTAAATTACACACTAGATAAAACAATCGGTTTTGATCTCGATGCAATTCCAGAAGCCACAGCAGACGATATGGATGATGAAGTTACTGATCATGAATTAGACGATGCAAGCGACGAATCTGTCACTGAATTTATTAAAGATGGTGATATTTCAAACAAATCTGAATAAATTTCGCCTTTTTTTCGATTGTCCGACCAAAATCATCACTAATTGATATTCGAATGTCCTAAATTGCTAATAACAATTCAGGGCATTTTTTTATACTGAAATTATAAAGTGTGAATTCACATGATAAAAATTAGGACACTGTGATGAAGTTATTATCTAAATTAAAGAACAGTAAGATTGGATCGTCTATTCAATACCATATTAAGCCACGTAAAGTTAAATTCGAATGGCAAGACACACCAATAGATTGGATTCCAAATCAACCATTCTCTAGCTATTTCATTAATGAAATTAATATGATTTTACCTGCGGGTGAGTTTTGGTTTTGTCGCCTCTATAACAAAGTATTACCCCAGATTACCGATGAAAAATTAAAAGAAGATGTTCGTGCTTTTATTCGCCAAGAAGCAATGCATGCACAAGCCCATAGTTCAGCAAATAAAGAGTATTTAACGGTTCGTAATATCGATATACAACGTAATCTAGATATTATGGAGCTTTTATTTACCAAAGTTTTGGCAGATAAACCATTTACCGTTATTCCTGTACCGGGTCCACTTGAACATCAGTGGGATTTATTCCGTTTAGGTATTGTGGCAACGGTTGAGCACATGACATGTGTACTCGGTAAATACGTGTTATATAATAAAAAATGGGCTGAATTGGGTGCAGATGCCAATATGCTCGATTTAGTAAAATGGCACGGCGCAGAAGAAATTGAACATCGCACTGTCGCATTTGACTTATATCGTCATTTAGGTGGTGGCTATATTTCTCGTTATTACCAGAGTGTCATTGTAATCGCTGCTGTATTAGGTCTTTGGGTAGATGGTGCAGCACATATTATGGGCCAAGATCCACGTTTTGCTGATAAAAAACCCGCCGTTTACAAACCGTGGATTTGGCGTGAATGGGCAAGTATTGCTCAAAAAGATAATCGTTTGATGCCACATCCACTTTGGCTCATATCGCAACAACTGGGCTATTTAATGCCTTGGTATGATCCTGTCCATGAGGCTAAAACTGAAGATGCGATTGCATACTTAGACCAGTCACCTGCTGCGAAACGCGCTTTACCTAAGGTTGCTGCTTAAGTATCACATTCTCGGCTATTGATTAAAGCAGGAATAAAATTCCTGCTTTTTTACTTCTGCCGATTAATATTAGAAAAATTTAAGATAAAATAACGATACAAATCATTAAATATTAACTGGTTGATTCGGATGTTCTTGTATGACGATCGACCACCACACTAATCATCATATCACCCTGCACATTCACCACAGTACGAACAGTATCCAAAATACGATCAATCGGCAGCAAAATTGCGATGGCTTCCGCAGGTAAACCAACGGACTGTAGCACCATAATCATTGTCACCATGCCAGCACTTGGAATACCTGGTGCACCGAGAGATGCGATCATTGCGGTTAAACACACAATCAATTGCTGAGTAATGCTAAGTTCAAGCCCCATTAAATTGGCAATAAAAAGTGCAGCAGCAGCTTCATATAACGCAGTACCATCCATATTTAATTGTGAACCAAAAGGTATGACAAAACCTGCAATCTGCGGACGTACACCTAAATTTTCCTGTGCACACTTTAAACTCAGTGGCAATGTTGCAGAACTGGAACTTGTCGCAAAGGCAGTAATCAGTGCTGCTCGTGTCCCTTTAAAGAACGTGATTGGATCCATTTTCCCAAAGATCCATAACAATAATGGCAACACCACCACGCCATGGAAAATCGTAGTACCTGTAACAACCACTGCAAATTCAGCCAAACGACTGAGAATAGAAATATCTTCAATTGCAATCAACTTTGCTAATAATGCAAAAATTCCAATCGGTGCAACCTTCATTACCCATGATACAAGCAACATCATAATGTCAAAGAATTGATGTGCAAGTTGTTTGATGGCACTGAAACGCTCACCACCACGGACTAAAGCCAATCCCAACAATAATGCAAATACAACAACGGCAAGAACATTACCATCGCTAAAAGCTTTGAATGGGTTAATTAAAGTATTTTGAATAAAATTGGTAAAAAAACTACTTGGAGTAAGTGTATCTGGAGTTTGATGTTGCGCCATCGCATCCTTAAACAAGGTAATATCTACACCCTGCCCGACATTAAAAAGATGTGTAGACGCTAAGCCGAGAATCAATGCCAATGTCGTTGTCGTTACACAACACGCCAAAGTAATTTTCCACACTCGACCCAGTTGCGTACCACCTTCTAAATTAGATACACCCACTAAAATTGAACTAAAAATAAGCGGAACAAGTAACATTTTTAATAAACCAATAAAAATGTTACTGGCTATGCCTAAGCCATAAATACTGACATCAAAAAATTGTGTTGCAGGAAATTGAATTAATAAAAATCCAAAAGCAACACCTAAAATCGCAGCAATTAATATTTGTGTATTTAAGCTCATCTTCGCTGACTATTTATCTTATCTATTGATCGCAATATGCCATTGAAATTATTTAGAATCGAGCATTATTTTGTGACAAGCTCTACGCAAAAATAGAAAAGCCATCTTAAAAGATGGCTTAATTTTCAAGCTCGATTCAGAATTTACTGCGTTTCTATTTCTCTTAAACGCATTAAGCCTTCTTGAACTGTACTACATACCAACTGTCCATTTTGCCACATCCGACCATGATTCAAACCACGTGAGTTTGCAGTCACTGTTGCATCCATATCGTATAGCATCCAGTCATCAGCACGGACAGGTTTGTGGAAATAGATCGCATGATCAATACTCGCACATTGCAAACTTGGCGATAAATAGTTCATACCGTGTGGACGTAATGCCGTCATCATCAAAGTGTAATCTGAATAGAATGCAACAATCGCTTGATGTAAAGACACATCATTTTCAAGCTCAGGAGAAAGCTTGTCATGCGTCCGCAGGTAATGTGCGTAAGATGGTGCTTCTGGCTGTGCCTGAAAAGGATTGCTAATATTGACTGGGCGAATTTCCACCTGACGCGGACGCATAAAGGCCGTCCGAATATTTTCTGGAATAAAGCTCACTAAGTTTTCTTTTAATTCCTGTTCTGCTTTTAGGCTTTCAGGTTCAGGATATTCAGGTTCTGCAATCTGATAATCCAATCCGTCTTCATTGTTTGCAAATGAGACCATTGCAGTAAAAATCGTACGACCATGTTGAATTGCTTTCACCTGACGGCTCAGGAAACTTTTGCCATCACGTAATTTTTCCACTTCATAAATGATCGGCGCATTAATATCACCACCATATAAGAAATAAGCATGTAATGAATTAACTGGGCGATCTGCTGTATATGACGCTGCACGTAAAGCCTGTCCCAACACCTGACCGCCAAAAACACGCTTCCCAACAAGGTTGCGGCTTTGACCACGAAAAATATGTTCTTCAAGCTTTTCAAGCGTTAATAGTTCTACGAGTTCTTTTGTTAAGTCATTCATATACAATCCATACACTTAGTGTTCAATGGCTTGAACGGCAATCTGCATTTCTAGATGCCAAACAAACGCCATAATTTCAGTCCTTTTGGCATTTTGCCATAAATACACAGTAAAATACTAAAGATTGATTGACTGCATTGTCACTTCTCATATTTGATATAATAGCTAAAAATACGATTTGTAACGGTAAAACATGCCACTTTGCATGCAATTTGGCTGAAAATGACCTATCGTTTTATGCGTAAAATATAGAGAATATCGCACCATCTGTATAACGTGGTTCTCATCACCTGTCAGGAGTTTTTATGTCCAAGAGTGGTTTTGGTCAAATGTATCGTCGGCTTTCTAGTAAGCTGCTTGACCTCGTTGTTACCCCGCATGTTCTTGGCGAGGTTCCAAAGGAATCTCAACCATCTGAAACTCAACTCTCCGATGCTCAGACCAATCAACAATCACAGAATAAAATCGTCTGTTATGTTTTGCAGAACTATTCACGTAGTAATGCACTGGTGGTTGATGGTGAAACACGTCGTTTAAATCTACCTGCGGCACTTGATCCATTATTGCTCACCGATCATAAAGAAAAGGCAGCAGTGTTGTTTTTACAACATCGGGATGAGAATAATGCCTTCCATACGCCAACACATTCTTTCCCGCCACGTTTATTACGTCTCATCGAGTTTATAGAAAAACATCCAGATACGGACATCGAACTCATTCCTGTAACTGTATTGTGGGGACGCTCTCCAGACAAAGAAGATTCATTATTTAAGTTATTATTTACAGACACTTGGGCGACCCCAAGTAGAGTGAAACAACTGATGAATATTGGCGTACATGGTCGTCAGTCTTATTTGGAATTCCACGAAGCACAATCGTTAAAAACACTGGTGGATTATTCCAAAATTTATCATCCAAATATTTCCCCTGCGACCTATATTATTAACCAGTTAAATGGTTATTTGGATCGTCAGCGTGAAGTCATTCTGGGGCCAGATTTATCAGACCGTCGCAATGTCATGCAATCGCTGATTAAATCGCCAGATGTACAGGATGCTATTCGCAAAGAAAGTATCCGTTCTAAAATCAGCATGATTGATTCAGAACGTAAAGCGATTGGCTTTGTCAATGAAATTGCCTCGGACTATTCTGCATCTGCGGTACGTTTTGCAGATATGGCACTGACCCGTCTTTGGACACAGCTTTATGATGGCGTAGAAGTACATAACTTTAGCACCGTGCGTGAACTGGTCAAAGATTACGAAGTGATTTACACCCCATGTCACCGCAGTCACATCGATTATTTATTACTGTCCTATGTGATTTATAAACGTGGCTTGATGGTGCCGTATATTGCAGCAGGCGATAACCTCAATATGCCTTTCGTGGGGCAATTACTGCGTGGTGGGGGTGCTTTCTTTATTCGCCGTTCATTCCGTGGAAATGCACTTTACACCTCTGTATTTAAAGAATATTTATTCAGCATTCTGTCTCGCAATACACCTTTGGAATACTTCATTGAAGGTGGTCGTTCACGTACAGGACGTTTGCTTCCACCGAAAACAGGCATGCTTGCAATGACCATTCATAGTCATTTGCGTGGTCGTGCCAAACCGATTGTATTCATTCCAACTTACGTGGGTTATGAGCGCTTAATGGAAGGCGCAACCTATGTCGGTGAAATGAACGGTAAAGCGAAAGAATCTGAATCCATTTGGGGGATTCTGCAGACTCTGAAAAAAATTGAACGTATTTTCGGTAAAGTTCATGTTAATTTTGGCGAACCTGTATTTTTAGATGACGTGCTCAAAGAACACGGCGCAGACCAAATTAAAATTGCACACAATGATGATCCTATTCCGCAAGAAGTGTCCGATGCGGTCAGCAGTTCTGCTAATACAATTTTAGAAAATATTAACCGTGCCGTGGTGATAAACCCTGTTTCGTTACTTTCACTTATTTTATTGGCAACACCGAAACACACGCTCGATGAAGAAATCTGTATCAAACAACTTGATACTTATCGTAATTTATTGGCTGCCCTACCATATGACAGTCGTACACAAGTGACCCCACTTTCAGGTAAAGAAATCATTGCTTATGGTTTAAAACTGAAACTGATTAAACGTGTACAGCATGTTTTAGGCGATATTATTGCGATTGAAGATAACCAAGCAATTTTACTGACCTACTTCCGCAACAACATTCTACATGCCTTTGTTTTACCATCGCTTATTGCAGCTTTAGTTGAACATAATGGTACGATTAAACATGCCGATTTAATTAATGTCATTCGCACGCTTTATCCATTCTTAAAAGCTGAGTTGTTCTTAAAATGGAAGGATGATGAAGTCAAAGATCAGGTCTGTGCATATGTCAAAGTATTGGCTGAAGCAAACCTGATTACTGTAGATGATCAAGGTGATATTCATAGTCCTGCGCCAAATTCTGAAGATCATAATCAAATTGTGGTACTTGCTGCGCCTGTGAAACAAAGTCTTGAACGTTATTACATGACTCTAGCACTCATTACGCAGCGTGGTTCAGGCAATATTTCTACCCGTCAGGTAGAAGAATTAAGCCACTTGGTAGGTCAGCGTTTATCTGTATTGTATGAGTTCAATTCACCTGAATTCTTTGATAAAGCATTATTCCAAAGCTTCATGAAGGTCTTAACGCAACAAGGTTATATCGGCACCAATGAAGACCATGCAATTGTGTTTGATGATCAGTTCCGTAATGTCGCACAGTACGCCAATTTAGTATTGGATGATGTGACTTTACAGATGTTACAGCACATCACGTCATTTACCGATGATGAGTTAAAAGCAGCTTTAGATGCTTTGGCTGCACAGCAAGCGAAAAAACGCTTGAAACGGAAGAAGAAGTAAGTCCGTATGTACCCCTCCTCTCCCGACTGGAGAGGAGGACTTTATTTAAAATAGAATCGATATCCATCTGAAAATAAAAATCTGTCTCACATCCCATCATGATATTAAATAAGCTATATTTGAAGCTATATTTAACTCAAAAATATTTATAAAATCGGTGACTATTCAATTTTATAATAATTGATGTATTAAATGAATCTGACCTCTACCAGACGAATAAATTAGACATGATACTTGCTCTAAGCAAGGAGATATCAATGATAAAATTTATAAAGCCTATATGCTTAAATCAACTCTTACTGTCTATGGTAATGATCAGCATCTGCTCTACTGTAGATGCGAATACTTTACCTATCGCACTTAGCTCTACAAATGATGTTACTTACCCAACGATAGATGAAGGTTTAAGTGAACATCTTTATCCAAATGAAGCAACTACAGCTGTAGAAATTGCAGACATCATTGAAACATCCATTCGAAAGCAATATGCAACAGGTATTGCACTGCGAGATGCACACCCCAAAGCGCATGGTTGTGTACATGCAGAATTCAAAATCAATGAAAAATTACCTAAAAATCTAGCTCAAGGTGTTTTTCTTCCCGGAAAAACATATCAAGCATGGATTCGCTTTTCTACTGGATCTCGCGATGCGACTCAAGCAGACATAAAAAAAGATGCTCGAGGTATCGCAATAAAAATTTTAGGAGTACCAGGAACAAAGCTTTTAGCTAATGAAGCATCTGCTCAAGATTTTATTATGATTAACCACCCTGTCTTTTTTGTGAATAATCCTGCTCGTTATTTGTCATTAATGCAGGATATAAATAGCGAGCGTTTTTTTAAGCAACTTCATCTTCCCTTTGCATTAGGTACAAAAGGCACTTGGATTGCATTCAATTCTAGAAATCAAATTTCAAATCCTTTGCATACAAGGTATTGGTCTATGGTGCCATACCAGTTGGGGATAGGTCAGAATCGTGAAGCTGTAAAGTATTCTATACAAGCATGTTCCGTATCTAAAGAAGCTATTCCATCCGCACCTAATCATGATTTTTTAAGAGAGGCACTCAAAAATAGTCTACAAAAAAATGATGCTTGCATGGAGTTTTTAATACAACCTCGAACATCAAATAGCTTGTCAGTCGAAGACTCTATGACTGAATGGAAAGAAAGCCTAGCACCTTTTTACAAAGTAGCAACTATTCGTATTCCTCAGCAAATTTTTGATACGCCTGAGCAAAATAAGTTTTGTGAAAATCTTTCTTTTACCCCATGGCATACACTACCTGAACATAAACCACTGGGAGCAATAAATAGAATGCGAAAAGTAATTTATGAACGTATTAGCCGTGTGAGACATGAGATGAATTCTACTCAAAGAATAGAGCCACGCTCATAAATCAATTTATATAAAGGTTATAAAATTGCAGGAAGATATAAAAAAGCCAGCTTATTTAAACTGACTTTTTTATGGATTACTCATGTTTTATCTAATTTTAAAATATTGAATAAAATCAATCACAAAAACTCTTATGCTAGATAGCATTCATCCATTAATGCACTTCTAATAACATCCTATAATCTACCAAACAACTTGCGTGCTTTAATTTATACCCACTCTTCACCATCCTCTCCGCAGCAATCCTTTTCCCAGTTTCATTCTGACCTTGCAAAACCAATTCAGGCAAATCCAACTCACGCTGAAACCACTGTAACGTTTCATGTAAAGCTGTAGGTTGGCTATTACTACAAATATAAGATTTTTCAGCACGTTCCACGTGAAGCAAATACACCAGAAAACTGGCCAAATCATCTATATGAATCCGATTTGACCAATGAATATTTGGATAAGTTTTTGTCGTTTCCGCAAGCTTAACCATACGTGCGATCGAAGTACCATAAATTCCTGTAGGGCGCACAATTACGCATTCATGAACAAAAGCTTTTTTCCACAACTGCTCCATCTGCAACAATAAACTGCCCTGCTCATCACTTGGTATAATTACAGAATCATCAGTAATACATTCGCCTTCATTCTCACCATAAACACGGGTAGAAGACACCACAATAATCCGTTGCACAGGATGATTTTTTAAAGCATGCACAATCGGCTGAACCGAATCCACATAAGTCTGTTTATACGCCTCGACCGAACTTAACGCGGTATTTTGCGAGGGCGACAATAAGACATATACCGCATCTACAGGCTGAATTTGCGACAAATCGAGCTGATGCACATCTTGAATCAACTGTTGAGTGAAATCAGCATCTTTCAGAGAGCGACTGACTGTGGTAATTTGGTGATCTTGCTGAAATAATTGTTCAGCAACTCGTCGTGATGTTTTACCATAACCAATAAATAGAATATGCATCACACACCTTATCGTTCAATTGAATTAACCAAAGTTGAGGGGACATGGCTGCCGTCCGTCAATTGCAAGGGGTTGGCAATGCTGCCGCTGCCTTACTTGAAAAACTGAATATTTTTACCACAGATGACCTGCTATTTCATCTGCCCCGTGACTATGAAGATCGTAGCACGATCATTGCAATGAACCAATTACAGGTTGGGCGTAGCTACTTAATGGAAGGCGTGGTCATATCCATAGACATGCCGCCAGGTAAACGCAAGTCGATGGCGATACTTTTACAGGATGATTTCGGCAAAGTCACCTTACGCTTTTATCATATTTACAAAGCGTTGATGGATCGTGCTAAAGCAGGTAATCGCTTAAGAATATTTGGTGAAGTGCGAGTCGGTGCGAGAGGTCTTGAGCTCTATCATCCTGAAATACAGCTCATTACAGAACATACACCACTACCACAGACTGAACTTACAGCGATCTACCCTGCGACCGAAGGCTTAACCCAACCCAAACTACGTGAATACGTCAAACAGGCTTTGATTCAACATGCCGATGATCTACCTGAACTTTTAGCAGAAAAATTTACCAATGGTTATGTGCTCAAACAAGCTTTGGAATACATCCATCATCCGCCTGTAAACGCCAATATGCTGCAACTTTCGCAAGGTTCACACCCTGCGCAACAACGGCTGATTTTTGAAGAACTGGTGGCGCATCAGGTCAGTTTATTAACTCGTCGTGCTTATATACAGCAGATTGCAGCGCCATCATTTTCCAACAGCAAAACCTTTGCCAAGCAACTATTGGCGAGTATGCCTTTTGAAATGACCAATGCACAGAAACGTGTATCGAATGAAATTGCCAAAGATTTAAAGCAAAACAAACCAATGTTACGTCTGGTTCAGGGTGATGTCGGTGCAGGTAAAACACTAGTCGCAGGGGTTGCAGCCTGTCATGCGCTGGAAGAAGGTTGGCAAGTTGCACTCATGGCACCGACTGAAATTCTAGCGGAACAACATTATCTGAATTTTAAAAAATGGTTTGAGCCACTCGGTTTAAATGTCTCGTGGCTTTCGGGTAAGCAAAAAGGCAAGGCACGCACCGCAGCTGAACAAACCCTGAAAGATGGTACAGCCAATGTGATTATTGGGACGCATGCTTTATTTCAGGACAATGTTGAATTTGCCAAACTCGGTTTGGTGATTATTGATGAACAGCACCGTTTTGGGGTCGATCAGCGTTTGGCTTTACGCAATAAAGGCGTGAATAATACTACGCCACATCAATTGGTGATGACTGCGACACCGATTCCTCGTACCTTGGCAATGTCTGCCTATGGCGACTTAGATACTTCTGTGATTGATGAACTTCCACCCGGACGTACACCGATTCAGACTGTGACTATTCCATTAGATCGTCGTGAAGAAGTCGTGAATCGTATTGCCACCAATTGCACAGATGGTAAACAAGCTTATTGGGTTTGTACGCTCGTTGAACAGTCTGAAACTTTAGATGCCCAAGCTGCCGAAGCCACTTATGCGGAAATTAAAGAACGCTTCCCACAGCTGAATATTGGTCTGGTACATGGCAAAATGAAGGCTGATGAAAAACAGACGGTCATGCAACAATTTAAAGACAATGAAATACAACTTTTAATTGCGACCACAGTGATTGAAGTCGGCGTGGATGTTCCCAATGCCTCTATTATGGTCATTGAAAATGCTGAACGTCTTGGGCTTTCACAACTGCATCAGCTTCGTGGTCGTGTCGGACGTGGGGCAACAGCGAGTTTCTGCGCCCTGCTGTATAAGCATCCACTGTCCCAAAATGGGCAGGAACGTTTGCGTATCATGCGGGAAACTAATGACGGCTTTCTGATTGCCGAAAAAGATTTAGAAATACGTGGACCAGGTGAATTACTTGGTACAAAACAAACAGGAGATATGGGGTTTCGGGTTGCAAAACTCGAACGAGATGATCACTTACTAAATCAAGCACATTTTGTCGCGGGACAGGTTTTAAAGGATTACCCTGAAAATGCAGAAGCGCTATTAAAACGATGGCTTCCTGAAGCACCAAGGTATGCATATGTTTAAAGAAAGTCCTCATCCCTTTTAGAGGGGCGACTTTCTTTATTAATTTCACTGTGCAAAAATCATTTTTTAATAACTGAATTTACTTTAAAATTGATATTTAAAATTAAAAAAAGAATAAAAATATGTTCCAACTCATCAGCCGAATTCTACAAAAAAGCGTACAAAGCATGTCAAATTGTCTACTCTGTGGAACCGATAAGCAACAATATCATTCTCTTTGCACTGACTGTTGGAACCATCTACCGTGGTTCAAACAACACATCACCCGACACGAACTGCAAATCCTCTGCGCGCACCGCTATAGCTTTCCCATAGACCGTATCATTCAAACCTACAAATACGAACAACAACTGCAATACCAAAACCTATTGGCGTATAGCTTACTCAGTTTAAGGCTTCCCAAAGTTCAAGCGATTGTACCTATGCCTATTTCCACAGAACGCCTGATTGGGCGTGGCTATAACCAAATGCTGATCATCGCCAAAATTATGGCAGAGGAATTGAATATTCCAGTATGGCAGCCTGTAATTCGTGAAGCACAGCATTCACAAAAAGGCTTAACTCGAACAGAACGATTGGAAAATATCGACAATCAATTTCAGATTATTAAAACTGAGCGCAGAAAATATCGAAAAATATTGCTGATTGATGATGTGGTGACAACAGGAAGTTCCATTCATGCGCTGACCCAAGCTCTAGAACTTTTAGGCTGTCAGCAGATTTATACAGCGTGTATTGCAGGCGTGGAGTGAGGTTTAAAAATTGAAGTCCTCACTCTTTGAGATAGCCTAATCGAGAGGTTTTCAGAATTTATATTTAAATTCAACTATCTTTAAAAAACTAAAATATACCTATGCAAAAATAATAAAACTAAGCCATAAACTTGAGCCTATGTTGATTTTACCGAATACCTTTTAACAGTAATAAAATGGCTAAAATTAGACGATATTTTCCTTACACCATGGAATCACAATTTCTTTGGTTAATGGTGCAAGTAAAGTCTGATCATCATCTAAGTCAATCCACTTCATTTCTGCAATTTCTGCATCAATTTCAGGCGGCTGATCCAAACTTACCTGATATACATAACTGACCAATTGATGATTAGCTTCATTGGCAGCAAGCGTTTCGAAACGCCCAATAAACTGCTGAATCTCAGCTTTGACACTTATTTCTTCAGAAATTTCACGAATCATGGTCTGTTCAGGTGCTTCATTCAGCTCAAGTTTGCCACCGACCTGCATAAAAAACTGAGTATTCTTTTTACGTACCAATAAAAGCTGATTCTGCGTATTTAAAATCACTGCGGCAGCCACTGTAATCACATTCATTATCGTTACATTAAAAATAAAAACACAATATATTGTGGTATTAATCCAAAATTAAATCAATATATTGTGCTTTAATTAAATTGGCTGATTAATGATATCTATCAATTAACCAAAGTTTTTATCAGCTTGATCTAACCTCACCAATTCTTCACGATCCTGCACACCCCATTTCGGTTCAGGTGCCCGATAACGCTCAAATTGCTTAAGAATATCGTCTATAGAATCAGAATGAATCAATTGGTCTGTAAAACGAGCCTTAGAAAAACCTTTATCCGTCGTCAATTGGATAAATTTCAACAAATCATCATAAAAACCATCAACATTCAAAAATGCACATGGTTTTAAATGGATACCGAGCTGCGCCCACGTCCATTGTTCAAAAATTTCCTCAATCGTTCCTGCACCACCGGGCAATGCAATAAAACCACTAGAAAGTTCGGACATTTTGGTTTTACGTTCATGCATATTTTTGACAATATACAGTTCTGTTAAATCTGGATGCGCCAATTCACGATCGACCAAACCCTGTGGAATAACACCAATAACTTGCCCACCGGCTTCCAACGCACTATCTGCGACAACGCCCATCAAGCCAGAACGACCACCACCATAGACCAGTACTTTGCCCTGCTTGGCAATAGTTTGACCTGTCAATCGTGCTATTTCTGTAAAACTAGAATCTACTCCATAAGAAGAACCACAAAAAATTGCTATAGAATTCATATATATTAAACCCTGTTGTGATATTGTCATGCCGTACAACTAAACTATACGAGAGACTTTTTAAAAAATAAGTGAAGCAACCCGTGTTTTTCGTTGAATCCTTGTCTAAAATACACCCATCGATTTAACACAATACGGCGCAAGGGAGAAAAGACACTATGCTTGAAGCCTTTTACGCCACAGAGCGCGGTAGCCTTGAAGATGCTACGATTAATGGTGGTTTTGATCTACACCCTGAATTGGTGTGGATTGATTTAATCGCACCCTCTCAAGAAGAACAAGAATGGGTATTGGATGCCTACGAGCAAAACCTACCTACGCTCAAGTCTTTAGAAGACATCTCCTCATCTGCACGATTTTACCGTGATGATGATGGCGTTTTACACATCAGTACCTATTTTTTAACAAAAAATAAAAATTATCAAGTTGATGAAGATCCCGAGGACTCATCCAACATGCTTGCAACAGTACAAACTGTTGCCTTCATCCTACATAAAGATCGTTTGTTTACTTTACGTGGCGAAAAATTAGTTGCTTTTCGTGCCTTTCGTGCACGTGCTCGTCGTAATGACTATGATATCGAGTACAAAGATCCCACTTGGATTCTTTTGGGCTTACTCGAAGCGAAACTCGATGAGCTTGCGGATATCTTAGAAGATATCCACAAGGACTTAGAAGTATACTCAACCGAAGTATTAAATGTGCGTCATCGTGAAATGATTCTAGACCTAGATGACATGATTACCCGTTTAGCACAAAAGGAAGATGTCCTTGGAAAAGCTCAATTGTGTCTAATCGATTTACGTCGTGTTTTGACCTTCCTATCGCGGCCACGTGCATTAGGCAGTCATATTTATGATGCAGATATCCGAGAACTGAGTGAGGATGTACGCTCTCTCGTAGAACATGATGCTTTCTTATTCCAAAAAGTACGCTTCTTACTGGATACCACATCGGGGTTCATTAACACCGAACAGAATGACACGATTCGTCGATTCTCCATTCTACCAAGTATGCTTGCACCTCCAATGCTGATTGCCAGTATTTATGGTATGAACACAGAGGTCTTACCTTTTGCACACGGTTCAACCAGCTTTTATATGGTGATGACCATATTGCTCTTCTTCCTTATCGGACCATTGATTTACTTTAGGTGGAAGAAATGGATTTAAGGAAGCTATAAAGCACTGTTTCAAAGTTAAGCTCAACTATTTAGACAATTCCACTCGATATTCGCTTTCTTTAAAAAGAGTGCCAAACAGAGTTTATCTTCTCACTGCAAAAAAAAAAGCACCTTCCGGTGCTTTTTTTACATCAATAACTTAAATTATTTTTAAATCATCTTGTAAATGACAGGCTTGAATGATCTTCATCATTTTGACAGGAACTGCTTTAAACTGTAATCCTTGCGTACTTGGTGTTTGGCGCAACCATTGTACAAATACAGACAAAGCTAATGTACTACCATGCTCAAGCTGAGATAAGTTGACTATCATTGGAAAATTCTGCTCATTTTGAATGACTCTCAAACCATTTAAATAATAGTTTTCAGCATTTTCATAAGTAATTTTACCAATAACATGCAATTCCTGATTTTTCAATTCAATCACTGAAAGCTCACCTATCCTATTTACAATTTAATTTATTCTGTTGATCTAATTACTTCTTCACCGCAGCATCAGCATCGGGTTGGAATGTCGCAATTGCTTTATCAACATTACCACCATTACGTTTTACATTGGCAGCGAACTGATTACGGAATTGCAAACCTAAATCGATCCCAGAAACATTGATGTTACGAATTTTCCACTGTGAACCTGCATCAGCTAACTGGAAAGAAACTGGAATTTTATCGCCTTTGTTATTAAAGTCGATCGTCACTACAGGATTTTTGCTTCCCGTATCTTTATATGGACGCAAAGTATAAGTTTGAGTTGAATACTTAGCAAATGCACTTCCATAATTTTCAATTAAAGTATTACGGAAATTTTGCTCAAATTGAGCACGTTGTGCAGGTGTACTCGTATTTGCATAAGTACCCATCACGATGCGAGTAAATGCTTGCCCATCTACATATGGATCAAGATTTTGGCGAACAATCGCTTTAATAGCAGCAGGATTATTTTGCAATTTAGCATTATCTGTTTTTAAACGTGTGATTAAACCATCAGCAACACGTTTAACAAATGCAGGAGGTGCTTCTGCAGGTGCAGCCTGTGCCGCAGTTACAACCATCGCTGCCAAAATACCTGCAGTAAAAGTTTGTTTTAATAAAATGTGCATTTTTAATAACTCCTCTAATGCTTATTGGACGAATGAGCTTTGAGCATCAGTCGATGCAGGGGTCTCTTTAGACTCTTCTGCGTTACTTGATGATTTACCTGCACCGCCAGTGACAAATTTAGTAATTAAATCTTCTAAATCCATTGTTCCTTGCGTATTGGCAATACTTCCACCACGTTTGACATAAGCAATGCCACCACCTGGAACAACTTTGAGATATTTCTCACCTAACAAACCATTTGTAGCGACCATTATGTAAGCATCTTCATCAATATTGGTGATGGAGTTCATGTTACCTAATAGTTGCTTTTCCATTTCTTTTTGTTTATTAGGTGTCGCCGCTTGGTAATCTGCACTGTAATGCAAATCGCCTAACGCATTTTCTTTCACTTTCTTTAACTGTTCTGTATTAAATGTTGTTAAAGAACCATCTAATGCAAATTTAACAGTTGCTTGGCGTGTAACTGGATCAAGAGTAATTGTTTCAACCTGACCAATTTTAACTCCACTCATTGTCACTTTCGCACGTGGTTTTAAACCATTCACATTGTCAAATGTCGCAGTCATTTCATAACTGTCTTTTAAATTTGTGCCGACTAAACCGCTCACTTTCATTGCTAAAAAGAATAAAGCAATACCGAAGATGACGACAAAAACACCTACGGTTAACTCACTTGTACGTGATTTCATTAAACACCTCCGAACATGACCGCAGTCAACACGAAATCAAAACCTAAAACACATAACGATGAATACACAACAGTACGCGTCGTAGATGTTGCAATACCCTCAGACGTTGGCTCACAGGCATAGCCTTGATACACCGCAATCCAAGTACAAATTAACGCAAATACTAAACTTTTAATGATGGTGCCATTAAATACATCTTTCATAAATTGAGTGCTGCTGAGAATACCACTCCAATAAGAGCCTTCATCCGCCCCTAGAAAATCAACACCCACCATTTTGCCACCCATAATACCCACCGCAGCAAAAATCACAGACAGCATTGGTAAACTCACAATACCAGCCCATAAGCGTGGTGAAATCACTCGTTTTAACGGATCCACACCAATCATTTCCATGCTAGACAACTGTTCAGTGGCTTTCATTAAGCCAATTTCAGCGGTCAAAGCAGAGCCTGCACGTCCAGCAAAAAGTAGCGCAGCAACAACAGGGGCTAACTCACGGAGTAACGTCAGCGCTACAGCTGCACCTAACATTGCCTCACTTCCAAAAGTGACCAAAATGCTATACATCTGCAAGCCAAGAACAGCGCCAATAAATAGACCCGACACAACGATAATCAAGAGAGACAATACGCCCACTCGATACATTTGATAAATAAATAATTTAAAACCCAAAGCAGTCGGCATCGAAAAAAGAATACGCAGCAACATCACCATTGCCACACCGATACCTTGAACACGTTCTAGAACGCGTCTACCTAATAAGGCAATTGCATTCATGAACCAACCTCATTACTTAAATAGGCTTGATGACTAAATTGATAATCGACAGGTCCTTCTATAGAGCCTGTTAAAAATTGCTGTACAAATGGAGAAGAGTGTTGCTTTAACTGCTCAGGTGTACCTTCACCTTGTACTTTACCTTCGGCAACCACGTAGATGTAATCTGCAATTGATAAAGTTTCATCTACATCATGAGAAACAATAATTGTGGTTAGATCCAATGCCTCACGTAAAGAACGGATCAAGCGAGTCAAAACCCCCATAACAATAGGATCTTGCCCTGCAAAAGGCTCGTCATACATAATCAGATCTGGATCAAGTGCGATTGCGCGTGCCAATGACACACGTCGGTTCATACCACCAGACAATTCCGCAGGCATTAACTGCTCTGCACCTCGCAAGCCTACTGACTCCAACTTAAGTGCGACCAATTCTGCAATCAGGTTTTCTGGCAGTTTAGTATGCGCTCGAATTGGAAATGCCACATTTTCATAGACTGTCATGTCTGTGAACAATGCACCACTTTGAAATAACATGCCCATACGTGCCCGAGCAGCGAATAAATCACTGCGAGACATAGATGCAATATTTTTCCCTTCCAATAGTACCTGACCTGAGTCTGGACTAAGCTGACCACCAATCAATCGGAGTAACGTTGTTTTCCCTGTCCCTGATGGACCCATGATTGCAGTAATTTGCCCACGACGAATCTGCAAATTTACATTATCATAGATAACGCGTTCGCCTCGGTTAAAACTCAGATTTTTGACTTCGATTAAAGCTTCAGCTTCGGAATGACTTTGTTTATTCATAGCCGAACATTTTCCTGCATTTATCAGCACAGATACTATACTCTGAAATACTTATATTTATGTAATTAAAAGATAATGGAATAGATGAAAAAAGATTGAGACAACTCACAATCTATTTTTAAATTTTTTATAATTTTATTTTAAATTTCTACCATTCAAACAATAGGTGCATCTAGCCAAAAATCAGACCATAAATTAGATATCCAATATTAGAAATTAGCAACAATGAAAAGATATACGACATATTCACTCCGAGCATTAGATTCCCCTGAGGTAAATTTACATTTTTATAATTCATAATTATCCAATTTTAATAAAACTTTGAAATAGAGCACACTTTCATTCTAACAAAATTTTTTAAACTTGCAATAAAAAAACCAGTCCGAAGACTGGTTTTTTTATTTAACGTTAATTAATTAATCGTTAAATTTACGACGCGGACGATCTTCACCACCTTCACGGCGTGGACGATCTGAATTAAATTCGCGTTTAGGACGGTCTTCACCACCGAAAGTGCGCTTAGGACGATCATCACCACCAAAAGAACGTTGTGGACGATCACCGAAACCACCTTCACGACGTGGCGCTGGACGATCACCAAAATCACGCTTAGGACGGTCATCAAACGAACGTTGTGGACGATCACCACTTGGCTTGTAATCTACACGGTTGCCACGGTTATCATCTGCAGAACGCGGTTTGTCACCAAAGCTACGTTGTGGACGATCACCGAAACCACCTTCACGACGTGGCGCTGGACGATCACCGAAATCACGTTTAGGACGGTCATCAAACGAACGTTGTGGACGATCAGAACCGCCTTCACGACGTGGCGCTGGACGATCACCGAAATCACGTTTAGGACGGTCATCAAATGAACGTTGTGGACGATCACCAAAACCGCCTTCACGACGTGGAGCTGGACGATCACCGAAATCACGCTTAGGACGATCATCACCGCCAGCATAAGCTGGACGCTCACCACGAGGTTTGTCATCAAAACTACGACGTGGACGATCTTCGCCGCCTGCATAAGCAGGACGGTCACCACGAGGTTTGTCATCATAGCTACGACGTGCGCCGCCATCACGACCACCGCCGAAACCGCCACGACCGCCATCACGACCACCGCCGAAACCGCCACGACCGCCATCACGACCACGACCGCCGCCATCACGACTACCGCGTGCAGGAGGTGGAGATGGCTCAAGGCCTTCAATTTCAGAAACGTTCAAACGCGCTTCTAAATATTCTTCTAATGCACGAATCTTGCCGCGTTCACGGTAAGTCGCTAGTGTAATTGCTTTACCAGTACGACCCGCACGACCAGTACGACCAATACGGTGTACATAATCTTCGTTCTTCATAGGAAGACCAAAGTTGATCACGTGAGAAATTGTTGGTACGTCAAGACCACGAGCAGCTACGTCTGTAGCAACAAGGATTTTTGCACGACCTTCACGGATGCTGCGTAAACGACGGTTACGAACAGTCTGTGGCATAGCACCATGAAGCGCTACAACTGAAAGGCCAGCTTCTGCAAGCTCTTCAGCAAGCATATCTGTATCTTCTTGAGTTGAAGCAAATACTACAGCTTGATCCACATCTTCAGCACTTAACCAATGAGTAAGCAATTTTTTCTTATGCTCAAAACCATCAGTCCAATGTAAAGTTTGCGTAATGTCAGTATTTGTAGAATGACCTGTTTCAATTGCAATACGTTGTGGATCATTCATCATGCGTTCAGCAAGATTAATAATACGTGGTGCAAATGTTGCAGAGAACATCAATGTTTGTTTACGATTTAATGCTAAATCGCTGATCGCTTCTAAGTCTTCAGAGAAACCTAGATCAAGCATACGGTCAGCTTCATCGACGATTAAAGCATCAACCAAATCAAGTTTGATTTGACGACGGTTTACAAGATCAAGTAAACGACCTGGAGTCGCAACGACAACTTGTGCACCTTTTAATTGTTGGATTTGTTTACCAAAAGGCATACCACCCATGATTGCAGCAACACGAACACCTTTCATGTGACGTACAAGTGCGATTGCATCTTGACATACTTGTTGTGCAAGTTCACGAGTTGGTGAAATAACCAAAATATTAGGTTGAGTTACCGCTTTCATACGATCTTTAAATGAGTTTAGCGTGTCTTCACTAGCTAAAGCATTTAATGTCGGAAGTAAAAATGCAGCAGTTTTACCAGAACCAGTTTGGCTTGATACAAGAAGGTCTTTACCTTCCATAGCCGCTGGAATAGATTGTTCTTGCACAGTTGTAGGCGTAGTAAAGCCAAGAGATTCAAGTGCTTTAAGTAGCGACTCGTCTAAAGAAAAATCAGCAAAAGTTTTGCTCATAGAGAGATTCACCCTAATGTGGGTGCTCCATTAAATATATAGTCTGATGGACATCGGCAAAAAGCGGCACAGCAATAATCGCTGAAAAATAGAATCAGCGGAGATCCGAGAACGACGATGCGTATAACGCACATTTGATAACAGCCGCAACCTGAAGGAATCGCTTAAGCGATTGGGTGGGGCGCGAAATATTGTCCTCTCTTGGGACCGGACGCGCTACACAATATAGAAGAGAAATGTTCAGGTAATGAACGAAATTTAGTGCGTGGGCGAATTATAACAGGATTTTAAATAATGTCACGAAGTTTTATTGTTTTTTCCTTTAATCATTCAAATAAATCTACTTTTTATGTGTAACTGGCTATTTTTAATCTTAAATTAAATAAAAATTATTTAAGCATCGTTCTTAATCATTCTACTCATTCTATGTTTTTCTGCTCAGCAAGAAGCTCTTCAATACTTAGCCAAGCATGTTCTTGCATTATATTTACAACTTCTGATGCACCTGTTACAGCTAACATCCAAGGGTATTTTGAAAACAAATAAAATCACTTTCACTTTCTAAATAAGATCATTATCGTTCTAAAAAAATTACTTTTTAGATATCAATTTCCTTTCCTAATTTTTATTTACTAATTAGGCTCCTTAAGGAGATTCAAAAGAGAGAAAAACTTCAACACGAATCAAATATTACTTAAATGTTACTTTCGCAACAGAGCGATTTAAAACGACACAATACTTCTAACCTACACCATAAATTCATAACTTAATTCCTCGACTAGATTAGCTTTAATAGCCTTACTTGAATTTCATCTACGACATTAACTGGTAAAGTCCCTGTAATAATCTGCTTACACTTTAGTTTTTTATACAATTCGAATCTTTTCCTTATTTTTACTTCTTCTTTTTCAGCAACTGCATTTAAATACGTTCTCGCCATTTGCCGCTTCACAATAATTTCCACACATTCTTCCACGTCAAAAGAAGGCATCAATAAAAACGTGAACTGATCATTTTCAATATATTGCTTCAATTCTAAATATTCATGCACAATATTTTCTGGATAACTCATAAAGCCAGATGAACAAACAATAATTGCTTTTGCATTATCTGAAATAAGATTTTTAATCTGGAAATACAGTTCTAAATTACGCTTTGCATAATCATCATAGCCGTGTTGATCAATAAATTGAGCGATACTCCCTTTATTTTCGATAAAATATTCATCCAAATCGAAATAAGGAATATTCATTTTCAGAGCAAGTAATTTTGCTGTCGTGGTTTTCCCTGCTCCACCTAAACCAATAAAGTGAATCACCAATGTTTATTTTTCCTGACTTGTAATGTGTCTTGTTATTTTCAATATTGCATAAAAAAGCCCTCATAAAGATGAAGGCTTTTTAAAACTAGATCCACAAAGTTATTTCACATTAAAAGTGATTACTTCGCAGCTTCACCCCAAGCAGGAACAACAGCTTGCATCAACGGTTTTAACATTTTCATAGAACACGCAATCACTTGGCCATTTTCCATAGAATCTGAACCACCACGAGCATCAACGACTGTACCACCCGCTTCTTTCACAATAAGCTCGCCTGCTGCGATATCCCAAGGTTTTAAACCGAGTTCAAAATAACCATCTAAACGACCAGCCGCAACATAAGCCAAGTCTAATGCAGCAGAACCTGCACGACGATATTGTGCACCAGCTTCAGTTACATTTAATAATGATTCAAAATGGTTTTTCGCATAAGAAACAATCTCACCATTACGTTTTACACGGTAAGCATGACCTACACCCATGAGTGTATTTTCAAGGCTGTCTTTGATGTTTACACGAATACGACGCTGGTTCAGCATTGCGCCACGACCACGACTTGCAGAGAACAATTCGTCTTTTACTGGATCATAAATCACACCGTGTTGAGTGATGCCTTTATGCTGTACAGCAATAGATACGCAGAAATGAGGAAAACCGTTAATGAAGTTTAAAGTACCATCAAGCGGATCAATGATCCAACACCAATCGGCATCGTGACCCTTACCTTCTTGTAAACCAAACTCTTCACCAAGGAAGCTGTGATTTTTATAACTTTTACGAAGTGTATCAATCGTCAACTGTTCGATGTAGCGATCTACTCGAGTCACAGGACCATCGATACCTTTTTCTTCGACTTGTAGATCGAGCTTATGACGATTTTGATGCGCTTTTAAAATTTCTTGACCAACTAATTGAGCCGCACGCGCAGCCATAACCACCATAGGTTCCATTGAACACCCACTACAAATTTGAAGAATCTGATAAAGAATAATGCATAAAAGCCCCAACATTTTAGCAAATATTGGGGCTTTTAGGGGAATTAGTTTTTAAAACTTTAGAAACTTAGAATAAACAGAAACTTAAACATGCTGAACAAGTTTTAACCATGCTTTTTCAATCGAATTTTGAACGCCTTTGGCATCTAAACCACAATCTTGCAACATTTCCGCATGTGAAGCTTGTGGAAGAAATTCATCGGGTAACCCAAGATTCAGTATGGGTTTGATAATCTGCGCTTGAGCCATAAACTCATTTACCGCACTTCCCGCACCTGCCATGACTGCATGTTCTTCTACAGTCACAAATAAACTGGTTTTATCTGCAAGATTGCGAAGAATCTGTTCATCCAATGGTTTTACAAAACGCATATTAATCACACGCACCGCAATATCCAGTTGTGTTGCAAGGTTTTTAGCAGCTTCAACTGCAACCTGCACACGACTACCAAATGCCAGAATGCTAATGCCTTCTTCATGTTCGGCATTCAATTCCATTAACAATTCAGCTTTACCCATTTCAAGTACAGTGAGCTGTTGTTGGATTTCAACGCCTAATCCGTTACCACGTGGGTAACGTACAGCGGCAGGACCATTATAAAGGTAAGCTGTATGCAACATCTGACGACATTCATTTTCGTCTTTTGGAGCCATAATTACCATATTTGGAACTGTACGCATAAAGGCATAATCGTACGCACCTGCATGCGTAGGACCATCTTCACCGACCAAGCCTGCACGGTCTATACCAAAAGTGACATCTAGATTTTGCAATGCTACATCATGAATAAGCTGATCATAACCACGTTGCAAGAATGTTGAGTAAATCGCAACAACAGGTTTTAATCCTTCACATGCCATACCTGCTGCTAATGTCACTGCATGTTGTTCTGCAATAGCAACATCAAAGTAGCGTTCTGGAAATTGTTTGGCAAACTGTACCATTCCAGAACCTTCACACATTGCAGGTGTGATGGCGATTAATTTCTCATCTTGTGCTGCTTCATCACATAACCATTGACCAAAAACATCTGCATATTTTGGTGCTGTATGTTTTGCAGCTACTGCATTTAATTTATTAATCGCGTGATATTTTATTTGATCCACTTCGGCAGGTGCAAAACCCTTACCTTTCACAGTATAAATGTGAATTAAGCGTGGGCCTTTACGTTTTTTCAATGCATTGAAGACTTGTACCAATTGATCAACATCATGACCATCAAATGGTCCAAAATAGTCAAAACCAATGGCTTTAAACAAGTTATCTGCTGCATCTGTTGCAGACTCATGTAAACGGGATGTATAGTTCCATTCTGGATAATCTTGTACAAAAGCTTGACCAAGTTCATCAATATTAACGAACTGCCCTTGCTCCCAAATAGACGCTAAATGCTTTGCAAAACCACCAGTACTCTGTGAGATTGACATATCGTTGTCATTTAACACCACCATCATATCTGCATTATGTGCAACAGCATCATTCATCGCTTCAAAAGCCATGCCTGCTGTCATTGCACCATCACCTACAATCGCAACAACATCACGGGCTGAATTTTGGTAACGACTGGCTAAAGCCATACCTAAACCTGCCGATATTGCAGTAGATGAATGACCCACACCGAAAGTATCAAATTCAGATTCTTCGCGTGCAGGGAAAGCAGCTAAACCATTTTTTGCACGAATTGTGGTGAGTTGCTCACGGCGACCCGTTAAGGCTTTATGTGGATAAGCTTGATGACCAACATCCCACACCAAACGATCATTTGGCGTGTTAAAACAATAATGTAAAGCGACCGATAATTCGATAACGCCTAAGTTTGCACCAAAATGCCCGCCACTTTGTCCAGCAGCATACAAAATAAATTGACGCAATTCGTCTGCGACCTGTACCAATTCGCTTTGCTCAAACTGACGTAATTGTTGAGGGTGATCAATACGATCCAACAATGGCGTAACAGGACGTTGACTAGGTATTTCGGTATACAACATATGTGGCAAAGCCTTCTAAAGCCTGGCGAATCGAAGCTAGGTACACGGGTTAGCATGATCGTGAAATTGCATCATATCACATTCGATCAGCCACATTTAAATGATGCGTCATTGGAAGTGATCCAATTTCGCAAGCGTGTTCGTAGCGTCAATTATCCTGAATAATCTATCTATATATCAACTATTATCGTGTGGTTTATACAAAAAAGAAAATTATATATCTCAGTTATGTATAAATACTTGTTTTACTATTCTAGCAATGTCTGAGCATTACGCTATACTTTAGTCAATTTCTAAACAAGTCATGGGAGATTCTGTGTCGATTGAGTTTGTTGCCACGTCTAATTTACCAACAGCTTATGGTGAATTTAAAATTTCTGTATTTCAGGATCCCCAAACAGGTGAAGAGCATGTTGCCCTTTCTAAAGGTCTGGAAAATACTCCCACAGAACCCGTATTGGTTCGTATTCATTCAGAATGCTTAACGGGTGATGCTTTTGGCTCATTGAAGTGTGATTGTGGCCCACAGTTACATGACACCATGAAAATGATCAATGATGCAGGTCAAGGCGTCATTTTATATTTGCGCCAAGAAGGTCGTGGTATTGGTTTGACCAATAAAATTCGTGCTTATGCTTTGCAAGATCAAGGACATGACACAGTTGATGCTAATTTGTTATTAAATCTCCCTGCTGATGCACGTACCTATGATATGTGTACGATCATTCTCGATCACTTACAGGTCAAACGCGTGAAGCTCATCACCAATAATCCTTTAAAAATAAAAGCCTTAACTGAATTAGGTGTCGATATCATTGATCGTGTACCGTTGACGGTCGGTTTAAATAAATTCAATGAAGATTATTTAAAGACTAAACATGATCGTATGTCGCATATGTACAAAAAAGATGACTTTTAAATCAAAATAATTCCGTTCGATAACTGGAGATAAAGCAAATAAAATGAATTTCTATCTTATTTGATTTATCTCCAGTTATTCGGCACTTGTATTCAATCAAGATGCAGCTAGTCTAATCACACAAAAATCACTCAAAATACTTTCTGATGGTATCTACCAAATTGATCCCGATCAATTGGATACTGAAGATAGAGAGCAAGTTGTGATTAGCTATGAAAAATGCCTATATATTAATGAATTAGAAAGTTTTGAAGGTATTTTAAATACATGGATGTATGGCAAAGAAATAAATGATATTATTGAGCATAACAATTAGATCAAAACCAATAATATCAATGAAATCAATACGAATTCCAATCATTTTATATGTACGCACTTAGAAGTGAAAAAGAAATAAATTAAAACCTTACTTTTTTTATGGTTTTATGTTTTGATATATTTATTCAAGTTTTCTAAATACTTTAATCTTCCATAGAGGGTCATCATGCAGAATCCAACTTCAGTTGATATTCAACGTGTCCGTGAGTTTCTCCTCGACTTACAAGCACGTATCTGCGCTGGATTAGAACAGCAGGAACAAATCGGCGGTGGTACGGCACATTTTGAAATTGATGACTGGCAACGCCCTGAAGGTGGCGGTGGTCGCTCACGTGTATTACAAAATGGTACCGTGATTGAAAAAGGCGGTGTGATGTTTTCTCACATCAATATCTCCAAACTGCCAGCAACTGCAACTGAACGCCACCCACAAATAGCAGGTACAAAAGCCCAAGCAATGGGTGTTTCATTGGTCATTCACCCGAATAATCCCAATGTGCCAACCTCGCACGCCAATGTACGTTTATTCGTAGCAGAACCTGAAGGACAAGATCCTATTTGGTGGTTTGGCGGTGGTTTTGACCTCACACCATTCTATCCTAATGATGAAGATGTTTTAGCATGGCACCAAAAAGCCAGTGATTTAAGTGCGCCATTTGGTGAAAATGTTTATGCAGAACACAAACAATGGTGCGATGACTATTTCTATTTAAAACACCGTGATGAACAGCGCGGCGTAGGTGGCTTATTCTTTGATGATTTAAACCAATGGGATTTTGAAACGTGTTTTGAATATATCCAAGCGGTCGGCAATGGTTATTTAGAAGCAATACTTCCTATTTTCAAAAAAAACCAAGATAAACCATATACAGAAGTTCAACGTGACTTCCAGCTCTACCGTCGTGGGCGTTACGTAGAATACAATTTGGTTTATGACCGTGGAACGTTGTTTGGCTTGCAAACAGGTGGTCGTATTGAGTCTATTTTAGTGAGTATGCCACCGCTTGCAGCGTGGTTATATCGACCTGAATGGGATGAAAATAGCCCTGAAAAACGTTTGGTTGATCATTACCTCAAACCTAGAGATTGGCTCAAAGAACGTCGATAAAATATAAATTTAAATCAGAACCTAACTTCATCATAAAGTTAGGTTTTTTATGATATAGACAATTATTGAAAAATTTACTCACAATTTAGTGAGAATAATTCACATTAATACATATTTTCAATTGCGTTTAGCGTTATGCTTCATCCTCACAAATAACTTAAGATTAGCTTAAAAACCCTTACATTTTTAATCTCCTACTCTCGTTTCAAAGTTATAGTCTTCAAGGTGTGAAATATGAAAAATATGTTAGAAAATCATAAGATTATGCTCTCTTTAAGCTTGCTTTTTTTATTGGCATGTTCAGTTTTAATCACCATTTTGTCACAAAACCATGTATTCGATAGTATTTCAATTACCTCTAGCATTTTATTCGCCATGGGTTTTATCGTTATTTTTGCCATGATTTTCCTTGATTTTCTAACATCTGTTTGTAATCCTTAAATTTATTTTAAAGAAAAAACATTAAAAATTTCCCAAAAAATTCAAGAATAATAAGTTCCTTTAAAACTAAATTTTGCCTGATATTTTTGTTGTCCTGCCTATTTTGACGTATATTATTGCCATTCTAAAAAATCATTCCAAGCCAACATGGACATTTGACATGAGTAAACAATTCGCAGTCATTGGCAATCCCATTGAGCACTCTCGCTCACCTGAGCTACATCATCGTTTTGCAGAGAAAACGGGGATTGATCTTGAATATAAAAAGCGTCTTGCGCCATTGGATGGTTTTGAAAACAATGTAAATGAGTTTTTTTCGCAAAATGGCATCGGGATGAATGTCACCGTTCCTTTTAAAGAGCAAGCTTTTGCATTGTGCCAACAACTGACTGAGCGTGCCAAAATTGCCAAAGCAGTCAATACGCTTTGGATGAAAAATGGTGTATTACATGGTGATAATACCGATGGTCAAGGTTTAGTCGATGCAATTCGAGCCTTAGATTGGGATCTTACAAACAGCCAAATTTTAATTATTGGTGCAGGCGGCGCAACACGTGGTGTGATCTATCCTTTGGTCAAAGCAGGTGCAAAGAAAGTTGTGATTGCCAATCGTACACTTGCGAGAGCAGAACAATTGGTATCAGATTTAAAAAATGCGGTACCAGAAGCAGAACTTTCTGCCTGTGGATTGGATAAATTAGAGGGTCAGTTTGATCTTATCATTAATGCAACTTCTGCAAGTTTAAGCGGTGATGCATTAATTCTTCCTGAGAATTTAAAATTTAATCATGCTTATGAAATGGCATATGGCAAACCATCGAGCTTTCTAGACCAAGCCAGAGCACGTCAAATTCCGATTTCAGAAGGTTATGGAATGTTGGTTGGACAAGCCATTGAAGCCTTTTATATTTGGAACAGTGTCCGTCCCAATCTTAAAGATTTTTTATAAGGTCAAATTGCCGCTAGGCTTCACTTAAAAATAATAAACCCTCGCTCCTTTTCAAGAGCGAGGGTTTATAAAACTAAAATCAATTATTCACATCATGCTATAAATTACTTTAATTGAGCATCACTCAAAGCCTGATAGGTCTGTTTAAACAAATCATAATCAATAAATTCAACAGAGTCTTCATTCAAACTCATAACCAATTGATCCGTAAATTTACCATTCATAAGTGCACGATAAGATTTCGCCAATACATTCACAGTCTTAGAAAACTCAGCACGTTGCCCTTTTTCAATATCATTTTCAGCTTCAAACTTCTGCGTATAATATTGAGTAAAAACAGCTTCTGTTGTTTTATATTGCTTTTGCAATTTTTGAATTTCTAAAACACTTTGCTTATCTTTCCAAACTTTAACCACAATCTCATCAATGCTATTACCAAAGTCATCGTCATATTGATGATCATCTTCTAAATGATGCTTTTTCTTCAACGCTTCAATATGTTTTAAAGCAGCACCTTTCAGATTATAAATTTCTTCGTCAGAATAAGAATATGCATATACAGCCGCAATTTCTTGTAAATCCTGTGCTGAATATTGTTTCACTAAATCAGGTTTTTCCGCCGTTAATTTGCTAATAAATACGGCTTTATAGGTTTTTTCATAAGATCCCGATTGGGTGAAAACCTGTTCTGCCAATTGCGCTAAACGCTCATCTACACTTAAATAGTTCTGCTCAGAATCTTCTTCTGATGTAGAACCTTTAGCAATACCGCCAATCGTTCTTTCCATGAAACTTCCTTTAAAAATTTCATTAAAAGATTTTGCTTCTTTTAGAATTTGCGGATCAATTTTATTGGCCTTACCATAATTGAGAATTTCCATATCTAACTTAACATTAAGTTTTTGTTTAGAAAAATCTATTCCTAAATCATAATCTACTTTTATTGCACGACCTTGATCATCTAAAGCTAGATCCACCACCAAAGTATTTCGCTCAGCTTTTGGTGGCAAACTCGCTGTAATTTCAGCATGATGCTGATCCCAAAGTTGCTTGAATTGATTTGCATCAACTAACTGCTCTTTAGCATAACCTTCAAAGTTTTGAGACAACGCTTTGCTTGCTTGCTCTTGGTTGGTTTGATTGGTATCGGTAGCTAAAGTAGATTTTGCTTGATTTGTTGTATTTAAAAGATCAATTTCATAATGATATTCACAATAATCAACATCACCAAAACGGACTTTAGATTTATTCTGAACTAAATCTTCACACTGCTGTTCTGAAAGAATTTTTTCTTCCCGCGCAGAATCTTCTTCTGCTGGTTCACTCTGTTCTAAATCACTATTTTTTGAAGCAGATTGCTCATCAACAGTACGTTCATCAGCTCGAGCTTCCGTACCTTCAGCGTCATTGTCTTCTACATCCTCCTCAACTCCATCAGCTTGAGTAGATTCGCCATGAACAACTCGATTCACAGCATAATAAAGCTTATACATCGCTTTATCAGCTTGACCATCTGATACCGCTAAAGCTGCTGCTTCTTCAACCGTTTGATCAGCCCCATGAGCTGCTGTTGCAGAAATATCTACAAGCTCTTTATTTTCAGAATCATCTAGTATTTTTGCAATATTCGCCTGATTCAAGCCAAGTACAGTATTCATAAAATATTGGCGGTTGATTGATGCGTATAACTTGCCTTGTAACAACAACTCTTCCGCAGAAGTATGTAAGCGAATTTTCTCTACCACACCTGCCTGTTTTTCGGCAGCAGTAACACTCACATTTTCAATTTGATCTTTAGGTGCTAACACATACGTTGTCGCACCAGATTGCTTTAAGAATTCAATTAAAGCCTGAGCATTTACTTTAGAAATATCTTTTTTATATTTAGAAAAATCATAATAAGCATATTTATCTTGATCTTGTGGATTAGCTAAATAAGGCATCAGTGAAAAAATTTGTGTATAAAAACGATATTCATTTAAATCTAAAATGGTGGGAATACGCATTTCTACCGAAAGATTCGGCTTGTTATACTTGGTCTCTAAATTAAACGATGCCATTTTTTGACGATAATTGACCGTTCCATCGTAGCGAATCTGAACATCATTCAAAATATTTTGAACAACTTCAGCACCTTTCGTTAAATAATCACCCAAACCACTGGTATCATTTTTCACAATGGACTGATATAAATCTTTCTTTTGTTGTGCTGTGAGTTGGATATTTTGCTGCTTTAAATATTGATCCAATTTTTTCTCAATCGCTGGGTCAAGTCCTTTTTGTTGAGCCGATCCTTGTTGAGTCTTTTTACTCTTTTGATCCATTTGAACTTTGACTTGCCCACGATAGTCAAAACTTGGATATTCATATATCGCATTAAACCCTTGAATTGCACGTTGTGAAGCATCCAAGTTGCTATTTGCAGCATTGCTTTTAAGTATATGCGATGAACAAGCTGATAAGCTCAACCCGAGGAGACATAAAGTTAATTGTTTTAAACGCATGAGTGATTCACACCTAAATATTTATAATAACTAAAAATAATAAACGAATAATATAAAAAAAAACTTATACATCGTATCAAAAAACAACCGATTTTACCTGTACTTTTTCTACCAAATTCGCTTTTCTGACATTTTTTTTAGCCTATCTTATCAATGCATTCTTTAGCTGAAATCTGAATAATCATATTACTTTTTAAAATCCAAAAAATATTTAGATTAGGATTTAACACATGCCAGCATATAAAGCCCCGTTACGTGACATTCGTTTCTTAATGAATGAAGTTTTAGACTACTCTACCCACTATAAAGCATTATCTATTGGCGAAAATGCCGATACAGACACAATAGATATGATTTTAGAAGGTGCAGCAGATTTTTGTGAAAATGTACTTTCTCCACTGAACCAATCGGGTGATGAAGAAGGTTGTCATTTTAAAGATGGCGAAGTCACCACGCCAAAAGGCTTCAAAGAAGCTTATAACCAGTTCATCCAAGGTGGATGGCAAGGTCTGTCTTACCCAGAAGAGTTTGGTGGTCAAGGCTTACCAATGTCTTTAAACCTGATCAAATCTGAAATGATGGGTACTGCAAACTGGTCATTCACCATGTACCCAGGTTTAAGTATGGGTTGCATGAACACGATCATGCAATTTGGTACAGATGAACAAAAAAATACTTATATGCCACCGTTAACCGCAGGTACTTGGTCAGGTACGATGTGTTTAACTGAACCACAATGTGGTACAGACTTAGGTCAGGTAAAAACTAAAGCAGAACCAAATGCAGATGGTACTTATGCAGTTACAGGGACAAAAATCTTCATTTCTGCGGGTGAGCATGATTTAACAGAAAATATCATCCATATCGTACTTGCACGCCTTCCAGATGCCCCTGCAGGTACACGTGGTATTTCATTGTTTATCGTACCTAAATTCCTACCAACTGCTGATGGTGGTTTAGGTGAACGCAATCCTGTGACTTGTGGTTCAATTGAACACAAAATGGGTATCCGCGCTTCTGCAACTGCTGTTTTAAACTTTGATGCTGCAACGGGTTATTTAATCGGTGAAGTCAATAAAGGTTTACATGCAATGTTCACATTTATGAACACTGCACGTATTGGTACGGCTGTACAAGGTCTTGCACATGCTGAGTTAGCATTCCAAGGCGCATTACCATATGCCAAAGATCGCATGTCTATGCGTGCCCTTTCTGGTAAAAAAGAGCCTGAAAAAGTTGCTGACTCGATCATTCATCATGCAGATGTACGCCGCATGTTATTGACCCAAAAAGCAATTGCTGAAGGTGGTCGTTCGATGATTTATCATGCAGCACAGCTTGCAGATAAAATGACAGATGCACTTGCTCAAGGCGAACAAGCAAAATTTGATGAATATGATGACAAATTAGGTTTCTTTACCCCAATTCTAAAAGGTTTCTTAACTGAATTGGGGTTAGAAGCTGCAAATTTGGGTATGCAAGTATTTGGTGGTCATGGTTATATCAAAGAACACGGTATGGAACAAATTGCTCGTGATGCACGTATTTCCACATTGTACGAAGGTACAACAGGCGTACAAGCACTTGATTTAATTGGTCGTAAAGTTTTACTTTCTTCTAAAGGGAAAGTCGTTCGTGAATACACTGCTGAAATTTTAAAGTTCTGCGGTCAACATGCGCGTAATAAATACATGCGTAGATTTGCATGGGATTTAACCAAAATCTGTGCACAATGGAATGCTTTAACTGTACGTATCATGCTTGCAGCGCGTAAAGACCGTGACATCGTATCTTCTGCTTCTGTAGACTTCTTGATGTTCTCTGGCTATGCCATGATGGCATATTACTGGGCACAACAAGCAGCTGTAGCTTCAGAAAAATTAGCGTCTGGAACTGGTGCTGAAACTACTGAATTTTATAAAGCAAAAATCAAAGTTGCTGATTTCTACTTTGAACAGTTATTACCGCGTACCCAAGGTCATGCAGAGTCAATGCTGAACCCTTCACGTACCATGATGTCACTTGAAGCTGAACATTTTAGTTTTGATTACTAATACTGTTTTTAACTAATAATACTTGTTTGACAACTCAACCGTGAATCTAACAAGGCATTAAAAAGAGCGCTTAGACGCTCTTTTTAATGCCTACTCATCTTCTCTTTTATCATAGCTATGTACTATCAAAATTTTGCGGAAGAATAACTGAGTCACCGTTTAATCACATTATAATATGTATGAACTCAACACAATAATGCAAAATAAATCACATTAAACAAAATTAATGATAAATAATTTGATTAATTTTATTTATTATTGTACTTTACTGAAAATAAACCATCTATTTCAAAGAAAAATTTCTAAAAGAAATGATAAATAGGAAGAACTAAATGAAAACACAACTATTATTAATTGCCTCAAGCTTAACGCTTTTTGCATGTGTAGATGCAGGACAACTCGGGCATATTTCACACCCATCTAATGTAGCCTTAAATATTATTCCAGATCATAAGTTAGACCTCATTGCAGATCGTAGTAGTACAATAACGCCAGATACGCTTAAAAAAATAAATGATGACAAAACAACTGAAAATTATAAACAAAATCATAAAGTAACAGCAATTTGTCAAAAGTTCTATTTTGCAGGTAGCGAAGCAACAACAGATCTAGCCAATAAAACAACGACGATTACATTCCTCAATGGAGAAAAAGTGTTATACAGAAATCTATGCTTTATTGAAAATGCCAATCCAAATAATTCTACTTATTATTCTATGTCAACTATTAACAAATCGTAGACTGCGAAACATGTTCAAACTCGAAAATGAGTCGCTAAACCACAATAAACGTTATGTTAAAAACCTCATAACTTGCTATGTCACTGTTTGACATACAGAAAACTTAGTCTTTTAATTTAGTGGTTGCTTATTTATCTCAAACCGTTCCAATCTACAATAGATTGGAACGGTTTTTTTATATTTTTAATCCATTAAAAGTTAAATGAACTCTTCCAAAACCGAATTTAAAAATACATGCCCTTGCTCTGTGCATACCAAAAAATTGGGATTATCCACCATCAACTTCCGCTGTTTTAACGAATGTAACCTTTCCTCTAAATCTGTCAAATTCTGCCCAGTACGCTCTGCATAAAATTGTGCATCTACACCCTCATTTAATCGCAAGGCATTCATCATAAATTCAAAAGGCATTTCTTCATTTTCAATGCGTTTAAATTGCACATGCCCCGCAGGTACTTTGGCTAAATAATCTTTCGGTAAACGTGTTTTCTGAAAACGATAAACACCATCTGGCTGGGTGACTTTACCATGTGCACCTGCACCAATTGCCAGATAATCGCCAAACTGCCAATAATTTAGATTATGTGCAGAAGGCTTCTCCTTACGCCAAGCTGATACTTCATAATTAATAAAACCCTGCGCTTTTAAATAGGCTTCGCCCTGCTCCTGAATGACTTCAAGTACATCATCCACAGGTAAAATAGGTTGGGTCCTAAAAAATACAGTATTGGGTTCAATGGTTAATTGATACCACGACACATGCGTTGCACCATTTTCTACAGCGAGTTTTAAATCGAGTAAAGCCTGCTCTAAAGTCTGCTCAGGCAAACCATGCATTAAATCAACATTAACTCGTTCAAACCCTGCTTCTCTGGCATTTTGGATGGCAGTGATTGCATCATCATTGGAATGAATTCGCCCAAGTTTTTGTAGATGGTCTGTATTAAAACTTTGTACCCCAAGGGATAAGCGATTAATTCCTGCGTCTAGATATTCTGCAAATGGGTCATGCTCTACCGTTCCTGGATTTGCTTCAAGAGTAATTTCACAACCATCTTCAAATGGAAGAAGGCTTTTTAACTGTGCAAATAACCACGAATAAGCTTGTGCAGAAATTAAAGAGGGTGTTCCCCCACCAATAAAAACGCTATGAATTTTACGATTTTGGGCAAAATCAATCTGAGTTTTAAAGTCTTCCACCAAAGCCTGCAAGTATTCCTGTTCTAATTCAAGTGACAATTCACCATTTGGAACAGCATGCGAGTTAAAGTCACAATACGGACACTTACGCACACACCAAGGCATGTGAATATAAAGTGATAAAGGAATATTTTGGGGATTTAAATCAGCCAAGGAACAAGCTCAGAACAATTTTGAATAGTCGATAATTTTAACACGACTTTTGCAATCAAATGAGATCAAGTCATAAATTTGCTTTAGACTGATCATGAAGAATAACAAAAGATATTCAAAATGATGAAAATATCCAGTCAGTTATTGCTGCTACTTCCTCTTGCAATGGGCATAGGTATTGCCATGACTTTTCAAACTGCAATCAACAGCCAATTACGTGAATATTTACATTCCCCGATACAAGCCGCCCTTTTGTCATTTTTAATTGGTACAATCGTACTGGCTATTTTTGTGTTTTTTCAAGCTGTGCCAAAACCAACACTACACAGTTTAAGTGTCATTCCTTGGTATTTATGGTTAGGTAGATGCTTAGGTGTTTATGCAATCAGTATCAGCATTTTTACTGCACCCAAACTTGGTTTTCTGACGCTGTCAGGTTTAATTATTTTTGGGCAGATGATCATGTCGATGCTTTTGGATCATTTTGGCTTACTTGGTATAGAAAAAACACCTGTAAATTGGCAACGACTTTTAGGTGGCGTGGTGATTTTTCTTGGTGTGCTTCTCACTTTACAACGCTGATACCTCCTTTTCTAAGCACTAAATTAAACCGTAATACGAGTAATTTTTGTGTCTCATGTATCCCCAGTCACCACAACGCGCTTTGAGTTGAAGCAACTTTTCAAATTGATGTTTCCTATTTTAATCACACAATTTGCGCAAGCAGGTTTTGGATTAATTGACACCATCATGGCAGGACATTTATCTGCACAAGACCTTGCTTCTATTGCAGTCGGTGTTGGTTTATGGATTCCAGTAATGTTACTTTTTAGTGGCATTATGATCGCAACCACGCCACTTGTTGCAGAAGTAAATGGTGCACGTGACCCTGCAAAAATTCCATCCATTGTCCGACAGTCACTTTGGATTGCCCTAGTATTGGGAATAATTGCGGCTTTGATTTTACAAATACTGCCTTTTTTATTACCACTGTTTAATGTGCCAGAAAGCTTGATTCCAAAAGCCAGTTTATTCCTTCACTCCATTAGTTTAGGCATGCCTGCAGTCACGATGTATGCAGCATTAAGAGGATATTCCGAAGCGATTGGCTACCCTCGCCCTGTGACTGCAATTAGCTTAATCGCACTGGTACTATTAATTCCGCTGAATTTTATTTTCATGTACGGCATTGGGCCAATTCCCCATTTAGGCAGTGCAGGCTGTGGTTTTGCGACTGCAATTTTGCAATGGCTGATGTTCTTTGCTTTAGCATTGTATATTTTAAAAGCCAAGCGATATCAAAAAACGCAGCCTTTTGCAGTGTGGGAAAAAATCAATCCTGTTTTGATTAAAAGAATCATTCACTTAGGCTTGCCCATTGGCTTAGCTATTTTCTTTGAAGTGAGTATTTTTAGTACAGGTGCAATTATTCTCAGTCCATTGGGTGACATTACTGTCGCAGCACATCAAATTGCGATCTCCGTGACTTCTCAATTGTTTATGATTCCGATGTCTTTGGCAATTGCGCTCACTATTCGGACAGGAATGTATTATGGTGAAAAAAATTGGCCCGCGATGATAAAAGTACAGAAAGTGGGTTTAATCGTAGGAACAGGATTTGCTTTCATTACCATGTTACTGATGTGGCTATTCAGACATCAAATTGTTGCAGTATATACCAACGATTTTGGTGTCACCCATGTTGCGGTCTACCTGATTTTATTTGCAATTGCTTATCAGCTCATGGATGCATGGCAAGTCAGTGCTGCGGGATGCTTACGTGGCATGCAAGACACCAAAGGTCCAATGTGGATCACTATGTTGGCTTATTGGATCATCGCCTTCCCTGTCGGAATTTATTTAGCACGTTATACCGATATGGGTGCAGCAGGTGTTTGGATGGGTTTAATTGTCGGCTTAAGCATTGCCTGTGTATTATTAATCACACGTTTGTATATGAATAATAAAAGATTACGCCTACATAATGGCTTGTAAATAATTGAATAAACGATCCTCTCTTTTGTTAAATGAAAGAGAGGTTTTATACATAAGTAACTTTTCAACTGATTCAAATGAAGATCAATCATCCAAATAGAATCAGTGATTCATTACATTATGAATCATCATTTCACAAAAACTTTTGAATCAACAAAAATGGAATCATAAAACTACCCTTTATTGTTCAGAGCATCTTTCAAACCTTGTGGCATTTCTGATTCATCGGCAACATCTTTGATAACTACCTGTCCAACAATTACATCTGTACCATTGAATGTCATGGTGGGTGCACCATAAAGCGCATAGCCATCGTTTAAAGCCTGAGTCACTCTTGCACAGAAATTCACATCATCTTTACCTGTTAAATATCGATAAACCTTCATTGCATAACCACTTTTATGATTTCGAATAATTTTATCTCTAAGCGATGCATAAATGTGTTAAAACCAATCTAAGCGATAAATAAATACATACATACATACATACATACATACAGTTGATCATAATTTTTACCGTTAAATAGAATTTTTTATTTATCCATGACCGTATTTTAAAAAATGAATGCCCAAATTAAAAACTTAAGCAAAACAAAATAACTTTGCAGAAACAATATTTTAACAATTTAAAGTAGGCAGTTTAAGTTTTGTCGCCTATGATCAAAATCAATAAAACTTTATTCAAGTTTAAGGGACGCTCACGAATGTCTAAAAATACCAGTACGCCCGGTCGCCGTTTTTTGAAACTTGCCAGTATGACAGCAAGTATTGCGACAAAAACGGTATCCAATTCTATTCGTAACTTAAATGCGGATGAAGAACAAAAAAATGAAGCTCGCAGTAAATTATTTCAAGATATTGGGTTACAAATTGCTGATACATTGGGAGAAATGAAAGGCGCCGTGATGAAGGTTGGGCAAATCGCCTCACAATATAAAGATATTTTCCCGCCAGAAGTCGCAAAAGCCATTGCCAAATTACAGCGTCAAGCCCCTGCCATGCCTTATGCAGACATTAAAAAACAAGTCGAAAAAGAATTGGGTAAACCAATTGATAAAGCATTTTTAAACTTTGATGAACACCCTTTTGCTGCAGCATCTATTGGTCAAGTGCATAAAGCAACATTACCCAATGGCACGCCTGTCGTAGTAAAAGTACAATATCCAGGAGTAGATGTCGCTTGTGAAAGTGACTTAAAACAAGTTCGTTTAGCCCTACGATTAATGGGTGTGATTAAAATTGATAAAAAATTACAAGACCGATTATTTAAAGAAATTCAAGACAGTTTGCATGAAGAACTGAACTACGAAATAGAAGCACAGAATCTACAAGTGTTTAAAACTTTTCATCAAGCTTTGGACAGTAAGATCATCATTCCTAAGGTTTTCCCAGAATATTCGAGTCGTCGTATTTTAACGCTGAGTTTAGAAAATGGTGAAAGTATTGAAACTGCAAGTACTTGGAACGTAGCGATTCGCAATGAAATTGGGCAACGCTTAGTACGTGCTTTAGGACAGCAAATTTTCTTTTTAAAGCGTTTCCATTGTGACCCACATCCAGGGAATTTTGCTTTTAGAGAAGATGGCAGTGTCATTATTTACGATTTTGGTGGTGTAAAAACGCTATCGAATGAACTCATTAGCCATTTTAAAACCCTTGTCCGTGCAGGACGCAAACAAGATATTGCAACCATTGAAAATGAACTGCTTGCCTTAGACGCACTTGCAGAAAAAGATAAATTTCCAGAAGAACTCTACAAAGCATGGTTAGAGGTTTTACTCCGTCCACTCAGTACATACTATGATTTTGCAGAAAATTCAGCACATCACGATGGTATGCGATTAGTCAAAAAATCATTGAAATATTGGGATGTCTTTAAACCATCTCCAGATACTTTAATGGTCAACCGAACAATTTCAGGGCAATATTGGAATCTTATTCATTTAAAAGTACATGACAATTTAAATGAATTATTTGAAGAACTGGTCGATAACCATGACTAATTGTCTAAGTTGAAAATCTACACTTGAAATACAGTACATGAGTCGCATTAATTTAATTTTAAGCTATCAAAGTTAAAGTTTATTTTGTAAGTAGATAACACCTTATGAGCCTAAGCACTTTCCTCCTGCTTGGGCTCTTTTTTTATAATTTTCTAATCACAACTATTTCGCAGATAGCATCATTTGAAAGAGATAAAAACCAATCACTAAGCAAATCACACCAACAACAACACTAGAAACGGTATAAGCCAAAGCAATTGGAATATGCCCATTTCGAATCAATTGAAAAGTCTCTAAGCCAAAACTAGAAAATGTAGTAAATCCACCTAAAATCCCGACCATGAAAAATAAGCGTGTTTCATTTTGTAGAATTGGATAACGTTGTGTAAATGCAAAAAATACCCCTGCCAGAAAACAACCGAATAAATTGACATACCATGTTGTCCACGGAAATAAGCTGTATGGCTTAAAAAAAATCAACCCTGCACCATAACGTAAACATGCACCAATTGCCCCACCACATGCGACCAGCAGCCAATTCATTGCTATATTCCTAGATGTGTATAAGTCGAATGTTATCCACAGATTAGCATGGGGTTGGTTAACAATCTAATGATAATGGTCGTTCATTGCGTACATGAAAATCGACCTGAGGAACGATAAAAGCGAATACATCTTGCTCATTCACCCCCCATTCTTTGAACAATGGACAATGTATATTAAGTACATCGACAGCTTGAATTTGATCAAAATCAAAGGGCATTTCGATATCCCCCTGCGATAATTTTTGTGGTTGATCTACCCATTGCACCCACGCATGTTCTTGATCAACCAAATAGCGAATCGCCTCATCCCATGAAGAAAAGAAACTTTCCCACGCCAAAGGCAATGATTTGTGATGACTGATTTGCACTAAACTTTGTAATTGATATTCAGCATCGAGTTGAATATCGGTTTGAATGTGTTGCTGTATTTTTTGATGTAAGAATTGAATCGCATATTGTGCAGGCATCGCATCACTGGCTAAACGCCCACTCATGACATACATCATTTGATCAACAATCACTTGATCAAAAAATGCAGTTTTTTCTTGTTGATCTGGACTGATATAAAATCGCCAATTGCTTTGTTTGGGCGAAGGCATCCTTTTTCGAAGTGTTTTTAGAAAAGAAAAACTAAAATGATAATGTTGATAGGTCAGAATTGTAAAAATCGTTTTACCTTGTTTTTCGAATAATTGTACTGAATCGGGATATCGCTCTCGCACTTGATCGATATCCACCAACCACGATAAATACACGATATTTTCAACCTGACTTTGCAATTGCATAAAGGGTAAAAATTTCATCATCACACGACGTAAACGAAGTAAAAATGAACTTTGTACGATAGGGCTGAGCCATTTTAGTAACCAATGTGCTTCTTTATTTTTAATGTGATGACGATTCATATCTGCCTATTTTTATCTTCATTTTCACTTTAATTCTAACAAGAATATCTTCCACACATGCGCTACATTCTGAAAATAATCATTGCTACAGAATTAAATACGATTTTTAGATTTATTGGTTATGATAGCCAAGCAATTTAACAAGGAATTCTAAAGTCATGGCACAAGATTTATTGAATCAACTTCAATCAGGTGATGCAAAATTTGCAGATGTGATCGCATTTATTGAAGCTCGTTATACCCACACCGCAACTGCGTTCCAAAATGGTTTGCAACACAATGCTGCAACAGAAAATCAAGGCAGTGCAAAGGTCTTTTCATTCGCAAAATTAAATGATTTAGACCCACAACAAACATTAAGTCTATTTGCAGAACATTATGCTTCTGTACTGGCAACACCTGATGCAACAGATCACCAAAACATTCGCCAATTTATGCAAAATGGCTGGGATGGTATTCAATTTGAAGGTACAGCATTAACAGCAAAATAGTTTTGTCGATATTTAGACACTGAATATCAAATAAGAGATCGCAAGTGATTTGCAATACTTGTGATCTCCTCTAAAAAGTCTGAATCAATATATCCATTTATCATTCTATGGTCGCTCATCAAATTGTGGTAAATCATCCGAAATCGTATCCCACTCCGCCCTAGATGCAGCATATATATGCATTGTTGGTTTCTGTTCGAGTGGTGTATCTAAAGTCCCGATTCTTAGACGATAAGTATCCGGAGTTTCTGCTTTAATACTGATAATTGGCGAAGCACATTCAGCACAAAAACAACGGTCTGTAGTCGCTGTCGATTTATATTTTTTGAGTAAATGCTCACCTTGTACGATTTTAAAATCTGCCTTCTGAATGGGTGCATTAGTCGCAAATGCTGTACCATTAGCTTTGCGGCAACGCTGACAATGACATTGGATAATCTCACCAATTTCACCATGAATTTCATAGCGAATACCACCGCACAAACAACTTCCTGTATATCGTTTTGCTTCAGACATAAACTTAACTCAAACAAAGGGAAAACTAAAACTAGCACGCTTTCATCAACTTAACGGTAAATTAATTTTACTTTTTAAAGCCAATACAATCACCTTTTCAGCCAATGCTCAACACCCTCTCCCGCAGCACGCCCAGTCGCAAAACACGCTGTGAGTAAGTAACCACCTGTTGGTGCATCCCAATCCAGCATTTCACCACAACAAAATAGGTATGGATTTGACTTTAATTGTAGATGCGCTGTTAATGCATTTTGCTTGATACCACCTGCACAACTAATCGCCTCATCAATTGGGCGGAAATCAGTCAAGGTTATTTTTAAATTTTTAATCCGTTGGGCTAACAGTTCAGGTTGATTCCATAACGATTTATCAACCAACTCACGAACTAAATTGGCTTTAGCCAGATCCAATCCTGCTTTGCGCCATACATTACTCATCGATTGTTTTTTAAAAGCTTGTAATTTTTGTGCCAATTGATGTATTGATTGATCAGGCAATAAATCTAAATATAGACTCATCTCTTGTTGCTGTTTTTGTAAAGCACGCAATGCACGACCTTGTTTATAGATCAAACCACTTTCTAAACCATAATGGCTAATCACTATATCGCCTTGGGTCTTCGGCTGCCCCTCCACCCACGCGTCTACACGTTTTAAAGGCTGTCCAAATATCGTGTGCATATACGAAGACCATTCTCGTACAACACCTGCATTACTTGGCTGAAAAGCATCTATTTCATCTGAGTTTAGCCATTGTTGCCACGCCCCATCGCTACCGAGCCTCATCCATGAAACTGCACCACAAGCCAAAATAATGGCATCAAATGACGTTTCAAATATGTGTTCATCAAGTAAATTTTGAATAGTTAAGCGATTCGATTGTAAATCTAAAACTTGGTGGCGGTAATGAAACTGCACACCATCCTGTAACAAGCGTTTTAACCAAGCACGTAATAGCGGTGCAGTTTTCATCTCCAGAGGAAAAATACGCCCTGAACTACCAACATAGGATTCTATTCCTAAATCCTTCATCCAATTTTGAATCCAATCAGCGTCCCATTTTTTAACCCAAGGTTTGAGCCATTCTGAATGATCATAACGCTGAATAAATTGTGCAAAATTTTCTGTATGGGAAATATTTAACCCTGTTTTTCCTGCCATCAAAAATTTACGTGCAGCAGAAGGCTTTTGTTCAAACACATGAATTTCTGTATCAGGCAGTGAACTTTGGCTCAGTACTTCAGCAGCCATTAAACCCGCAGGTCCTGCCCCAATAATCGCTACACGCTTATTTGACATCAGGCTGCTCTGGAGTGAGTTGCTGTCCCTGCAAAGGTTGAAAATAATCAAATCGTGTTGTGAAACTCTCAGGCTTAGAGATAATCAATTGTTGACACAATTCACCACGTTCTAAATATTTAATTTCAAAATGAGTTCGTGCTGAATCTTGAGCAATCACTTGCTTTTCATAAGGCAATTGCCAAACCATTTTCAATTGTTGTTCAGCTTCATCAATATATTCTGGAATATTACTGGCTAAAGTAATCGTACCATTCTGAGCCAATCGAGAAATCAAAAACTCAAAAAACGGCATATTTAACCATCGCTGAGCAGGATTATGTGGTTCTGGATTGGGGTAGAGGATAAAAAACTGTTGTACTTGTTTGGGAAATAAAGCATGAACCACCCAGGGCAAAGCATCTGCATGCATAGGCGTTAAATTATTTTGTCCTTCAATCTGGTGTTGTTTCTGCATTGCCAAAAACTTTTCACGAGTCCGTTCAATTGCAATCAATTCATCCATTGGATTATCTGTTGTAAATAGCAACGCATGTTTGCCTTTACCTGCGCCTATTTCGATACAAATAGGGCTATTTTCAATCGGGTGAAAATCACGAGGCGCATGCATACGATGGGCTTGAAATTGACGAATCGGCATAATCAGATCAAACTAGTAAAAATCAGCACAAGTTTAACAATTCTTTTCCCATCGTGCTGTTCAATTTAAGGATTCAATTATGTCACGCACTTTCCCTTGCCCCCGCTGCGGAGAACCTTCTACATGGGAAAATAATGAATTCCGCCCTTTTTGTTGTGATCGTTGCAAGTTAATCGATTTAGGCGCTTGGGCAAATGAAGACTATCAATTACCTACTGAAGACGCACCTCAAGCAGAAGATTAGTCATTTCATCTTCTGCATTTCTGTTTATGATTCTATTAATCATTTTGCTATCATTTATTCTTGTAAATTTATCTTAAATTAAATTTTTAAAACAGAAACAGGGCACTTTTTGTTTCAATTTAAAACATAATTCATCTATTTTTCACAATAACCAACTACTATTGTAAAAATCAAAACAATATTATTATTGTGCGACACAATTATCATTTTAAATATAAAACTCAATATAGCATGCTCACCAAAAAAGGTGCCGGAGTCGAAAATGTATATCGGTCTTAAGGTTTTTGTGATTCTCTTATCTTTATTATGCGTTTTTTTTACGTTTATCGGAGTATACACTCTCGATTTTTCACTCATATCTGTTGGCGTATTATTTGCTATTTCAATTCTATTAGTGACTTTAGAAACCCGAAATAAATTAACAAGCCCATTTAAATAAGTTTAATTTTCAAGCTCTTAATAACTATTAATAAAATTGTTTAATTTTTTTAAATTATGTATAATTCCACACTTCTAGAATAAAAAGCTATCTATTTAACATAGAAAGTGGAATAACAATGAAAACATACATAACCTTAAAAATCATGTTGAGCTTTCTTATTGTCATGGGAATCATGTTCCTAATGCTTGGCATCTATAATTTAGACAGTTCTTTGGTGTCAATTGCTTGTTTATTTGCCGTCGCGAGCTTCATTCTTAAATTAGAGATAAAAGAATATTCCTTTAATCCTTTTGCGTAACTAATCATGCTATAGATCCCATAGGACAACGAATAGAATCTCCTTTATAAATGCTTTTATTTACCCAATAAAATTATAAAATAAATCTAAGAGCTCAACCATTCAAAAAAACTTCTCCAATATTTGAGGAAAAGCCTTTTTAAAATTTGAGCATTAGTTAACATTATCGTCGATGAATCTATATGATTCTTTATCCAGCTTTACTCGCCACAAATGGATTATGTTGTTTTTCGAAACCAATCGTACTCATCGGACCATGTCCAGAAATAAATTGTGTTTCATCGGGTAAACTAAAACATTCTCTTTGAATTGAATCTAAAAGCTGTTGGTGATTCCCTTTGGGAAAATCGGTACGCCCAATAGATCCTTTAAATAGCACATCACCCGTCCACAACACACCATAATTTGCATTATAAAACATCACATGACCTGGTGTATGACCGGGTGCAAAACGCACCTCAAATTCTTCTTCACCCAGAATGAGTTTCTCCCCACCTTCAAGCCATTGTGTAACAGTAACGGGTTCTGGAATAGGAAAACCATAACGCGCAGAGACTTCTTGAATCATATCCAGCCAAAATAAATCTTCTTTATGTGGTCCAATTACAGGAATTTTCCATTCGTTGGCTAAAGCACCGACTGCACCGGCGTGATCTAAATGTCCATGTGTCAACCACAGTGCTTTTACGGTCAATCCCAAAGCTTCAACTTCTTGTTTAAGTTTTTCTGGTTCACCACCTGCATCTATCAGCACGGCTTCTTTGCTTTCTGAATCCCAAACAATCGAACAATTTTGAGCAAATGCGGTAACTGGAACAATTTTGACTTGTAGCATCATGGTTTCCTCAAAGTCATCCTAAAAATCATGCACTCTTTAAATGAAAATGAATTGCATCTAATTGAGTTTGTAAAAGTTGTGTAAATAATTCAATGTGATCTGAACGGTTATTTAAAGCAGGAATATAGTCATATTGCTGACCACCAGCTTGGAGAAAAAATTCAGCATTTTGGATTGCCAACTCTTCTAAAGTTTCTAAACAATCTGCCGAAAAAGCTGGACTCAACACCTGAACAGATTTTACACCTTGTTGTGCCCATTCAAGTAGCAGTTGGTCTGTATAGGGTTTCACCCATTCTTGCTTACCAAATCTAGACTGGAAACTAATCGCCCATTGATCATCGGCTAAGCCTAAAGCCTGTGCGACTTTCAATGCTGTTACTCTACAACGATCTGCATAAGGATCGCCCTTATCGGCATAAGGTTGTGGAATACCATGAAAAGACATCAACAATTTTTCCGCTTGACCATGTTGTTGTTGATATTCACGCACACTATTGGCTAAAGCCTGAATATAAAGTGGATGTTGGTAATAATCACGAATAAGACTTAAACCAGGTAAATTTCTTTGCTCTAAGACCCATTTCGAGATTACATCATATAAAGGTGCTGTCGATGTTGCAGAATATTGCGGAAATAAAGGTAATAAAATAATGTGATCGTATTGAGTCTGAGCTGCGTTTTTTAAAACTTGATTAATACCCGGCTGACCATAAGTCATTGCAGCTACGATATTTAAATCTAATTCTGGATTGCAATCAATCAACTTTTTTTGAGTCAATTCAACTTGTTGAAATAAGATTTCTCGCATTGGAGAGTCTTCTGACCAAACCTGTGCATAAGCTTTGGCAACACGTTTTGGTCGAAAAGGTAAAACGAAAGCATGTAAAATAATTGCCCAAATGAATTTAGGAATTTCTATCACACGCTGATCAGATAAAAATTGCTTTAAAAAAGCACGAACTGCAGGTGCAGACGGCGCATCTGGTGTGCCTAGATTTGCCAAAATAATGAGAACTTTAGGTATGGATAAAGACATTATGACTCTAATTTGAACATCATCAAAATCTAGCTTAGCAGAGTCTTAAAGCAAACAACATTCTAGATTAATAGATTGACGATCTTTGACTGCTAATTTTTTGATAGCCATCAAGCAACTTCAAACATTTCTCCGTCATTTGCCACAGCATTCGCTGACGATCATCACGCCCCACAGGAACAATCCATTCATTTTGACGTACTTGTTGTTTAATCATATGTAATGAACGAATATTAATCTGCGCTCTAGACACTGCATGCGCACGTGGCATCATCACTTGTGCATCGCTTAAACCTGTATTGTTTAAATATTCATTCAACGCTTTTGAAAAGAAATCTTCAGGTGTCGGCTGTCTAAACTCTACAATGAGAATTTCTAACATTTCAGCCCATGTCATTTCACGAATAGGCGATAATTCTTTAAAATTACCATCCTGATAAGCATGCATCCGATAATCAAAATTAAATACTTCATGCAACGAGACTTTAGGCAAAGTCAAAAATGGATCCGCTTCTTTCTGACCATGTTCAATCGAAACTTGCGCTAACTTTGTTTTTAAATGATCAATTTCATCTTGTAAAACTTGAATACTTTGGGGTCTTACCCATCCTACTACAGGATAACGCTCTAACATTTGTGGCATATAAGAGCGAACAGCCAACTCCAAATCGCGCAACGTTCTGTAGGTTACGACTTGCTCAACTTCTTTTTGTAGTTGATGTCTAAATTCGTTAAATTTTTCTTTGAGAATCGGTACATCTTCTTTTAAATCGGCATCACGAGAATCTGGGCTCTCATGCATAAAAACAATAATTGGTTTTTGCTTAGTGACTGCGTAAATATATTCTAGATTTAAATAACTTACCCCAGAAACAGATTGCTCACCATATTGGCTTCCCAATAACAATAAAACATAATCACAATCATCAATTTGGCGACGTGCAAAAGCAGTACTTAAAGGTGTACGCTGTTCTAATCCCCAAGAAAAAAAGCCCATTCCAATGAGCGTCTGTGAAACAGCCATTCGCTCTGGCTGCATCTCTTTACCAGACGTTGTAATAAAAACTTGATACCGTTTATCGAGCATAGGTCAGCCTATTTTTGTCATATCACTCGCTAAATTCTGTCCTGAATCATTTTTCGAGTCACATGCCCTACACTTATTAAAAGAAATTCTATTCAATACTGAAAGAATTAGTCTAGTTTATCAACAATATTTTCGATTGACCATGTAATTTCAGATTGCATCAGGTTTTTTAAAACAAATTCTAATTCTTTTGCATTTTTCCCACTGACGAAACATTTTAATCTAATCTTATCAATCGGCAGCGTGGTTGAAATTAACTCACTTTTGAATAATATTCGTGCTGTTTGTCGTGCAACTGCCAATCCTGAATCGACTATAGTCAACTGTGCCCCATATAAATCATGGATTGTTGGTTTTAAAAATGGGTAATGTGTACAGCCTAAAACTAAATAATCTGCATTTTTTTCTATAATTGGATCTAATACTCTTTTAAGACTTGCTTTACAATCCTGACTGTTTTGCAACCCTTTTTCGACATAAGGCACAAGGTCTAAACAGGTGATATTGAGCACTTCAACTTGTGATGGTTCTGCAAAACGATGCAATACATCTTTAATTAATTGCCCTCGAAATGTGGCAGGAGTCGCTAAAACAGATACAACTTTCGTTTTCGTCTGCAAAACGGCAGGTTTCAATGCAGGAACCAAACCGACTATCGGAAAGTTTTCACCATAATGCTCTCGTAGAAAATCCAAACTAAAAGCAGAGGCTGTATTACATGCTACAACTGCAATTTTACACCCTTGACGATATAACCATTCAATCGCATGCGCTGTTAATTCACGAATATTTTGATCTGTGCGTGGCCCATAAGGAACATGCGCAGTATCTGCATAATAAATAATATGTTCATTTGGCAAATAATTGGCAATTTCTTGTGCTACTGATAATCCCCCCACACCTGAATCAAAAATACCAATAGGCGCATCTGCTTGTGCTTTTGGCATCGGGTTTTCTAAAGGGTATAAAGGAAGTATCGCGCTCATTTTATCCACTATTTATATGAGTCAAAAATCATTAACAAGCTTAAACCTCAAGTGCCCAATTGCAAGTGTAAATCGCCACTTTTCAAACTTAATATGGTTGCGCCTTGATCATTTTCAAGCAACTCGCCATATTCAATTAAATGGAAAAAGCTATGCCGTTGAATCAATGCATTTATTCCAAAACGAACATGTACATAAGGTCTCAATTCACCTTGGTACTCTCGCATAAAAATAGGATGTTCACTGTCCACAATAATCATATCTTGTTGTGGTGTAGTGAGTTGCAAATATTGCTTTCCCTCAATTTCAATTTGATCGACTTGATTGATCACTAAAGGCTCATCTTCAACATCAATTTCAATCTGTTCAACAGGGGTTTTTAAATAGAAATGTCCATTCTCTTTCCAAAGTACTTTGGTAAATAAATCTAATAAAGCTTGGCGACGTATCAATTGACCTTCGTGCCACCATTCTCCATTGGCTTTTACCGTCAAATCCATTTTGCCACAATGCTTTGGCTGCCATTGCTCTAAAGGGGGAATTGACCTTTTGTGACCCGCCTGTCCATCTTTTATGTATTGTGCAATGCTCATTAAGTTTTTATTATCAACATGAGCTTGATTTTGAACCTCTGATGTTGAATTATTTTGATTTACCATGGTTTATACCTTGCTGACTAAAAAATAAAACGACTCAGCCAATTGGCTAGATCAAGGTTTGAAACTATACTAGCGCAAAATATATTATCGATACGAGCGTTAATTCGTATCACGAAATTTTTAGAACACTCACGGCAGCACCGATTTATTGTAATTTATATTAAAGTTCAATAAATATATACGGTTGCCACCCTTTGAAATATGAGGAGTCCTACATGGAACACATCGAACGTGAATCGATGGAGTTTGACGTAGTGATCGTAGGCGCAGGTCCTGCTGGTCTTTCTGCTGCGATTAAAATTCGTCAATTAGCTATTGAAAACAATCTTCCAGATCTTTCGGTTTGTGTGGTTGAAAAAGGCTCTGAAGTTGGTGCGCATATCCTTTCTGGTGCTGTACTTGAACCACGTGCAATCAATGAACTTTTCCCAAACTGGAAAGAAGAAGGCGCGCCTTTAAATGTTCCTGTAACGGAAGATAAAACATACTTCTTAATGTCTGCTGAAAAGTCGCAAGAAGCACCTCATTGGATGGTTCCAAAAACGATGCATAATGATGGTAACTATGTTATTTCATTGGGTAATGTCGTTCGTTGGTTAGGTACGAAAGCTGAAGAATTAGAAGTTTCTATCTTCCCTGGTTTTGCTGCTTCAGAAATTCTTTATCATGAAGATGGTTCTGTAAAAGGCATTCAAACAGGTGACATGGGGATTGGTAAAGATGGTGAGCCGACTCACAACTTCACTCCAGGTTACGAACTTCATGCGAAATATACGATTTTTGCAGAAGGTTGCCGTGGTCATTTAGGTAAACGTTTACTAGCTAAATTCAACCTAGACAAAGATGCAGATCCGCAACATTACGGCATTGGTATTAAAGAACTTTGGGAAATTGATCCTGCTAAACACAAGCCAGGTCTTGTGATGCACGGTTCAGGCTGGCCTTTGACCGAAACAGGTTCGACCGGTGGTTGGTGGTTATATCATGCTGAAAATAACCAAGTAACTTTAGGTGTGATCGTAGATTTATCTTACGAAAACCCAAATATGTATCCATTTGCAGAAATGCAGCGTTGGAAAACGCATCCATTAATCAAGCAGTATCTTGAAGGTGGTAAACGTATTTCTTATGGCGCACGTGCTGTGGTTAAGGGTGGTTTAAACTCTCTTCCTAAATTGACCTTCCCTGGTGGTTGCTTAATTGGTGATGACGCAGGTTTCTTAAACTTTGCAAAAATCAAAGGCTCTCATACTGCAATGAAGTCTGGCATGTTGTGTGGTGAAGCTATATTTGAAGCGATCAAAGCAGGTCATGAAAAAGGCGGGGATTTAGCTGTTGCTCGTGTGACTGAAGGCGAAGATTTCTTCATTAAAGAAGTCACTGCATACACAGAAAAATTTGACAATAGCTGGTTAAAAGAAGAGTTACATCGTTCTCGTAACTTTGGTCCAGCAATGCACAAATTCGGTTTATGGATGGGTGGTGCATTTAACTTTATCGATCAAAACATCTTTAAAGTGCCATTCACATTGCATGATTTAATACCTGATTTCAGCACTTTAAAAACTGTTGATGCTGCGACATTCAAACCGAATTATCCAAAAGCTGATGGTAAAATCACATTTGACCGTTTGTCTTCAGTGTTTGTATCGAATACGGTTCATGAAGAGAATCAGCCTGCGCATTTGAAATTGACTGATGCATCTATTCCAGTGAATGTAAACTTACCAAAATGGGATGAGCCAGCTCAACGCTATTGCCCTGCTGGTGTTTATGAAATTATGGAAAATGATGATGGCTCGAAGCGTTTCCAAATTAATGCTGCAAACTGCGTCCATTGTAAGACTTGTGATATTAAAGATCCTTCGCAAAACATCACTTGGGTAACACCTGAGGGTGGCGGTGGTCCAAACTATCCAAATATGTAATCTTATATGAAATAAAAAAGACTCGCGAAATGCGGGTCTTTTTTATTTAAATACGCTTAGCAACACCGTAAATTAAAACCATAAGGAATATAGGTTTATCAACCTTTTTTAACTAGATAATGAAATTCTTTATTCCCTGCGTCATCTAAAATTTCTTCTTGTAAAACCAGTTCATGACCTAAATGTATACAAAATTTAGGAATATCCCATGTAGTTGAATTATCTGTTGCAAATACTTCTACAATATCACCTGACTTCGACTTACGGATGGCTTGATGCAACATCATCACAGGTTCAGGACAACGTAAACCACGAGTATTCAGTTGAATAGAAGGTAAAATAGATGATTCAGACATTCACAAACTCAAATTACAAATTTGGCATTATTTTAGCATAAATCAATCTAAAGGCTGATCTAGTGGATTTTATTACGCATCAATACTATTTTAATCTTGAACATTCCAGACTTAAATTTTGCACAAAATAATAGAGATATGGATTAGGCTCATCATTATTTCGCTGTTGAACTATACACATTGAATTTGCACCAAGCTAAAAAGTAAGAGGAATAGTCTCTAATTTTTAAAATAAATCAGGCTATGCATAAATGATCGCTATATTCATCGAAATGCCTTAGTTAAAAGATAGACTTCTGTATTTTCTTCGGTATGATAAAAAATCATTTACTAGATATTAAGAGTCTTTAGGAAAGATCATGCACGAGGAATCAGGCCCATCGTGGGGAATGCGTGGATTACGCAAATGGTTAGGAACTGCTCCCGAAACCCGCGATGAACTGCTAAAATTAGTACAAGATTCACGTCGTTTTTTAGAACCCGATACTGTTGCAATGTTAGAAGGCGTCTTAGACCTTCCTGCAACAAAAATTCGTGAAGTCATGACACCTCGCACAGCGATGGTCAGCTTACAAGAAGATGACCAACTTCTTGATATTTTGCATGTTCTTATTGAATCTGCTCATTCACGTTTTCCAGTTTTCTCTGCCAACCAACCTGAAAATGTGGTGGGTATTTTATTAGCTAAAGATCTCTTGCCTTTTCTGACGGATCGCTCATCTGTCTTAGATGTCCGTGCGCTCATGCGTCAACCTTTATTTGTTCCTGAAAGCGCACGCTCAGACCAAGTATTGAGAATGCTGAAAAATACACAAACCCATATTGCCATCGTGATTGATGAATATGGTTCAACAGCAGGATTGGTTACTTTAGAAGATATTCTTGAAGAAATTGTCGGTGAAATTGAAGACGAACACGACAATGTAGATGAAGAAGCTCAATTTATTATTCCAGATCAAACCCATAGCACAGCAAATACATGGATTGTGCAAGCACTTACACCAATTGAACATTTCAACAATGTTTTAGATGCTGATTTTTCTGACGATGAAGTAGAGACTGTTGGCGGTTTATTGCTTCAAGAAATTGGTTTAGTCAGTGATTTACAAGGTCAGGTCATTGAACTTGAAGATTGGCAATTTACAATTATTGAAGCAGATGCCCGTACTATTCATCTGATTCGAGCTGTACATAAATGAGAGCATACTTCGACAAACTGTTAAATCCATCCCAACAACAAAAACAGCTGCCCTTTATATTTCCACTGATCATTTCATTGATTGCAGGTGGTGTGTTTAGCTTAGCGCTCGCCCCTTTTTATTGGTGGTGTCTTGCGATTTTATCTCCTGCATTGCTTTATGCATGTTTAAAGGGATGCTCTCCTAAGCAAGCTTTTGCCTTAGGTCTAAGTTATGGTTTTGGTTTATGGTTTGTCGGTGCTTTTTGGCTTTATACCTCGATCCATGTTTATGGCGATACCAACGCTGCCTTAAGTGTGCTTATGATTGTGATCATGGCACTCTTGATGGGCTTGTTTACAGCCGTGCAAACATGGGTTTATCGCAGATTTTTCCCAGAAACCCCACTCACTTTTGCACCATTATGGGTACTTTTCGAATGGTCTAAAACATGGGTATTTACTGGGTTTCCATGGCTATTTGCAGGATACGCATTTACTGAACGCTTCTTAGATAGTTATGCACCTTTATTTGGTGTTTTTGCTATTTCTTTTGTGGTTATTCTACTTGCCTGTGCCCTTGTAGAAGTGATCAATCGTAAAATATTTTGGGTTGTGCCTTCTGCCCTATTGTTATTGGGTGCATGGGGTGCTTCATATATCACATTCGTACATCCTAAAGCAGAAAAACCGCTGACTGTTTCCTTAATTCAGGGCAACATTCCTCAAGATTTAAAATGGTTAACTGAATACCAAGTTAAAACCCTTGAAATTTATGTGAATCTGAGTCGTACAGAATGGGGACGTGACCTGATTGTTTGGCCAGAATCATCTATTCCACTGTTTCAAACAGATATTGAACAGTTTTTAGACATGATGGACCAACAAGGTAAAAGTTCAGGAACAGCATGGGTGACTGGCATACCTTATTGGGATTTAAAAGAATCTCAGCAAAATGGCTACCCAATGTACTACAACAGTATGATGGCTTCTGGTGCTGAATCTTCAGGATTATATAAAAAACAACGTCTAGTTCCATTTGGTGAATATATTCCACTCTCTGGATTATTGGCATGGGTTCTACCCTCTTTACAGAATGACCCATCTATGGCTGGTTTTTCACGCGGTGCGAAAGACCAAAAACCATTTAATATCAAAGGACACAATTTAGCTGCTGCGATTTGTTATGAGGTGGCTTATCCAAATCTCACTCGTCGCAATGCGATCAATAGTGACTTTTTAGTGACTGTTTCTAACGATGCTTGGTTTACAGGTACCGCAGGACCTTTACAGCATTTGCAAATGGTACAAATGCGAGCGAAGGAAAATGGGCGTTGGTTTATTCGTGCCACCAATACAGGTGTAACAGCTTTTATTGATCACAATGGTCATATTGTCAAACAAGCACCTGTCGATAAAAAAGCCGTATTACGTGGTGATTTACCTGCAATGCAAGGTGAAACATTATATACCCGTTTAAGTGATTGGCCGATTTTAGGCTTCTCTTTCTTACTGCTTCTTTTAGGATGGATTTATCGCCCTAAAAAGGTTGATGTCAGCTTTAAATCTAGACGTTAATTCCCCTATATTCTGAGCAAGAAGAAAATCCCTCTTAATTAAAGAGGGATTTAAGCTCTAAATAAAATTACAGCACAAAGACCGCCCAAAAACTGACAATAGATCATGTAAAAGGAAAATCTTGAGTATTAATTTCTAAGTTTAAAAAAAAACCGAGGACATCCTCGGCTTTCAATACAGTAACACTTCCAAGCACATGTTTTAAAAGTAAATTTTAAAATTGAGTTACTAAATAAGACAGCATTGCAGCCAATGATAACATTGGAACATAGCGGTAAACTTTGACTAACTGTTGTTCTAATAATGACGAGAATTCAGTTTTTAACTGAACCACCGTGAGATTTAAGGCATTATAAAAACTAATAATCATTAATGCACTAAATACACTCATTGCCATAAAACCAATCATAATTTGACTGGTGGCATCTGCACTTTGCCATAAGTTTATAAAAAATTGGCTAATCGGTAATAAGCTCAGAATTAAAAGAACAGATTTGAGCATCGCCCAATGAAACTGACTAATTTCATCCGATAATAATAATGCTTTCATCATACCCTCCTAGACAATTCAAGTTGTCTTAAGAACTATTATGCAAGCTTTTAATTAAATAAAAAGTCTATTTTTATCCATAGTTTATCTTTCTTGTAACTATCAAACATGGGAATAATTGTTATTATAACTCTCAAATACCACCCCATTTAATAAACATTTTATTATCATCAATTTAAAGTGATTTTATGAATTAAGAAACATTATCACTTCACTCAACATTTATTCACTTAATTGAATGAAGTGATGCATACGACCATTCTGTATTTAGAATGATTTTCACTTAAGGTGTGTAATAAATATCAGCATCATTTTCTGCGCCGCCTTCTTTACCATCGGCACCAAAAGAATATAAATCAAACTTGCGTCCTTCTGAACCAGGGATCACATATTGAATGTCATTATCCCAACTGTCTTTAGGATAACCACCTTTAATATAACCACCTGGTAACCAGTTTTTTGCTGTGGCAGGTTGATTAACCAAAGCATCTAGACCGCCTTCTTGTGCAGTTGGATAATGAGCATTGTCCAACTTATATTGGTCTAAAGCACCAGCTACACCTTTTAAGGTAATTTTTGTGGTGTCAACTTTGGCTTTTTCGCCACGTCCCATGACGTTTGGTACGATCAATGCTGCTAAAACACCTAGAATCACGATAACAACCATAACTTCGATTAATGTAAATCCTGATTGTTTGCTTTTATATAACTTCCGTTGCATTTAAAAATCTCGCTTAAATTTCGTTATAAAAATAATAAAATAGGGTTCGCTTAAATCATATTGTTCATATTGACAATTGGCAACATCACAGCAATCACAATAACCAAAACAATACCTGCCATAAAAACCAACATCAAAGGTTCTAATAATGCCAATAATGTGGAAATAAATGCAGAAACTTCACGGTCTTGCATATCTGATGCACGACGTAACATGCGGTCTAACTCTCCCGATGTTTCACCACTTTTAATCATTTGCACCATCATTGGTGGGAAATAGCCACAACGCTCTAATTGCGTTGCAAGATTTCCACCTTCTGTTACCTTTTCCGCTGCGATATTAACAGCATCACGAATGATCCAATTGCTACTTACAGCTGCGCCAATTTTCAAAGCATCAACCAAAGGCACGCCCGATTGCGTAAGAATAGATAAGGTACTGGCAAATCGTGCTGCGTTTATACCACGTGATAATTTACCAAATAGTGGCAGTCTGAGTGTTAAACGATCAAAAGCATAATGCCCTGCCGAAGTCCTTAGGAATCTAATCAATAAAAAGATACCCAAGACACTCGCGACCAATATAAAGGGCCAAGCTTGTCGAATAAAATCACTGGCTTTCATTAAAGCAACGGTAATCCACGGTAATGCTTGTTTGCTTTGATCAAAAGTTTTGACAATATCTGGAACGACATACGTCATTAAACCCATCACGATTGAAAAAGACATCAACATGAGAATGATTGGATAAATCATCGCACCCTGAATTTTCTTTTGCATAGCAAAACGGTTTTCTGTGTAATCTGATAATTGATCTAGAATTAAGTCTAAATGCCCCGAACGCTCACCTGCTGCAATCGTTGCAATGTACAAATCGGGGAAACTCCCTGTTTGTTGCATCGCCTGAGCCAGTGAATGCCCTTCTAAAACTTTAGAACGTACTGAAAGTAGAAGATTTTGCACATGAACTTTTTCACTTTGCTTCGCAACAGCACGTAAAGCCTCTTCTAAAGGAATTGCTGCTGCAACTAAAACAGACAGTTGACGTGTCATCAAAGCCAATTCATAGGCAGAAAATTTACGTTGAAAGAATCCTGAAGATTTGTTTTTATCTTTTTGCTCAACAGCATCTACCGTTACAGGAGTGAGTTCTTTATCCCGTAATTGTTGGCGAATTTGACGTGCTGAATCTCCCTCTAACACGCCTTTTTGCTGCTTTCCAGATGCGTCTAACGCAGTAAATTGATATGCGGGCATTATTATGCTCTAGTTTTCCTAAATTTTTAATTTAAGCAGTTGCGTCCAACCCTATAAATCATTCATATTCATATTTATAAATGACGGTTACACTCTAACATAAGCCTAAACAGTACACGATACTATTTCACCCAAGAGCCCTTGATTATTGATTATGCAGACTGATACTGAATCTAGCTTAAACATCTACCGTGTACGTGTTGCTGTACCCGTGTATATCTATGACTGTTTTGACTATAAACTCAGTGCCGAACAATACGCACAAGCGGAAATCGGCTCACGTGTCGCAGTTTCTTTTGGTCGTCAAAATCTGGTGGGAATTATCGTTGAAAAACTACCCGTCGATGCACCCATTGACCCCAGTTTTAAACTCAAAGCCATCACAGAGCTTTTGGATGATCGGGCAATTTTAGACGAGAAAGTTTTAAGTTTGTTGACATGGTCTGCACAATATTACCAATTCCCTATTGGAGAAGTTGTTCAAGCGGCAATTCCAACATTATTGCGTCAAGGTAAACCTTACAATTTACTTGCACGAATGTGGAAGGTTTTAGACTTACATGCAGAAGATAAAGTAAAGCGTTCTGAAAAACAGCAAGATGCTTATAAAATTTTAAAGCTGCATCCCAAAGGGACGCAGGAAAATATTCTAAATTTGAGCGGCATAGAAACTGCCACATTAAAAGCATTGGAAAAAAAAGAGATTATCCGTTGTGACTTAGAAGAACAAAACTTTAAGCCTGAACCGATGCAATTGGCACAAATGCCTTTGACAGCAAATGATGACCAAAAGAAAGCCATTAACACTATTCTCAAAGCTGTTAAAAAATACCAAGCCTTTCTACTGGATGGCTTAACAGGAAGTGGTAAAACTGAAGTTTATTTACAAGTCATGCAAGAGGTTTTAAAACAAGGTAAACAAGTGCTGGTTTTAGTTCCAGAAATTGGACTGACCCCACAAACCATTAGCCGCTTTCAATCTCGCTTTCATTGTAATATTGCTTTATTGCATTCAGGCTTAAATGACAGCAAACGCCTACAGGCTTGGCAACATGCGCAAACAGGCAAAGCCTCGATTATTTTAGGCACACGTTCTGCAATCTACACACCAATGCCCAACCTTGGTTTGATCATTTTAGATGAAGAACACGATCTGTCTTTTAAACAGCAAGAAGGTTTTCGCTATCATGCACGGGATGTTGCCCTATATCGTGCGCATCTAGAAAATTGTCCAATTATTTTAGGTTCTGCCACACCCAGTATCGATAGCTATTATTTAGCCCGACAAGAAAAGCTGACCCGTCTAGAACTAAACCAACGTGCTGGCACAGCAGTCATGCCAAAAATGCATGTGATTGATTTGAAAGTTGCTAAAAAACAGCATGGTTTAAGTCATGAATTGGTTGAAGAAATTAGAAAAAGATTAGAGAAAAAAGAACAAGTACTGATCTTTTTAAACCGTCGAGGTTATGCACCTGTTTTAATTTGTGAAAGTTGTGGATGGCAAGCCAATTGCCTCAATTGCGATGCACATTTCACTTTACATTTAAAGCCATATCAACATTTACATTGTCATCATTGTGGCACGATTAATCGTATGCCCGATGCTTGTCCCAAGTGTAATCAACACACTTTAAAACCAATTGGTATTGGCACTGCAAAAGTCGAAGAAACGCTCAATGAATTGTTCCCTAATTTCCCTGTGTTACGTGTAGATCGTGATTCCACCAGTCGTGTCGGTAGTTGGCAAAAAATTTATGATCAAATTCAAAAAAGCCAACCGACTATTTTATTGGGCACGCAAATGCTCGCCAAAGGACATCACTTCCCTTACGTGACATTAGTAGCAATTTTAGATATTGATGCAGGTTTGCTCAGTGTCGATTTCCGTGCCATGGAACGTACAGCACAATTGGTGGTACAAGTTTCAGGTCGTGCAGGTCGTGGTGATAAAAAAGGTGATGTATATTTACAGACATTAAGACCCGACCACCCACTGCTGAATATTTTAATTAATAATGACTACCGTGCTTTTGCAAAACAAACGTTAAAAGATCGCCAAGTGGCACTGTTACCGCCTTGCCGCTATGCCATTCTAATCCGTTGTGAGTCTAAAACTCAGGAGCAAAACCTAGAATTTCTCACCGAAATGACACAGGTATTAAGACAAAATTCCGAAGCAAACTTAATTGATATTTGGGGTCCAATTCCTGCACCAATGGAACGCAAAGCGGGACGTTACCAAGCCCATGTGGTTCTGCTTTCACAAGATCGTGCCAAAATGCATTTTTATAGTAGACAATGGTGGCAACTCGTTTTACACAACAAACCATCTAATATGAAACTGACGATTGATATCGATCCGCAAGAATTGAGCTAATAAAAGTAAAAAGGATAATTTATTCACAAATATTTCCAAGTGAATCATAAAATCAAGCTACAATTTCTACAGAATAAATTTAGGACAAATACATGTCATTACTGTTAGAAATTACCATTTTCTTAGGTGCTGCACTCCTGATCGTGCCACTTGGGAAAAAATTGGGCATTGCAACAGTTTTAGGCTATCTGTTCACTGGCATATTACTTGGACCAAGCGTATTCAATATTGTTAGTGACCCTAAAGACATTATGCATTTTGCGGAATTTGGCGTCATTCTGCTGATGTTCTTGATTGGGCTTGAACTACGACCTCAGCGACTTTGGGAAATGCGACAATCCATCTTTGTTGTGGGAAGCCTTCAAGTGATTATGACTGGCATCGTGTTAATGGGCACCGTATTTTTACTATTACAACAAAGTTTATCTGCCAGTTTTGTCATCGGTTTCGCACTCGCGCTTTCATCCACTGCCTTTGTTTTACAGCTTTTAGAAGAAAAACAACAACTCAATACCACACACGGTCAACAATCATTTTCTATTTTACTCTTTCAAGACATTGCCGCTATTCCACTGATCGCAGTCATCCCCTTACTTGCAGGCGGGGAATCGACACATCATGGCGTTGCATACTTTGCTGCAATTATTGCGACATTTACAGGCTTATTCTTATTTAGCCGTTATATTATGCGACCTTTTTTCCGCTTCGTTGCTAAAAGCGGCGCAACAGAACTCATCACCGCAGTCGGTTTATTCATTGTCCTCGGTGTGGTTTTACTCATGGACACCTTGGGAATAAGCACAACTTTGGGCGCATTTTTAACAGGTGTTTTACTTGCAGATTCAGAATTTCGCCATGAGCTAGAAGCCAGTATTGCGCCATTTAAAGGACTCCTACTTGGTTTATTTTTTATGACTGTAGGAATGAGCACTCAACTCTCGTTAATTATAGAAATGCCAATGCTGATCATTGGTGGTGCGGTATTGTTGATTATGCTTAAAGGCATGGTGATGACAGCGATTGCTCGCTATAAAAAATACAGTTGGAGCAATAGTTTGATGATCGCCACCTGCCTTGCACAAGGTGGGGAATTTGCATTTGTGGTTCTCAATGTCGCAAAAAGTGAAAAAGTTCTGGTTGATGCAATTTTAGAACCAATCACTTTGATTGTGACTTTGTCTATGGTACTGACCCCCATCTTTTTTTGGTTAGTGAGCAGTAAACTTCTACCTTTATTCGATAAAGATACCGTACCTCAATACGATGAGATTCCCAATCAGCACCCTGCTTTAATCATTGCAGGGTTTGGTCGTGTTGGACAAGTTGTGGCGCGTTTGGCACATATGCAGCACTTCACATTTACAGCCATTGATAATAATTTACAAAAAATCGATTTTGTTCGCCGCTATGGTGGCACACTCTATTATGGTGATGTGACTTTACCTGATTTATTACGTTCGGCAGGTATTGAGCATGCCAAAGTATTTGTTCTAGCCATTGATGATGTAGAAGATTCGATTAATGTTGCACGGCACATTCGTTTGAATTACCCAAACCTTGCTTTATTGGTACGTGCGCGCGACCGTTATCACACACATTTATTGCGAGATTTAGGGGTCAAACATATTTGGCGTGAAACTTATCTCACATCATTAGGAATCTCTTATCGTGCGCTATGTGAATTAGGTATAAATAAATCAGATGCTTATGACAGTATCGAGTTATTTCGAAATTATGATGAAGAATTATTGTCTAGACAACAACGTATTTACACAGATGAGCAAAAAGTTTTTGAAAGCTATAAAAACTTCTTATCTGAGCTAGAACATTTATTTGAAAGTGATGCTCAGGTTTCGACCCAAGAACTGAGCCAATTCCAAGATGATCCTGATCAAGATGAATCAGGTTTGGAAAGAACTCAGGTACTACATAGCAATCGAGATCGGATTAATGTGACACGAGATGACAAGCAAACACCGCTATAAATCATTTTCAAATAGATCAAACTTGTGATTTATAATATCGTCACCATCTAAGCAGGGATTTGGAGAATTTTATGTCTGATTTACGTCAACGTTTTTATATTGAAGATAGCCCTGTTCGTGGTGAAGTTGTGCATTTAGAAGAAGCACTACAAACGATTTTGGCTCAACGTAATTATGCACCTGCTGTGCAAATTTTGTTAGGCGAAATGCTCAGTGCAACAGCTTTACTGGCAAGTACCTTAAAAATTAAAGGGCGTATCAGCTTACAAATTCAGGCACAAGGCACTTTAAAATGGGCAATGGCTGAATGTAACCATTTGGGTGAAATTCGTGGGCTCGCAGATTATGAAGAAGATCCTCGGTTTCAAAGTGCGATTGATAGTAGCACCGTGCTTTCAACACTCGTTAGCCCTGTATTATTTATCAATATCGAACCTGAATTTGGTGAGCGGTACCAAGGGATTGTACCATTAGACAAAGCAGATCTAGCTGGATGTTTAATGCAATACCATGACTTATCTGCGCAAATTCCGACACGTATTGTTTTAGCGAGTACCGAACAGCGTTCAGGTGGTTTACTCATTCAATTGTTACCAAGAAACAATGACGAAGAACAACAGCGTGTTGATGAAGATTTATGGCCACGTCTGACTATGCTCACAGGAACACTCAAGACCGATGAATTAACCAATTTGGATGCGCAAGAAATTCTTTACCGTTTATACAACGAAGAAGAGGTTCGCCTACCTGAAGTTGAAAAGCTACAATTTGGTTGTACTTGTTCACATGAAAAGTGTGCAAATTCATTAACTCAAATTGGTTTAGAAGCAGTTAAGGAAACCCTTGAAATTAATAATCCGATTGAAATGGATTGTCAGTTCTGTAATAAGCGATATCTGTTCACAGCAAAAGAAGCACTAGACCTCTTTGGCGAACATTTAAGTTAATTAGTCGATGATCCGAGTATAAAATAAATCTCCTTTGATCTATTTAATCATTGATTTTATTTAAAAAAAGAGCAAATCTAACTTGCTCTTTTTTTATTCAAACTTGATATAGAAACAAGGTTAATATATGAAAAATAAATTATTTTCACTACTGTGCTGTGTATTATTTTCTAGTGCAATACATGCAGCAGACTTAACGGGGAAATGGAAAGCTGTCGATGATAAAACAGGTTATTCACGTGCTGATATCGAAATCACTAAAAATGCCAGTGGCACTTATACTGGGAAAATTTATAACACTCGTCCATTACCCAACAGCCCTTTAGTAGGATATTGCTATAAATGTAAAGGAGCACTCAAAGATGCGCCTATCGTTGGACTTAACATTATTTACAACTTCAAACAGAACCCAGAAAAACCAAATGAATACATTTCAGGCAATGTACTTGACCCACTTTCTGGAAATATCTACTCAGGTACAATCAAAGTCAATCCTAAAGGAAATCGATTAACATTAAGAGGTTATGTTGGTATTTCTTTACTGGGTCGCTCACAAACTTGGGTAAGAATTGAATAATTTTTACAAATATATAAAAGCGCTACGGCGCTTTTATATATGAAATATAAATAAGTTATCTATGCTCATCCATTTTAGAATCATCATTTGCTAAAAATAATCAACATCACCATTATAATTAAAGAAACATGACATTAATAAAAATGCATTACGAGTATCATTTATTTAAAATTAACCAAAAAACATCACAGTAAATAATTAAATTGCTTATTTTTCATTTGGTTATAACTTGCTTTTATTCTGGAAAACGTAGAATCTAATTCTGCTATATTTTCAATTAAACAATTTATAAAATAAGGAAAGCATATGAATAAAAAAATAGGGTTATTATTATTGTCTAGTTTCATTATCAGTTTCTCTCATGCTGCAGATTTATCTGGAAAATGGAAAACAGTAGATGATAAAACAGGATATTCACGTGCAGATGTAGAAATGTCTAAAAATGCAGATGGAACTTATAGTGGAAAAATCATTACTATTCGTAACTTGCCAGGAAAAGTACTCGATGAACTGTGTAGAAAATGTCAAGGCAGCTTAAAAAATGCTCCCTATGTCGGGCTCGAAATTGTTTCTGGATTCAAACAAGATCCAAATAATCCCAATGAATATGTGAATGGCCGTGTTTTAGATCCACTTTCGGGTAAGGTTTATAGCGGAAAAGTGAAAATTAATGCCAAAAATACCCGCTTAAATATGCGTGGCTATATTGGTGTATCCCTACTTGGTCGTTCCGTCACATGGGTTCGTCTTGAATAGTCGAATGAACAAATCAATGAAAAATATTTAAGCGCTTCGGCGCTTTTTTACCTCTAAAATTTTCGAAATAGATTAAATTCTGAAAATACTTTGAATTATACCCAAGCTTATTATTTAACGACGATCAATCTAGACTTTTAAGCGAGCTGTATAAATAAACTTTGAAACAATAACAACACCAAGTTCTACTTCCATCTCACTGCAAAAGAGCATAAAACTATAATAAAGCTAAACAAATAATGAATGGGCATATGGCAAAAAATTATTATGAAGATTTAGGTGTTTCTAGAACAGCCACACCAGATGAAATTAAAAAAGCATATCGTAAATTAGCACGCAAATATCATCCAGATGTGAGTAAAGAAGCCGATGCTGAAGCAAAAATGCAAACAATTAATGTTGCCTATGACACGCTCAGCAATGAAGAAAAGAAAAAGCAATACGATTTTGAATTAGATAATCCATATGCAAATGCAGGTGGATTTGGTGGGCAAGCTGGCGGACACGGCGCTGATGGCTCACAATTTTATCGCCAAAGCACTGGTGCAGATGGACAAAATTATAGTGGCTTTGAAGATTTATTTGGACGCTTTGGTGGTGGCTTTGGTGGTGGTCATCAACAAGATTTTGGACAAAGAGGTTCAAGACAACAACGTAGTTACAAAGGCGAAGACCAACACGCCAGTATTGAAGTTCCTATTGAGGTTGCTTACGAAGGCTCAACGCAAAGTATTACCTTACAGATTCCAACCTACAACGCATATGGCGAACCTGAAGTACAACGTAAAACATTACAGGTAAAAATCCCTAAAGGCATGAAAGAAGGTCAACAAATTCGTCTTTCCAAACAAGGGCAAGCAGGAATCAATGGTGGGGAGAATGGCGACTTATATCTAGAAATTCAGTACCAAGATACTCAGCGTATTCGTGTTGAGGGTGCAGATGTTTTCTATACCGTTGATGTGACGCCGTGGGAAGCTGCTTTAGGTCAAAATATTGAAATTGATACACCTGCAGGTAAAGTCAAAGTGACTGTACCTAAAAATGCAAAAAATAATCAGCAATTACGTTTAAAAGACAAAGGGATACCAAATAAAACACCTGGGCATTTATATTTGGTGATTAATATTGTCTACCCTAAAGCAGAAACAGAAAAACAGCAAAAAGCATATCAAACCTTTGCTGATGAATTTTCTGACTTCAATCCTCGTTCATAAAAACTCACATACGATGCAAAAGGAGAGCAATCATGACGACTATTCAATATCGTGAAATTGTCTGCGACGGTTATCTAGATACAGAAATCATTGATGAAACTTTAAATTTAGATCTTAAGCATTTTGCACAAGCCTGTGGGCAAAGTCCTGAATGGATTTTACAATTACTTGAATATGAAATATTACCTGCTCGACCAGAGGAACGTATTCATCAATTTTTTGGTGATGATATTTCACGTGCTCGTCGTGCGTATCGCTTACAACGCGACTTCGAAGCCAGTCTTTCGGCTGTCGCAATGATGATGGATTTGATTGACGAAGTTCAACAATTACGCAAACAAGTCAAACATATTCACTTTCAAACCCAGTAATTCATTTCAATTTGTTAATGGCTATTGGCAGGTTAATATTTAACCTGTCATGATGGAGATCTTGTCTTTTCGTTTTTGTATTGTTGTTTAGAATTTAATGAATAGAGGTGAAAGCTCGAATGAATTCGAAAGTAATGAATAAAAAGTTGAAACTCATGTTTCCTGAACATCGTGATCTTATGTCTACACTCAAACAAGAAGATCCGCATTTTGCTAAACTTTTACTTGATCATGACCAGTTAGATCGAGAAATAAGCCATCTTGAAATTGATCCGCTTAATCATATTCATGAAGATATTGAACTACTTAAACGTAAAAAATTAAGATTAAAAGATAGACTCTATTTAATCTTGCAAAAAAATGTACAGATTAATCCTTAGTGACAATAAAGGCTAATTATTTCATTTTTGTGATTTTTTCGACTTCTTTCATGGTTTGTTTAATCGGCTCATAGTCCAAAAACCACAATAGATTGACGTGTTGATTTTTATGTTGTTGTGCCAACATATCCATCACACTTCTTTCACCACGTCCTACCAAATGTCGTCGATAAAAATAGACCAGTAACACAAGTGTGCATCCCAACATTGCCGTGAGCATCATCCAAAAACCGATTGGGCTTTTTAAACCTGGAATGAATTCAAAGTTCATTCCATACACGCCCGTTAATAAAGTTAATGGTGCAAACACAGCTGTAATGATGGCGAGAATACGCATATTTTCATTGGTTTGGTTGGAAATAGCAGAAAAATGTAGATCAATCGCCGCTTGAATTGCCCGACTCAGGCGAGAGGTATATTTCTGAATTCTTCCAACATGACTGATTAAATCATCAACACGAACCAATGTAATATCTTGCTTATCCGTTTTTTTCTTCGATTTATGATGTTCATAATTGTCTACAACTTCATCACGTAATTCTTGTAAAGCATCAACCTGCTCTTCACAAAGATTTTCTACCTGCTGAAACGCCATATTTTCTTGAAAAAGTTGCTGCCATTTCGCAAAACGGCGGTTGCCTTGTAATAACTCTTGTTGCCAAAATTCCACACGACGGGTTAATGGTGTTCTCAAATCCAAATAACCATCAATCATGGTATTCAATAAACGTAATTGTAAATCCAGCGTGCTAGAAACGAGTTTTCTTGGCTTATTTTGCTCATCTATTGATTTTTGGATAACATTTTGAATACGTGCTAAATAACTTTCGACAGCATGATTGCCCTGCTCGCGAATAGTAATAATAACTTGTTCTGTACAAATGAAACTTACAGGCGATGTAGCTAATCCAAAAATACGCTCATGTTGTTCAATCGCATTTTCACCATTACTAATACTATCATCAGGTGTAATCAGTTTACGAAAAATCAATAGATCATATTCATCCATTGCATCAAAAGCACAAGGATGTTCCAAGTTTAAAATATCTTTAATGTGGTATTCATTGATGTGAATGCCTGTTTGTGCCAATACTTCTTTTTGCCACAAGTCTGCACGATTCACCACATCTTCACGGGTACAGTCAATCCAAACAAACTGCTGCTCTGCATCCTGTATTGGTTTTTGCTGCACACATATATACGGCTGTTCAGGGTGTTTAAAAAAGTAAAAAGTTTGCATAGTGACAATTTCTAGAGAGTTGCAATTATTGTTGGTCTTGCTGACCTATATCATGCCCATAAAAAAAGCCCTGAGCAAGCCAAAGTAATCACTTTGGAAAGCTCAAGGCTGAGTTTCGAATCAGGTTAAATCATTAACCTTGTTCGATATCTTTCATTGTCAATTTAATACGTCCACGGTTATCTACATCTGCAACTTGTACTTTAATATCTTGACCTTCAGTTAAGATATCAGTCACATTTGCAACGCGTTCGTTTGAAATTTGAGAGATGTGAAGTAAACCATCTGTACCCGGCATAATATTTACAAATGCACCAAATTCAACGATACGAATAACTTTACCTGCATAGATCGTACCTGGCTCAACTTCTGCAGTAAGTGCTTGGATTTTTGCAATCGCAGCGGCAGCAGCAGCTTTAGTTTCACCAAATACACGAACTGTGCCGTTATCTTCAATATCTATCGCAGCTTTAGTTTCTTCAGTAATCGCACGAATTGTCGCACCACCCTTACCGATTACATCACGGATTTTATCCGGATTGATGTTAATCACTTGGAACGTTGGCGCATGCATTGAAATTTCAGGACGAGCACGTGAAATCACTTGGTTCATTTCGTTTAGGATGTGCATACGACCAGCATAGGCTTGGTTCAATGCAGCTTCCATGATTTCTTCTGTGATACCTTCAATCTTGATATCCATTTGAAGCGCAGTAATACCGTTCGCAGAACCTGCTACTTTAAAGTCCATGTCACCTAAGTGATCTTCATCACCTAAGATGTCAGAAAGAACTGCGAAACGCTCGCCTTCTTTCACTAGACCCATTGCAATACCTGCAACTGGTGCTTTAAGTGGAACACCTGCATCCATAAGTGATAATGAAGCACCACATACAGAAGCCATTGAAGATGAACCGTTTGATTCTGTAATGTCAGATACAATACGAATCACGTACGGGAAGCGATCAGCCGGTGGAAGTACTGCTTGAACACCACGACGCGCCAAACGACCGTGACCAATTTCACGACGTTTAGGACCAGATTCACGACCAGTTTCACCTACAGAGTATGCAGGGAAGTTGTAATGCAACATGAAGTTGTCAGTTTTAGTACCAGACAAAGTATCAACCATCAACGCATCACGTGTATTACCTAGCGTTGTTGTAACCAATGCTTGAGTTTCACCACGTGTGAATAATGCCGAACCGTGCGCACGACCCAACACACCCACTTGAACGTCAATACCACGAACAGTTTTCGTGTCACGGCCATCAATACGTGGTTTACCAGACAAGATATTGTCACGTACTGTGCGGTATTTTAAGTCTTCAAATAATTCGTCAACTTCATTTGCAATACCAATTTCGTCATTTTCAGGAACAAACTGAGCAACAGCTTCAACATGAAGAGCATCTAATGCAGCATAACGATCTTGCTTAACAGCAATGGTATACGCTTCAGAAATTTTAGCTTCAAACGCAGTTTTTAACTGAGCTAAAAGTGCTTCGTTTTTAATTGGAGCAACCCAAGTTGATTTCACTGCACCAGCAGCTTTAGCAAATTCGTTAATCGCTTGAATTGCAATTTGCATTTCGTCATGACCGAAAAGCACAGCACCTAACATTTGGTCTTCTGAAAGCTCTTTTGCTTCAGATTCAACCATCAATACAGCAGCTTCTGTACCTGCCACTACAAGATCAAGATCAGACTCTTTCAATTGTTCATGGTTCGGGTTAAGAATATATTCACCGTTGATTAAACCAACACGTGCGCCTGCAATCGGACCAGCAAAAGGAACACCCGCAATTGACATAGCCGCAGATGTACCTAACATTGCAGCAATGTCAGCATCCATAGTTTTGTCAGAAGAAATAACAGTTGCTGTTACTTGGATTTCGTTATAGAAACCTTCTGGGAACAATGGACGAATTGGACGGTCAATTAAGCGTGAAATTAAAGTTTCAGCTTCAGACTGACGGCCTTCACGTTTACCATAACCACCAGGAATACGACCAGCAGCATATTGCTTTTCTTGGTAATTCACGGTTAATGGGAAGAAGTCTTGACCTGCTTTTGCTTTTGGTTGAGCAACAATAGCAACAAGAACTGTTACGCCACCCATAGTAATAACAACAGTGTTAGCTTGACGAGCAACACGACCAGTTTCTAGAACAACTTGATACTGACCGTATTGAAATTCTTTACGAACGATATTAAACATCGACATATAATTTTCTTTCCTGATTTTTTATGCCAGTGGAGACCCCTAAGATTTGGCATTTACATTTTCATGTAAACATAAATGACAAAGCTTAGAAGCCGACCTCACCAGACCATAAAATTTATTAAAACACTAATTTTAAACACAAAGAAGGAGCGAAACATCGCCCCTTCTCATTATCTAGCCAAAGCTAAATAGACTTTAGTTTTCATCAGTACAGCATTCAAGATGCAATCTTCCGAAAATAAAGTTTAAATCGAATTAACGACGTAAACCTAAAGCAGCAATCAAATCGCTATAACGAGTCGTATCTTTACTTTTAAGATAATCAAGAAGCTTACGACGTTGGTTAACCATACGGATCAAACCACGACGGCTATGATGGTCGTGTTTGTGTGCTTTAAAGTGACCTTGCAAATCATTGATTTGAGCAGTCAATAAAGCAACTTGTACTTCTGGTGAACCAGTGTCGTTTTCAACGCGAGCGAATTTTGCAATAATCTCTGCGCGATCTGTATTAGTTAAAGCCATTCGATTTCTCCGAGATGCTTATAAATATTTGATAAAAATCAATTTAATGTAAAACATTAACATTGACTGCCGTGCATCACTACAGCAGCCGCCTATTTTAAAGGAACTACGCTCAGATTGCAAAAATATCGTTCAATCTTATAAGTAATATTACATATTCAATATTGCATTTGTTTCACAAAGATTCTGCGCTTCAGACACTGACAAAGACTTTCAGGCTCGGCAAAATCGTCCTGAATAAAAAGAATTTAGGAAGTTCTGTCGTGAAATTATTTTCAACGAATACCTGTTATGTACCTCAAGATCTGAGCAGTATTACACAAATCAAAGATGAGGTCGCTGCCGAACAAGGGGGTATGACCGCATTACAAATACAAAAAATTTGGAAAAGTGTCGAAAACTTATATCAAAGCGGTAATTATCCACTTATCACCATGTGTTTAAGACGCCAAGGCAAAATTGTGCTCAACCGTAGCCTTGGCTACGCTTCTGGTAACTCTGCACAAGGTTTAGCCGGAAATGCTGTGATTGCCACCCCAGATACCCCTATATGTTTATTTTCAGCTTCGAAAATGATTACTGCAATGCTCATTCATATGTTGGATGAAACGGGTGAAATTAACCTACTTGACCCGATTAGCCATTACATTCCAGAATATGCCCAAAACGGAAAACGTCGTGCCACGATTTTCCATTTACTATCACATCGGGGGGGTATTCCAAGAGTTGAAACTGAGGTCACTCCAGAATTACTTTTTGATAAAGAAAAAATTTTACAGCAGTTATATGCATCTAAACCAATTTCTCCCGCAGGCACACATCTAGCATATCATGCTGTAACGGCAGGTTATATTCTAGGTGAACTGATTGAACGCGTAACAGGACAAGATATCCGTCAGTTTTTGCATGAACATGTAGAAAAGCCGATGGGGATGGATTATTTCAATTATGGTTTAAAACCAGAATTTCGTGATCAAGTTGCACTGAATTATCCAACAGGAATTCACCCTAAACTGGGTACAGACGTATATTTAAATCGTGTCTTAGGTGGTGGTTTACAATTGGCTGTCGATGTTACCAATGATCATCGTTTTATGGACACTGTTTGCCCTGCTGGAAATATCTATACCAGTGCTGAACAAGCCAACCGTTTTTTTGAAATGTTATTGAATGGTGGGACATATAACGGTAAGCAAATTATGAGCCCTGAAACAGTGTTCCGAGCAACCTTACCGACATCATCCACAAGCATAGATCGTACACTATTAGCGCCCATGCGTTACGCACTTGGCCCAATGCTCGGCAGTAATCCAGTCGGAATCTTTGGCCCCATGACAGGACAAGCTTTTGGTCATTTAGGTTTTTCCAATATTCTGTGTTGGGCAGATCCAGAGCGTGATATTAGTATTAGCTTTTTAACCACTGGAAAATCCGTGGTTGGCACACATATTCCTGCACTTGCACAAATGCTCTATCAAATTTCTACGAACTGTCCAAGAATACCAAAAAATCAACGTCGTGCATTATTTGGCACAGATCGAACCGAAACAGATTTGGTTTAATATTTTACAAGCACTGTTCAAGTTCATTTTAACGATATTATTTAAAATAATTGAATGAAAAGCCCTAAGATTACTCTTAGGGGCTTTCCCGTTTACGCTGTAGTTTATTATTTAATAATCATTATTCATTTATTTATTGTTTTTAGCTAAGCTTCACGCTTTTATTCTTATTTTAATGACATTTTTTCACAACCATGTGATCAACTACATCCTTATATAACTCATTATGCATACAATTTATTTGCGACAAAAGTCGCATTATTCTTATTTTTATGTAGGAAATTTCGCACAAAACATATACAAATATTCACATTATTTTTTTGGATAATATTCTCAGTAAAACCAATACCTACAGAATAATAATCAACTTCTTAGATCTATCTTAACGTATATGTTCATTCAATTTTAAAGAAAAAATTCAATCAAAAATACAGAATATTTTAGCAGTGATGATAAAATAAAACTCTATAATCAAAATCTTAAATATAATTTTTTAAATAATGCAAATAACGAATAAATAAAAGCCTTGTAGTCTCTCCCAAAACTACAAGGCTTAGCGGCTGTAAGTTTCCTCTTTATTCCTTACATTCCTGTAAGTTCGCAGTCTCTCGACTTTAAATTGTTATTATTATGCGATTTTACTCAGCAATCCTTGCTGAACTCTTTATGCGTTCATCATCTCAAAAACTGCACAGAAGCTCTATGCGCTAATATCTCGAATTCATGTAAGCAATTTCGTACAATATTAATATTAGCTTAATAAAGGATTATGGATATTAATTTTCCTTACCAATCCACTCTTTCTAGATGTTGCAACGGTCAATGAATGTGCAAAAGCACCTTGATCGACCAAAAGGCTCACTACAAATTTTGCTCGCGTGATTGCGGTATAAATTAGCTCCTGACTGAGTAATTTTGTTGCAGCTTGATCAAACACCACTGCTGTATGAGTAAATTCTGAACCCTGCGATTTATGAATTGTCAGTGCAAATGCAGTCTGAATGGATTTTGGCAAACGTGTTGCAGCTACCCATTTATCTAGACTTGGGAAAAAAATTTCAAACTGATCTTTTTGCTGCCGATGTTTAAAACACAGTCCAATATCTCCATTGGACAATCCTAGCTGATAATCATTGTAGGTCATCATCACTGGACGTCCCACGTACCAATCACCGACTTTTGCTAAAAAAGGAATCGCTTCAAATATGGCTTTCTCCATTTCTCTGTTAAGACTTTCCAGTCCAAATATCCCATGGTGAATTGCCGTTAAAATCCGATAGTGGTCAAATGCTTGTGTAACCGCTTTAATTTGTTCAGCTGAATGATCACTGTTTAAATAATTTTTTAAGCTTTGATAATAATCCTGAAAACCCCAACTGAGTTTTTGGTAATACTGTGTTCGTTCAGCCTGTGGAATTTGGGCAGGTAAATATTCAAGCTGAATCACATCTTGCATATTTTTTTGCAGCGGAATCATTTTCAATTCTGTTGATGGAGCAACCTGTTGTTCAAATGCTGCTAATAAAGTGGATGAATCCTGTTCTTGCTTTTCTTGCTTCTGTACCTGAATAAACTGTGCCATTTTTCCAATGAGTGCATCATCTTTAAAACGGCGACTGGTCTGCAAATTTACTCGATTCGGCTGTAAAGCCTGAACTTGCTGTAAATCTGCCAATACTGAACCGACATCGACAGAAGCCAACTGATTGGCATCACCGAGCAGAATGAGGCGGCAATGATCAGGTACAGCTTCAAACAATTGTGTCGCCAGACTTAAATCGAGCATGGAGGCTTCATCAATGACAATCACATCGTAAGGCAGTGGTTGTCTTAAATTAAAACGTGGCACTTGTTGTGTACCCAAACCCAGTAAACGATGCAGCGTTACAGGATTTAAAGTATCGGTATTAAGATTAAAAGGCTGTAACTTTGGATCACTCAATGAATTCTGTAAAGCTTCGCCCATTCGCTGTGCAGCCTTGCCCGTCGGTGCTGCCATTGCAATACGAATGTTGGGAATAGACTGATTCAGCACTGCAATAATACGTGCCAATGTGTAGGTTTTTCCTGTCCCTGGCCCACCCGTGATGATATTAAAGGCATTTCCCGCCACCATTTTTAAAGCATCTTTCTGATGAATATCTTCAAGTAAATCTACGAATGGCGTGATATCGACTACTGTAATATTTTGCTGTTTTAGCCGAACCACTTGGGTTGCGAGCCGTTGTTCGAGCTTCCAATAACGGTATAAATACAGTGCCTCATCATCATAAACAAAAGGTGCAACTGTATTTTCCGCGAGCAGATGGTCGATTGCCACTTTACCTAATGCACTGACTTTTTGTGATTTTTCAGCATCATTATTTACATCATCCTCAGCAACATCCTTTAAATCGCTCAAAGTAACACAACTGTCACCCTGCAAAGTCGCAAGTAATACTTGTTGCATCAATTCAAGTGAGTCTTCATGTAATTTTGAAGCTGAATCTGAGCCTGTGGAATACTGCTGTAAAATGTATTTAGACCAGTCCGCAATCCATTGTGGAATATGACTTTCTAATTTCTGTTTATTTTCCACACAGTTATCCTCAGAGTTATCCATAAGGTTTTCAACAGAGTTATCCACATTGTTTTTCACAAGATAACCTGATGTTTTTACGTAACATTCATTCATTTTCAAAAAAATTAAGCAGATTTATCCACCAATGCATCCTCAGAAAAATAACCAAGAATTGCATCTAATCGTAGAATAAATTCCGTCTTAGGACGCCAATAAAAATAGCCCTGTTCCGCCTGACCATTCATGCCACGTAGATATAAATAGCTTGCACCGCCTAAATCGTTTTCAATATCATAGCCCTGCAACGTCACTTTTAAATAACGATGTAAAGCAACAAGATAAAGTGAAGCCTGCAACCAATAACTGGCATGTGACATACTTTCTTTTACAGCATCTGCATGATAGTTTTGCTGATATGCACCAAGGAAATTACTTTTATAATCGGCAATGTGGTACTGCTGACCATCAAAAAACACCAAGTCAATTTCACCTTTTAAATAGCGAGCGGAGTTGGCTTCCTTAAACTCAGGCATGGCAATACCATACTCGGCAAACAATTGGTGAATCCGTTGAATTGCCAATACTCGATCTGACAACGCAAGATAGAATGGAAATTCTGCCAAATGTTCATGCGGCAAAAGTGTACCAAGTTTAAATTGTTGATGAATCGGTGTATTCAACACATCTCGCAACCAATCTGACATCCATGCAATTAAGGTTTCTTCAGGTAACTCATCCATAGGAAAAGCAGTCTGATACTTCTCCAATAATTCTGTTCGAAGCATTGCATAGTCATTTTTAAAGCGACGATGAATTTCCAAATGCCACCATTCAGAATCTTTAAAATCGATATGTTCAAAAATTTCATGCAGGAAATTTCCTGCCACTGTTCCCATTGGAAAGTTGGATTTGATCCACATAATTGGTTCAGATGGAGCATCATCCTCATTTAAAATATGCGTTGCGGATGGTTGCAGTATTGTCTGAATTTCATCTTCTGCACGATCTATATCTTGTTCTGCTACTGCCAAAGCATCCTGAATTTGTTTGCGGCTTAAATGCTGCGCCAAAGCACTAAAACTTGTTTTTCCTCTTGGATAAAACCGCTGCTGAGGAAATTCCTCTGCATTTAAAGGAAATAATTTTTCAGTTCTTTCTACTTCAAAATACATTGGTCTTTCAGTCAATAATGGCTCAATCACACTGCCTACATGTTGAAAAACATTCATCCCATGACCACGCCAGAATGCCAGGCCTGTTGTTGATTTTTCCTTTTCATCGGACAACATGGCATAAACCCGATAACTCGCACGGGTCAGCGCGACATACCAAAGCCGATGATGCTCCGCCAAAGCTCGTTCATCATGCTGATCTATTGCACTTTGTTCGAGAATATTTTTATCATTAACAGCCACCACTCGCTGTGTTTCCATCTGCCCAGTTTGACTATTCATCTGTTCAAGCGTGGAAAAATTTAGGGTTTTATTCATCTCTTTAAAGTCTTTATCTGCCCCCAGTAAAAAGACAAATTTAAACTCTAAACCTTTAGATTGATGAATGGTCATGAATTGCACACCTGCCTCATTCGACAGCTTGCGCTCCATTTCCCACTCACGTTGCATGGGTGAGGTCAGTTGTTTTAAATACCAGTGGAACAGATTCTGTGCACCCTGATAATCTTCACTATGCTGACTGAGCAATTCGGTCAGATGACGTAAATTGACCACCACTCGTTCATTGTCACGGCTCTGTTTATTCACCAGTTTTTTCCATACATCAAACTGTGTCAGCACATATTGCCAAGCGGTCAGGAATCCTTGGTTCAACCATATTTCCCGAATTTGATCGAACTGTTCAATATAGCCACTCAAACCATCGGTATGTTGTTCTAGTTGCATTAACTGTTGTAGGTTAAAACCGAGCATTCGACTGAGCAATGCCCGTTTGATTTTCGCTTCATCATAAGGGTGTAAAATTGCAGTGAGCAATGCGCCAACATCTTTGGCAATCTGACTTTCAAAGACACTTTTTTTCGATGGTCGACTGGTACGAACACCTAAAAATTCGAGTGCTGACTGTACCTTATCTAGTCCATCGTGGTTTTTAGACAGAATGGCAATATCATTTTCATCAATAAAACGAGCGCCAGTTTTTTCTTCAAAATACAAAGTTTTATGGATACCCTGATTAAGCAGATCACGGATTTTCCATGACACTTGTTCCGCTTCGGTATTTTTATCCAAAAGTTGAATCCACCTTAAAGGTTGTGGATTGGTAATGCCTTTATCAATAAGTTGTGGATGTGGGCGATCACCTGCCTGAACAGGGGTATAAATCACCTGTTCTCCAAAATCAGGTTGTCGCTGAAATAGGGCATCAACTACTTCGACCAACGGTTTTACAGAACGATGATTTTGAATGAGATTGTAAGCTTTACCTTCTTGCCCAAACACATCCTGATGCGCCTTTAAGAAGGTCAGCATATCGCCACCACGGAAGCCGTAAATTGCCTGTTTACGGTCACCAACCATGATCATACAGCCCTGTTTGACCCGACATGGATGTCGCCAAATCTGCGCCAACATATCATCCTGATCCTGATTGGTATCCTGAAATTCATCAACCAAAATTAAGGGATAACGAGCATGTACATAGGCTGCAAAACGCTGCCCTTGCTCACCTTGTAAAGCTTCCGCTAGTGTGCGAATTTGCTGTGCAAACGTAGTTTCACCTTTTTGCTGTAAGACTTGTGGTAAACGCTTTTTGACTTCACTCGCCAAATGAAATTGCAAATAACTATCCAAAATATCCAAGTCGATGGTTAGCATTTGCATGGATTCAATAAATTGACGCAAGGACTTGATCAGTGGATGATTTTCAAAGCCTGCCAAAACATCTTCCGCACATTTATTCATGACTTTTTTAGTGCTTAATTCAGTCAGTAGTTTTAATGTCGATGCATGTTGTGAAGCGAATAATGCGTATGCACCTTGTTGCTGCACGGCTTGAATAAATGCTGGCAAAGTTTCTGTGAGCAAGCGTTGCATTTTTCCATCATCACGCCACTTTTTCGCCACAACAGCATTGTATTGACCTTCGGGCAAATAGTATTCTGACAATGTACTAATTTGAGTTAAATCCAACTGTACTAAAGCTTCGATTTCTGTGGAGAATTGTGCAAAATCAATCTCAGGCTGTGGAATGGCTTGAAACTTTGCCGATGCGAAATTTAGGCTATTTTCCACCACGCCGACATAGGCATCCTGCGATTTGAGTTTTTTATTTAGTAATAAATAATCAATAATGTTCTGCGGTTGCTGCTGAATCCATTCACGCAAAACATCGTGAATCAGTTGATAGCTATAACTTTTTGCATCATCGGTAATTTCAGCACGTTCAATTTTACCACTTTCAAAGGCAAATTCACGCAAGAGCTTCTGACTAAAGCTGTCCAAAGTCCCAACAAAAAGTTCATCAAGCTGATCAATCACCAATTTTAAACGCTCACAGGCATAGGCAATTTGTGTCGCAAAGGTTTTTAAAACTTTAGCAAACAAAGGATCGGCTTCTACATCTGCTTTGGCTAAAACTTCCTGCTCGGTCAGACTTCTGCAGCTATCAAAATAACGATGTGTTTCGACCAGTCGCGCACGAATTCGGCTTTTCAGTTCAGCTGATGCTTTGCGAGTAAATGTAGTCGCAATTACCTGATTAGGTAAATATTTTTCTAAAAAAATGCGTACCATCAAACTCGACAGCGTATAGGTTTTTCCTGTACCTGCCGAAGCTTCAATCCAATGTAAACCATGAAACTGCATATCTGCAATCGGTTGAATAGACACCTGTTTTGTAGACGCTGTCGGAAGAGAGATAATAGAATCACCCATAATTATTCCTCCACCGCATATTGATACTGATAAATGGGTTGATACAGTTCATGGGCAAATCTGTCACAGGCATCTTTCAGTAAAGCTTTTGCATCCTGTTCTTGCAAAATAAATTGCCAATCCCGATGATATTTGGTCGCTTCATTCTCTTCCACAGAAAAAGACGACATAAATCGTGCAGAGTCTGCATTCCATTCTTTTAAAACATCTGAAAAATTGGCAATGGTTTTATGTCCAAACTCATCACTTTCCCACTCTAGCGCTTTGCCTTTTTCTGCAAGCTGTAACAACAATGCCGCAGGTAAAACTAAAGGCTGCTGCTGAGCATGCGTATACGCTTTAAACCATGACAATAAATAGTCCTGCGCCTGCGTTGAAGTTACACCCGTACAAAGAATAGTGTGATCACTAAACACTGCAATACGACGCAATTTTACCGATTGCTCATCGTCTAGTTTGCGATAACTCAACCACAGTAAATATTCGAGCCAGACTTTGGCTCTGCGTTTAGCACGTCCACTTGAAGCATCTAGACTGACCCAATCGCTCACTTCATTTTTTGGCACAGTCAGATTCATCGTTAAATCGGGCTGTATGCGCCATTGCTGTTGTGTCGTCCCAGTCACTTCAGGTGCATACAACTTTAAACGGCTCTTTAAATTCTGTTGTTCCGCCAAACTCATTTGCCATGCACTGTGCTGTACTTTGCCGACAGGTAATTGATCCTGCAAAAGTTCTGCATCCAATTCAATTGTAGTCGCACTTAAATCTGTCGATGTCGGTTGATACTGTTTTTGTAAAAAATCACGAATAGCATAACGCCCTAAACCATCTAAAATTAACGGTTCCTCATTGGCAGGAATATCTTCGGCACGTAAATTTTCCACACCTAATGTTTTTAAATAGAGTCGTGCAGGGAAAGTCACATCCTGAATCCATTGTCCAGAATCGAGGATGGTGACAGTATCCTGTTCCCGCTGATAAGGGACATTTGCCCACGCTTCACGCTCAGACTGACCATCTACCTGACGAATCTGCTGTGCAACCTTAAACCACTGATCCTGATAGCGAATAATATTCGTAGATTCAAAACCAATCGGATCAAACGGTTGCAAACTATGCACATAATACAGCGATTGAATTTGTTCAGGGACTTCAATGCCCTGTAACGAAATTAAAGCATCTGCCTCACTTAATGTTGATTCAGAAGCTGTATATGGATGTTCATCTTGTCCATCAATATTTTGAAAATTTGGATGCGTTGTTTTACTGATCAGTGCAATATGCGTTATCAACTCTTGTAACACACTTGAAGGTTCACGAACTTCGCCATCGCTGACATCAAAACCATTATAAAACAGCCACAGATTTTCCTGAGCCAACAATAGCGCATCCAAAAATGCACCCTGATCATCTTCAAGACGGGAACGATCACCCAGTTGTGGACGTAAGAGTTGCATCAGATCAAAAGGCAACGTACCACTCCGATTTGGAAATTTACCACTATCCAAACTCAGCATCACAATCAACTTATACGGCAAAGGACGAATCTGCCCAATCTGACTAAATGTGATCTGCCCTGTTGGCAATGCCGAATCAATCTGACTGTCGAGCGTACCCTGAATTTCATTAAGCAAATAAGGCAACGGCAGACGAATATTACGCAGCATTTTTAAGGTTGGGTCATCTGCATCATCATAGAAATTGGCAAGGGTTAGCATTCGTTCCTGCTTTTTAACAATTTCACGTACGCTTTTTAATGACTCCACACCTGCCTGTTCAAACTCGCCGATGTCTTTGAGTAAGCGATTCAGCCACGTTTCAGCATTCAGATTGTGCTGTTCATTATTGTTCTGAAGATTGTGTCGATTACTGTGTGAATTGTTGACCGAGGATGTTGATTGTTCATGCGCAATCATCCAGTCACGGCGTAAAGCAAAATCCTGATAAATCTGAATTAAAGTGCTGATCAGTTCAAAATCGGCAGGCAAAACCTGTGCATAGCTCAGTGTTCCATCAAACAAGGCATGTTCAGGAATGGCGATCCCTAAAGCCAGTCGATCCAGTGCAAACTTCAGACTAAAACGGTAATCATCATCACCCTGACTTAAACTACGCTGTAAATGTGCTGCATCTAGCCCACGCTTAAAACCTGCCTGAACAAGCAAGAGAATGATGCGTTCCGTACTATTAAAATCCAACCCATAACGAATCTGAGTTGCATTCAAACTCAGCCAATCAGCAAAGTCTTCAACCGTAAAACGCCCTTGTACAAAGTTGATGCGACCAACTACTGCACGCCATGCGTTGGCAGCATCTAACTGCGTCACCCCTGCAATTTTTACAGGCAAATATACGCCATCCTGATTAGGTGCATGTGGAAAAACGCTGCGAATGAGCGGTTCGACTTCGCTTAAACTGGGCACTAAAACCAATACATCACTCGGACGATGCGGATTGTTTGACTTACTTTGCGAAAGCCAATGTATTAACTGCTCTTTAAGCACTTCCAGTTGTCTGAGCGTGGAATGGCAGACATGAACCTGAATAGAATCATCATTCTGATCAATCGGATAAGCATGAACTTCAGGCTCAACCAAATAGAGAATATCAGACTGTAACTTGGTTAATAAATTGCTCGGCTCTTCATCGACAAAAGCATCGACCCATTGTCCTTCTTCACCTGAAGATAAACTGGATAAAATAGAAAAATGATCACGTGCCTGCTTACCAAAGCGAGTTAATAAAGGATGACGAGACTCACGAACTTCTGCATTAAAATTTAAAGTAAAGGCATCAAAAAATCCTTGAATATCGTCATCAGAAGCTTTTGGATTTTTGGCAATAAAGCGCTCTTTCACCCTTAAATCGTATTGTTTTTTCCAGTTTGGATCGACACTGTCTGCCCAATATTCCTGTGATGGATTGTAATGTAAGATCACCACATCCAAATATTGTCCTAAACGTCTTAAAAACTGTAATTGACTAGGTGGCAAGTCGAGCAAAGTAAAAACGATGAGCTTTGACGGTAGTTTTTTTAAAGCTTCTACACGTTTGACATCATCATCCATGATTTGCCAAAAATCATCATCAATACTTTGCATTTCAATAAAATCGGCGTGAAATGTTTCCTGCCACAACCATCTTTGCCATGCCTCCAATTGCTGTGCTTGTGTCAGATTGAATTCTGAAACCTGTTGCCCTGTCTTAAAAAATTGCTGTTCAATATCCAGTTCACGTCCCTGCCCCCATTGACTGAGCCAGTTGCCCTGACACGTACAGTCACCCTCACAACCACGAGTACAATCACCACGATAAAGCATATAGTTACTGAATAATTTCGAGACTTGTTCAGACACCCAATACAACATACTTTGCTTTTTAAGTTGTTTTTCCAGACCATTTTCTAGCTGTGAAGCCGCATCGTAAATACGCTGAATAATCGAATGTAAGGGATGTTCTAGATTTAAATTATTTTCATCTGCTTCGATAAAACCTTTTAAAGTCTGATAAATCCGCCATTTCATAATTAAACGCGGAATATTGGCTTTACGAACTTTATCTTTATTGTCCAAAATTTGTTGATAGGCAAACCATTGAAAACCACGAATCCGATGATGAAATTGGCTGTTGGCACTAATACCCTGTTGCTCAGCAATTTTTTGGGTCAGCCATTCCTGTACCGCAGGACTGGGCACAATAAAATGTTGGGTCTTTAAAACCGCTAGAGGATGGGGGGATGGCTTGATGGTATTTTGTAGTACGCCCTGCACCAGCACATCAATGCGCTGGCTTTGAATCACATGAATCGCCATATTCCCTCTACTCTTTTTTCAGCTTTTGAATTCCGTACTTAGATTCATTTTTTCATATTGTCGGATATACAATTAAATTTTGAAAAAATGCACAAAAACACAAACATTCAGCACTATACATCTTAATCCGAGTGTGGCATTTTTAGATTATACATCAACAAAAACTTTCGAAAAAACAAGCTTTGTCATGCTTTATCTAGAATAAATCCCAAATGCTTGTTATCCGCAACTTTTCAGGTAACTTTTTATGAAAATTGATAAAATTCCAGAGTCGATTGACCCCAATTTAAATTTAGAACAAATTCGTGAAGACTGCCTAGAACTTGTCAAAAAGCGCTCTTATGTTTCGGCAGGTGCGGCAGTGGTTCCAGTGCCTTTTTTTGATGTCGTGATTGACGTGGGCATGTTGTCATTTTTAATTCCTGAAATTAGTGCTCGTTTTGGTTTAGCGCCTGAACAGATTACTGTGTATGACCCTGAAACCAAAAAAATCCATTGGAATGAACTGCGTAAACGTGGTTTTGAGTTTTCAGGCTTAGTGGTTGCCCGTACTGCTGTCAAATCATCTTTAAATAATATTGCAGCCAAAGTCATTACCAAACAAGTCATTAAATTTATCCCACTTGGTGGGTCAATTATTGCTGCAAGTTTAGGCTACATTGTGATGAAAAAAGTCTCAGAAGCGCATGTAGAAGAATGCTATAAACTGGCAAAAAATATTCATCAAAAACAACAAGCAAGTGTGGTCAAATATTCTTAAATTGAATATTTGAGAAAAGCGGATTTTAAATCCGCTTTTTCATGCCCGAACCATAAAGCTATTTCATCAATGACTTTTTGAACACTATTCATTTGAGAATCACCCCGTCCTTTTAACGGATGAGCGATAAAGTTCTGCAAGAGAGAGTTTCTATTGAAACGTCCCCTCGTCCACTTACGAAATATATTTCTCATTCTTGAATCATATTTGGTATAAAAAAAGGGACTTAAAAGCGCAAATTAAATGACTCATGGCATCAATATTTTTAATTCCATCAATCCACTTTTAACTGCTTTAAAATCGCTTTAAGCACTTGAATCCGTGCCGAATATTTATCGTTGGTTGCCACAATATGCCATGGCGCATAATTGGTATTAGTACGTTCAAACATATCTGCGGCAGCATTTAAATATTCATCCCAATGCCCTCGATTGCGCCAATCATCTGCTGTAATTTTAAAACGCTTATGGGGTGTCTGCTCACGCGCTTTAAAACGTGCTTCCTGTTCATCTTTGCTAATCGCAAGCCAGAACTTAATTAATACAGTTTGATTATCAGTTAAGTCTTTTTCAAAACGATTAATTTCATCATAAGCACGTTGCCACTCCAGTGGCTTGGCAAAACCTTCAATTCGTTCCACTAAAACACGCCCATACCAAGTACGGTCAAAAATCGTGATTTCATGTGTTTCGGTGAGTTTTGTCCAAAAACGCCACAAATATGGACGACGTAGTTCAAATTGCTCAGGTGCAGCAATGGTATGAATTTCATACTCACGTGGGTCGAGTTTTTTCACAATACGTTTAATCGCACCGCCCTTACCCGCCGCATCCATTCCTTCAAAAGTGATGATGATATTGCGAGAATCATTACGCAGGGCATCCGAAACTTTTTTAGTCAGTTTTTTTAATTCCGCTTTGTAATCATCTTCGTCCAACACTTCTGTCGATGGATTCAGTAATGCTTCTGGAACCGCTGCCTGTTTCCACTTTGTCCGCACAGCAGTTTTATGTCTTGGCAGTTGCTTCAATGCTTCCAGAATATGTTGTGCAAATTGCTGATCACGCAGCGCTTTATCTTCACAATCAATGACAAACCAATCATCTGTAAAGCGCTGACGTAGTTTTTGTATCGTGTCGTATTGCTTTTTATTGCGCCAATCCAATCCAAAAAGTTTATGCCAACGCTGTTCTAAACCATCAATATCATCCAAACGCTTTTGCAGATTTTTCCACGGTAAATCAAACCAAACTTTAATCACATCAACATGATTATTTTTTAAATCCTGTTCAAACGCGCGCATGTTTTCAATATAAGCATCGAACAAAGTATCATCTAATGGTTTGGACACATGCATCGCTGTCGCCAACAGATCACTATACCAATTACCAAAAAACACCTGAATCTGTCCTTCGGCAGGTATAAACCGTGAATAAGGCTGCCAAAAGGTCTGCTTTTCGGTAAATAAGTGTGCAGGATCAGCTTTAACCCTTAAATAACGTGGATCAACCCATTCACGCAGTTGCTTAACAGCTTCACCTTTGCCAGCTAATTCTATGCCACTGACCAAGATCACCAGACTTTTGCCATTGGTTTTATCCCGGCTATTTTTTAGCGCATACTGTGCTTCAATCAGGTCAACTGAAAGTTCTTCTTCATCTCTTAAAGCGAATTGTAATTCTTGTGTAATCATCTGCTTCACATAGGCTCAGGTTTTCATTGAGTATACGCATTTCAATTTGAGCAACGATATCTTTTCTGTACAAAATGAGTTGGCTTGTTCCATTATTTACAGCCTCCTTGTATTCTTCTTCATAGACATAAAAAAGAAACTTTATGAAAGAAGTTGCTGTTTTTTCACTAAATAAAAAATTAAACTGACCATTATTTATGATTGTTTTTATATTTTTGTCATAGAGATACCGTTAAACTCTCTTTATGCTTTTAAAAAATAGATTTTCCGAGTCTTTATATGTCTAAACTTGCCGCATTAGATCAACTTTTAGAACAATATCAGCAATTAAGCTATCACACAGATCCTGTTTTAAAAAACAAATTGCATGAAGCACAGGACTGGCTAAAAACCCGTATTCAAAAGACCCACGAAGAATCATTTAGCCAAAAAGAAAATGTGCTGATGGCAAAGTATTTCATGAATCGTCTTTATGGTGGGCCAGAGTTTGATGATCTGGCATTGCAAATTGAACGTTTACTGAAGTATGCCCATAAAGCCGAAAAAATCATTCCTGAAAATGCGATTAAAACTGGCTTGAAATCAGTTGGATTGGCTGTTTTAGCCATGCAACTTGATGAACAGGTTGCTGCACAGTTGCTTCAAGACTTCCCCGTGACGCAAAAAATTGATAATGACATAATGTGTCAGACGCTGATCAAGCTTGATCAGCAACAATTACGATTAGAGCAACTGGGACTATTGGATGACTTAGGCGGTGCATTGGATAAATATATGCGTTCATTCATCATGCACACAGCATTTAAAATGTGCAGAGGAACAGCTGCTAAATATCATTTTGAACTGATGTACGACTTTATTGGCGAAGGCTTTGTGGCAATGAAACCTATGAAATCTGCAGCAAAATTTATTCACGAATTTACTGCCAAAGAACGGATAATTGTAGAAAATGTGCATTCAGGAAAAATAAATCCATTTGAAATATGATAATGTCGATAACGTGTTAGCAATCCGCTCATATTATTTTCCGTATATTATTCATTACAATTGCATGATGATGACTGCAAAAATTCGTAGAATCTGTCATCATGCAACGCACTACAAGATTTCTAATTTTTGTGTTCAGGAGTGACTCAAATGTCGAATGAAAACCAACAGCCTACCGCACCTACTGAGTCGGCAACCAATACAGACAAAGTGAGTCCATTCTTAACAGAACCTTTACCTCAGGGCACACCTCAAGGTCAGCAACAATCATTACAACAACCGCAGACCGATACTCCAGTTTCAAGTACAGTGCCAAAATATAATCTGCCACGCGGTGCCAATACAGGTAACGTCGGTGCAACTACACACTTCGGCTATCAAACCATTAGCAGTGATGATAAAGCACAGAAAGTTGCCGAAGTATTCCACTCGGTTGCAAGCAAATACGACATCATGAATGATTTGATGTCCTTTGGTATTCACCGTTTATGGAAACGCTTTGCAATTAACATGTCAGGTGTACGCCGTGGTCAGCATGTGCTTGATATTGCAGGCGGTACAGGTGATTTAGCCAAAGTATTTAGTCGTGAAGTCGGGCCTACAGGTCATGTTGTATTATCCGATATTAATGAATCGATGCTGAACGTCGGTCGTGATCGTTTACTCGATGCGGGCTGTACCAATGTCGATTTCGTCCTTGCAAATGCGGAAACTTTAGAACCATTTGCAGACAACAGTTTTGATCTTTTAACCATCAGCTTTGGTTTACGTAACGTGACTGATAAAGATGCAGCACTGGCGGCAATGTACCGTGTACTTAAGCCGGGTGGTCGTTTACTTATTTTAGAATTTTCAAAACCTATATTTGAACCATTCTCAAAACTCTATGACTTTTATTCATTTACCGCTTTACCTTTCATGGGTAAAATTGTTGCAAATGACTCAGAAAGTTATAAATATTTAGCTGAATCAATTCGTATGCATCCAGATCAGCGTACGCTCAAAGGCATGATGGAAAACGCGGGTTTCCAAAATACGGATTACCACAATTTAACAGGTGGTATTGTTGCAGTTCATCGTGGCTTTAAACTGTAACCCGTGTTTTTAAAATCTAATTTTTCACGACAACAGAGCATATAGGCTGAATTATGTGGTCAATTCTTGCGCTAGGTGCAGTTGAAAAAATCATCCATCATTTCATTAATCTGGATGCGATTACTCGCATTCAGTTCAATGCATTACAAGGCAAAATGCTGCGTGTAGTGATTGATACACCGCAATTGTCGGTTGATGTTTATTTCGATGAAAATAAAGTCCGCTTAGAACCAACGGTCACAGGTAAAAGTGAAACAGCTTCTATTTTTGAACAGCGTCCTTTCGATCAGCAAACAGCAATTTCAGAAGCAACAGCGACATTACACGTAACAAATGTGATTGAGCTGATTAAACTTTTAGTCAGTGATGATATTGGTAATATTCCTTTGCAGGGTGATTATCACCTGTTGCAGGATATTCAACGTATCATCCAACAGACTGAACCTGATTTAGCGTCACAGCTCAGTCCGTGGATTGGACCTACTTTGGCACATGAGATTGCAAAAATTCAACTTGCGCCGAAGCATTTGAAACGTTCATTACAAAGTCATCTATTTTTTGCCGAAGATTTTCTAAAAGAAGATACAGGCTTATTCGCCCCACGTTGGCAAATGGATGATCTGCAACAGGACACCCGTCAATTGAATCAAAATATTGACCGTCTTGAAGCCAAAGTCCAGCAATTACAATCTAAGCTAAACTCTGACAAAAAAAGCTCAGACGTCATCAGCTCCAATTCCCAAGATCAACATCAGGTATAACCATTTATGATTCCGCACATTACCCGTTTATTCGAACTTTGGGGCATTGCCGCTCACTATAGACTCGACACACTGGTTCCTGCGGAAGAGTTACCTGAAAAAGCCCGTCATGCCATGGCTTTGATTCGTCTACACCCGAAAGCATGGTCGAGCAAAGAACGGAAAAACCCACTTAAGCTCAAAGAAGCTTTAGAGGAAATGGGGCCTTTGGCAATTAAGCTCGGTCAGTTGCTTTCAACTCGTCGTGATTTAATTCCACCTGAGCTTTTACAGCAACTTGTACTATTACAAGATCGGGTAAAACCTTTTGATTCAGATGTTGCCAAGACACGTATTGAACAATCGCTGAAAGCCAATATTTCTACATTGTTTGCTCGTTTTGATGATACGCCTTTAGCAGCAGCATCTATTGCACAGGTGCACACGGCTGCTCTGCATGATGGTCGTGAAGTAGTGGTTAAAGTCACTCGTCCAGATATTCGTAGTCAGATTTTGCAGGATTTTGAAATTCTGCAATGGCTTGGGGCGAGTCTTGAAAAACGCCTTGAAGCAGCACGTGCGCTGCATCTGTCTGAAATTATTCAGAGCTACCGTCAAGTCATTTTAAATGAACTGGATCTGACGCTAGAAGCAGACAACACCCGCCGTATGCGCCATTACTTCACAGGCTCAAGCATGATGTACGTGCCTGAAATGTATATGGACAGCAAAGATGTTCTGGTGGCAGAACGCATTACTGGCGTACCCATTTCAGATATTGAGACTTTTGAAAGACTTGGCATGAACCGTCAAGATCTTGCCGAAAAAGGTTTAATCATCTTCTTTACACAAGTGTTCCGTGACAACTTCTTCCATGCAGATATGCACCCTGGAAATGTCTTTGTTGAAACGCTAAATCCGACAAAGCCACGTTATATTGCACTTGACTGCGCCATTATGGGCGAGCTATCTAAGCAAGATCAGATGACCGTTGCTCGTATGTTATTGGCTGTGATGAATAGCGATTTCATGCAACTGATTCAAATTGTGCATCAAGCTAATTGGATTGCACCGGGAACAGATCAAGATGCTTTAGCTCGTGAAATGCGTCGCACAGTTGGGCCAATGGTCTCTAAACCAATGCATGAATTGGACTTTGCAGGGATCTTAATTCAAGTGATGGATATCGCCCGCCGCTTCCATCTCGAAATTCCACCACAATTAATGTTGTTATTAAAAACATTGGTGCATGTAGAAGGTTTAGGAACTGATTTATACCCTGAACTGGATATTTGGAAACTGGCTAAACCGATTCTAAGTGAATGGGTCAAAGCACAGATGAACCCGCAGAAAAACCTAAAAGAACTCGGACAAAAAATTCCAGATTTACTACTCGGTGCGCAGGACTTTCCTACGCTGATGATTGACAGTTTAAATGGTCTGAAAAACCAGTCTACATGGCATGCCAAACAATTACATGAATTACAAATGATGCGTTTAGAAGTTGAACATCAACAAAAACGTAGTTGGATGTTTGGTAGCATTATGGCAATTTTATTGTCAATTGCCATTATTGCACCGTGGTATGTGTCTATTGTACTGATTATATTGGCAAGTATTTTAGCAGTTTGGCGGATTGCCAAATAACGTGAAATTAAATAAAGCTATTAGCGATCTCGACGGTGACAACAATGTCGCCGTGGAGCGTTCTTACTCAGCACAGAGCTTTTAAATTATTAAACTGATGTTACGCAGTAATATCTAAATTTACTTGCTAAACTGACTTAATTTGTTAAATTTACAACAATTAAAAATATCCATTCCAATAAATGAAAAAAAATCATTCACCTCACTTCGCCATTATCGGTGCAGGAACAGCAGGACTCGCAGCCGCAATCCTACTCGCACGACAAAACATCCACGTCACAATATTTGAAAAAGTACACCAACTCGATCCTGTTGGCGCAGGCTTACTCTTACAACCTTCTGGCTTAGCTGTATTTGAACACTTAGGCGTATTAGAAGACGCACTGAAACTCGGTGCAGTCGTCACAGGACTGGAAGGACAACTGCCAAGTGGGCAGCTGCTAGTCAATAGCCACTACCATCAAGCACACCCCGATTTTTACGGTATCGGCATACACCGAGCTACACTGTGCCATGTCCTTGAAAAAAAATGCCGTGAATACCCTGAACATATCACATGGCGAATGCACACGGATATTCAACGACTTGAAGAATCGAGCAATGAAATTCGAGTCTCTGGCACTGAAAATACCCAAAATCATCAACAAGCTTTTGATACTGTTTTGAATGCTTCTTTTGATGATAGTTTTGATGCTGTGATCATTGCCAATGGAGCGCGCAGCACACTTCGACCACCGCAATGGGTTAAGGTAGATAAAGCCTACCCATGGGGTGCAAAATGGACCATTGTTCCCGAATGTCTTGAACTAGAAAGCAAAATTTTGCATCAATTTCATGATCGCTCTAAAATTATGATGGGTATTCTGCCTACAGGTGCTGTACCAACGGCTCCCAACCAAAGACTTTCAAGTGTATTCTGGAGTTTACCAAGTCATCAGCTTGATCATTTTTTACAGGACAATACATCACGTTCAGACTGGCTCAAAGACATTGCAAAACGATGGAAGCCTGCTGCTGACTGGCTTGAACAGGTGATTGCTGAACCTGAAGATAAGCAACAATGGCTGACAGCACATTACCGTGATGTGGTGATGTCGAAATTTGGCGAAGGTCGAATTGGTGTCATTGGAGATGCCGCACATGCCATGAGTCCACAATTGGGGCAAGGCGCAAATATGGCACTATTGGATGCTTGGGCACTCAGTCAGGCGGTTGAATCTGCTCGAAGCTCTCATTTACAAAATAATGAATCGTTGGATTATGCTCAACTTTGGCAGAACTACCATCAGCATCGCCAAAGTTCGACGGCATTTTATCAATTTCTAAGCCGTTTACTCACACCGCTATATCAGTCCGATTTATGGTGGGCAGGTGCTTTTCGTGACCTGACTTTTTCATGGATGTACCGTATTCCCTACTTCCGCAAGGAAATGGCAATTACTGTTTCAGGTTTGAAATCGGGTATGTTTAGTCAAATGGACTATGAAAATATTGCAAAAAATAATAAAAAAACACATCTTTAAATAGCGATTTTCAACGTGGAATTTAAAATAAATATACGATTTAAAATGGATTGATGAACGGATTTTAGGATGGAAAAATGAACTGATAAGAAAATAATAAGCAATAAATACAATGTAACCTTGCCCAAACTTCCTTCAAATCACGTAAACTATAATCCGCGACTATTTCAACGTAGCGCTCTATCAATTAACTACTGTGGTGAAATCCAATGAACAATATGCAATGGCTCGATGAAGTAAAATTTAACGAACAAGGACTTATTCCTGCTATTGCACAACATCATCAAACTGGACGTGTTTTGATGGTGGCCTGGATGAACCGTGAAGCATTACAACTGACTGCTGAAAAAAATCGTGGTGTTTATTTCTCACGTTCACGCAATAAACTATGGTTTAAAGGCGAAGAATCTGGACATTTTCAAACTGTTCATGAAATTCGTTTAGACTGCGATGCAGACGTAATTGTATTGCAAATCGAACAACATGGCGGCATCGCTTGTCACACAGGTCGTGAGTCTTGTTTCTACCGTAAACTCACAGCAAACGGTTGGGAAATTGTCGATGCTCAGCTCAAAAATCCAGATTCGATTTATGCTGATAAATCTGCTGAAAAAGCATCAACCAACCCACATACATTGGCAATGAATGCATCCACGGCCCAATCTGAACAAGTTGAAGTCCTGAATTATTTAGGCAAGATGATGGCGGAGCGTAAAGCGGCAAATCCTGATTCTTCTTATATCGCAAAGCTTTATCACAAAGGCTTAAACAAAATTTTGGAAAAAATTGCTGAAGAAAGTTTTGAAACCGTAATTGCAGCAAAAGACTTTAAAACTGAAGCCAATGCAGAAAATAAGAATGACTTAATCTATGAAGTTGCCGACTTATGGTTTCATACCATTGTTATGCTTGGTTATTTTGATCTAGATGTGCAATTGGTATTGAATGAACTGGCACGCCGTCAAGGGCTTTCAGGCTTAGTAGAAAAAGCCAATCGTGATCATTGATTCAAATAAATAGAACTAAAAAACCATGCATATGCATGGTTTTTTAACGATAGCACTGAAATAATCAGCCTGAAAATTATTTTTTCTCAATTGATGGTGCAATCGGGTCAGCCGTAATATAACCGACTGCTGCTGCAAATTTATTGTTGTAGTTGGTATTAATCGCTTTATCAAGATCTGCAAGTAAACTGGTACTTAAACCACTACGTGAGCCATCTGCATTATCTTTATAGAAACGATTCCATTCATCACCAGGGTGTTGGAAGTTGCTCATAATATACGTCCAGCCATTCACTTCATCGACAGCATGTAAGCCAGTAGATTCCGCACCTGCTGGAGCAGATAAAACTCGCTCTAACTTCTTGGTGTCTACATTATAAGCCCATAAATAGTTATTCAAATGGTTGCCCGAATCTTCACCAATAAACAATGAGCGCAGTTTTTCAGAATACTTTAAATTATCAGGACTGGCGATTTTAGTCGGATCAGCCGTATTTCCGAAACTGTCAAAACTAATATCGACACCTTTTAACAGTAAGCTTGATTCACTTGGAACCCAGTCACTGTTCATTGCAACATTTGTACTATCTTTCTGACCGCCTGTTAATTTATGTTCTAAAATACCGCCTGCAGTAATTTTAGGAAATTTGACATTATGTTCAGCCAAATAACCACTACCGCCTTCAACCATAGAATCGACAATGTTTGCCAATGCAGAATATGCTTTTTTATCTGCAATATTAACGGTCGTTCCTTCATTCTTGGTCAACGCCATTGATGCACCCACAAATGCTGCATAACGGTGTGTTTCAAGGAATGCAGCAGCAAGTTTTGTCTTATCGCTGTTGTCTTTTAACTTAAGATAAACACCTATTTTGCTTAGATACGTAAATTTGAAACCTTGCGCTTCTAAATCTGCTTTTTGTGCCGCTTGCTGAGTTTTCAAACGTGCTTTTGCAGCATCAGCTAAGGTTTTTTGTTCAGTTGTTGGACTCGTCGCATCAATCGCTTGCTTCTCATTTGCAATTGCATCCGTTGGGTATTTACTGATTTGTAATATTGAGTTGAAAATATCAGTGCCTTTAATCCCACTTTTAATTAAATTCTCAATTTCCGCACTGGTTGCATGACCCAAATAGATCCAAGAAATTTTACCAGCTGTGGTATCGGTTAATTGCGTTGTAAATTTAGCAACGTACAAAGTACCTGCGGATAAATCCTTTTCTTTATCTGCAATGAACATGAATAAACCACCATTGGTATAGTCATCGCCCATCAAAACCGTGCGATTGTCTGGGAAAACTTGTACCAATTCATGTGAAATACGACCTAAACAATAGTGCTTTTTAACCGAACCAGTACCATCGGCTTTGACTGTAATTTCAGGTAAATGTCCGTAATTATATGGGTTTGCTGAAGTTTCATCACCATAAATATTTTTACTAAATGCTTTCAGTGTTGCAGCTGTTTGACCTAGTTTTTGGTCAAATGCATCTGGCTCATATTCTTCACTGGAAAGATGCGTTCCCCACGGTGAAAGACTTGCACCACAAGTAATCCAAAGTCCATGTGCGCTTGAAGTATCTACATTATGATATTTGATTAATGTTAAATGACCTGTTTTAGGATCTTGATCTAAAGTCAGTACCGCAATTGGTGATGATAATTTACCGTAAGTATCACCGCCTGCTTGGTCTTTAGAAAGATACTCAAACTGCACCACATGGAAAACTGGATTACCTGTTACACCCAATGCTTTCTTATCAGCATCGGTAAAATCTTTTCCTGTAGCTTGTTTAAAACTAATTAAAGAGCTGCCGTCTGGGCAATCTGAGAAAAATTGACGTTCTTTACCTGCAACTGATCGATCTATAATCGGTTTATTATTAATATCATAGTAACCACCCGCAATAATTTTTCCGCCTTTGCCATCTGGAACATCCGTTCCTGTTAGAAAGAATGACTTATAACCCAATTGGTAATCTGTTTTACTACCATCATCCCAATTGATTGATAACTTAGAAGTACATGCTGTAGTCGCCATTAAGGCAACCGTTGTTGGCGCATCCATAGAGGTAAATGTTGCAGATTTTAATTTGATAGGATTTATAGGTGGCTGAACAACCGTATCATTATTACTATCATTACAACCTGCTAATGTTGCTGAAGTTGCCATTGCCCCAAGTGGCAGAAAAGGAATGCTGGCTAACCATTTAATAACTTCACGGCGTGTGTGTTGGTTGGCTGAATTTGTCATGTAGATTTTCCAATTTAATTTTAGAATTTTTCCCTACACGAGTTTAAAAACATGCCATGACAATTAGATTTCACTTTTAAGTCATTTTAAAGTCAAAAACTTAAAAAATTCATATGATGATAAAAATTATACAGATACCCCATCGCTTATTCTCATATTCATGTTTCAAACAATAACGAGTCAGATTTCACCCTAGCACTGAACAAATGTTGCTATACTCAGCGTCATATTAAATTTTCAACTTATAAGATTTCATAACGCTGTGCCTTATTCTTTTACACCGACCATAGAACAAAGTTTTGCAATTGCAGAAGCAGAAAAAGGGCAATCTTTTAAAGTGATTGCCTATGCTGGCACAGGTAAAACCACAACTTTACAGTTGATTAGCGATGCAATGCCGAATCGCCGTGGGATGTATTTGGCTTTTAATAAGGCAATTGCTACTGAAGCACAGAATAAATTTCATCAAAATGTAGACTGTCGCACCTTCCACTCGCTGGCATTTCGCAGCGTTCAAAGAGGTGTGACCGATAAATTACGCTTACCTCGTTTAAGCCCAAGTTTTATTGCCAAAGAGTATCGATTAGAACCGATTACGCTCAGACGATTAATGGGTGGTCGTTATGAAAAATATCTGCTCATGCCAAGCCGTTTGGCGAGTTTAGTAGCAAATGCGGTCAGTTATTTTTGTTCTACCAGCTCACAATACCCTGCTCCACGTCATATTCAAGCACCGAGTTGGTTGCATCCAGACGATGTTGATTCATTACAAAAACACCTTTACCCTGCGGTAGAAAGACGCTGGTTAGAATCAATTGATCAGAATCATCAAGCAGGTATTGGACATGATATTTACCTGAAACTCTGGGCATTATCGGAGCCTCACATTCCTGCGGATTATGTGCTTTTTGATGAGGCGCAAGATGCTGACCCATTAATGTTAGGAATTTTATTACGTCAACGCAGCACCCAAGTGATCTATGTGGGTGATGCACATCAACAAATTTACGCATGGCGTGGTGCGGTAAATGCCATGCAACAAATGCCTTTACCAGAATCTCGCCTAACGACTTCATTCCGTTTTGGTGATGCAATTGCAGATGTCGCCAATCATCTACTCGGTGCACTAGACGAAACCGTTCCACTATTGGGCAATCCAGACATGAAGTCCAGCGTGGTAAATAAACCTCATACTAAAATGCGTGATGCGATTTTATGTCGTACCAATGCTCGAGCGATGGAACTCCTACTCTCTGGATTGGTTCAAGGTGATAAAGTGAGTTTGCAAGCCGATCATGTCAAACTCAACCGCTTTGTCGATGCAGCAAGTTTACTCAAACAGGGCAAACGTGTGGTCGATGTACCTGAATTAGCATGGTTTAATTCATGGCATGATGTACATGAATATTGTGAAACCAATGATGGTAGTGACATCAAACCCTTAGTAAAATTGGTCGATGATCACGGTACAGAACCACTGAAAAGAGCACTCGCTAAAATCACCCCGATAGAACAAGCGGATTATGTTATTTCCACAGCCCATAAAGCCAAAGGTTTAGAGTGGAATCGTGTCCATATAGAAGATGATTATCAATTTAAAATTAATGGTTTAGAACATAAAATAAGTGATGAAGAATTAAGACTTTTATATGTTGCATGTACTCGTGCTAAAATGAGCTTAAATATCCACCATATCTATGATTTGGTACAACAACTTAAACTAAAAACGCCATTTAAAAATAAAGCGACTGCATAACACTGTAGTTTTCTTTGCAGGTGTCCTATGAAACTACAATCCATCCATTTTCGCCATACTTACCATTTTGCCGATTTAAAAATTAACTTTGATGAAAAAAAGCCAATCACCCTATTTATTGGTGATCAAGCATCTGGCAAGACTGCGATTATTAAAAATATTTACCAAGCTTTAACTTGGTTTCCAGCACGTCTAAAAGATTTACGCACGCCTGGTGTGGTCATGCTTGATCAAGATATTATGATCGACCGTGTTCAATCCAAAATTGATGTTCAGGTAACTATTCCTATCGATATTGGCAGATTACCTGAAAGTGCTGCACCCGCTGAAACAGATCTACAAAGTTGTAGTTGGCAATTATTTAAAACTTTAAATGCAAGCGGTGTGGGCATTAGCAAAATTGAATTACAACAATTAGAACAATTAACCACGCTATATAATCAAGTTCTTAAAAATGATCCGATGCAAGGTCTACCCTTACTTGCTTACTACCCAGCTGAACGTTTTGTTAATGACATCAACATTCTCAGTAAAAATAATCCTTTAGTTTTACAAGCGCATAATGCTTATGAATTGGCAACAATTTCCTACACCACTTTTACACGTTTTTTTGAATGGTTGAGAGAAATTTGCGATATTGAAAATGCCCAAACAGCACAACTTTTTCAGAAAATTTTACAGCATAAAGATCTCGCTAATCGAACTGCACCCGACCTACAAAGTATATTTTCCCAAGCACATTCACAATTACATGCACCCAGTTTACAGGCGTTAAAAACTACGCTTAAAATCGTTATTCCCGAAGTTTCTGATCTTTATTTAGAATATCAACCTCGGCTACAACTGATGGTGACTTATAAAAACCAAACACTGAGCTATCAGCAACTGTCCAATACACTAAAAAATTGGATTGGGTTAGTCGGTGATATTGTCCGGCGTATGTGTCTACTTAACCCGATGAGTTTATATCCATGTACAGAGGGCGATGGAATTTTGCTGATTGATCAAATTGATGCAGGTTTAGACCAACACTCCATTCTGATGATATTAGACCGTATGCGAACGGCATTTCCTCGCTTACAAATTATTGCATCGAGTAGCCACACAGAACTACTTGAACAAGCCGATGAATATCAATGTTTTCAGTTAGAAAATAAACAATTACATGAAATTAAAATCAATTCTGCTTGGCAAGAATATCAACATATTTACGAAAATTTATTGAAAAATTTACCTGAGACAACTGAACAAGAGTTACTTGAACCCAACATTCAGCAAAACAATGCACAGCAAATGTTTCAGCAATTTCAACACTTGACCGAAGAACAACAAATGGAATTAAAACGCTTAATTCAATCGGGTGATGATTTATCATCCCATGAACCGCTATTGTAAAGATCTCAACAGATCAAATGAGTAAAATAGATAGCAGCGATACAAGTGTTTTTTATAAATGATCTATGAAGCGATTCTTAGAATTTGCCTACTTTTCGCTGACAAGTAATTGAATATTTATTTTTAAGCAGACCTCTTTATAGCGGTCTTTTTATTTACTTACATTTGCCGTCTGATCGCTCACTCAACATTAGAAAAACATTACATTTCTTACATGAAGATAAATTAGAAAATTGGAACAATAATATGAATAAACGATTCCACTACACTATTTAACCCAAGTGGTAGTCATCCTATTTATGTCATATACATAATGTATAACTTTCAAACGCCCCAATGGGTAAATGCAGCGTATAATCTTGGAAAAGTTGCGTTATTTAGCAAAAAACGTTGATGTTATTCTGATCATGTAATAAGATGAAAAAACTGGTTTTGATTCGATTTTATCAATCCAAATTGATTTTTTGATCGTTTTCTCAAGTTGCGCAACACAACTTATTCTTTTTTAAAAATTTAATTCGGCTTTCAAGATTTAACTCATTGGATGTCTCTTTGCTATCCTCAGATCCTTGAAAGAAAAACTCACCGATAGGTTGCTATAACCTATTCAAGACAATGGATACACGTGTGCTTCCGATTATTGTATTACTACCATTAATACTTGGCACAACCCTTGTCCTGTGGCTGAAGAAATTCTCGCGCGGGGTAACAGCTTTAGGGGCGATTGGGGTCAGTTTAAGCAGCTTTATTTTGTTACTGACTCAAGCTAAAACAGTATTTAATGATCAATCCGTCTTAGAACAATGGCAATGGCTACCACAGGTAGGCATTGATTTTAGCTTCCGTTTAGATGCGCTCAGCCTTATATTCTCATTGCTCATTACTGGGATTGGTACATTAATTTATATCTATGCCTATTATTATTTAAATCCAAAAAATTCTCTCAGTAAGTTATATGCCCTGCTCATGTTGTTCATGACAGCCATGTTAGGTATTTCATTATCCAATAACTTGATTATTTTATTGGTTTTCTGGGAACTTACCAGTATTTCCTCTTTTCTTTTAGTGGGTTACTGGAGCAATTACGACGCAGCACAACGTGGTTCACGTATGGCACTCACTATCACAGGGATGGGTGGGCTAGCGATGCTGGGTGGATTCATTCTATTAGGTCAAATTGCAGGAACCTATCAAATTGACCAATTAACAGGAATGGCACAGCAAATCCAAAGCAGCAGCTTATTCGTACCTGCATTATTATTAATATTATTGGGTGCATTCACCAAAAGTGCGCAATTCCCTTTCCACTTTTGGTTGCCAAATGCCATGGCTGCGCCAACGCCTGTGTCTGCATATCTACATTCTGCAACCATGGTAAAAGCTGGAATTTTCTTAGTTGCACGTTTATTACCTATCTTTGTGGGTTCTGCACTGTTCCATAATCTTGTGACAACCATTGGTTTATTCACATTGTGTATGGCAGCATTCTTTGCCATCTTCAAAGAAGATTTAAAAGGTTTATTGGCCTATTCAACCATTAGTCATCTTGGCTTAATCATGTGTTTATTGGGGATCGGTTCTCCTCTCGCTGTTGCTGCGGCAATGTTCCACATTATTAACCATGCAACATTCAAAGCTGCATTGTTTATGATTGCGGGAATCATTGACCATGAATCTGGCACTCGTGATTTAAGAAAACTCAGCGGACTTTGGCAACTTCTCCCTTTCACAGCAACATTAACCATGATTACAGCTGCTGCAATGGCAGGCGTACCTTTCACCAATGGTTTCTTGTCTAAAGAAATGTTCTTTACCGAGCTATTGGCGAATTTATCTGGTGGGTATGTTGTCCTTGCTGCATGTGTTGCGACTCTGGCAGGTTTATTTGCGGTTGCCTATTCGGTACGCTTAGTTCATGGCGTATTTTTTGACGGTGCTATTGGCAAAGATGTTCCAAATAAAAATGCACATGAACCACACATTGGTATGCGCGCACCTGCAATTCTATTAGCAATATTATGTATTTTAGTCGGTTTAATTCCTGCACTTTTGGTTGAAAATATTGTCAATGCAGGTACACGTGCCAGTACTCAAGTCAATTCATTTGAAGGCGTTCATTTAGCCATTTGGCATGGATTTAATTTACCATTATTAATGAGTGCTATTGCACTGATTGGTGGGGTCACCTTCTACTTCGCACTTGCCAAAGGCAGAAAAATTCGCAAGATTGATTTAGACCTAATCTTAGGTCGCTTACAAGGCAAATTACTGTTTGAAGATTTCTTAAAAAATTTACTGAAAATTTCACGAAAAATTAAGCGCAAAACTGAAACAGGTTCATTACAGAATTATCTACTTTTAATTGTCGTTTTTAGCATCGTTGTTGTGGCTGTACCTTTGTTAGGACAGAATATTACCACTGGAACACGTGAATTAACCTATGCACCATTTACTGCAATTGTGCTGTGGCTACTCCTATTCTCTGCGTGTTGGATGATGCTATGGTTCCATCATGAGCGGATTAAGGCAGTATTGATCAGCGGAGCTATCGGCTTAGTCGTCACCATGGTTTTTATCACCATGTCTGCACCCGATTTAGCTTTGACTCAAATTTCAGTCGATGTGGTGACCACCGTATTATTGTTAATGAGTTTATCGCTCCTACCGCAACTCACTCCCTATGAATCGAGTCGTACTCGTCGTTGGCGTGATGCCATCGTCGCTATTGGCGGTGGATTAGGCATTGGTTGGATAGCATGGCTCATTCTAACCCGTGACCACAGTTCAATTTCGTGGTTCTTTATACAACAATCCTTACCTTTAGGTGGTGGTTCAAACGTCGTCAATGTCATCTTGGTAGATTTCCGTGGTTTCGATACCTTTGGGGAAATTACTGTACTTGGCATCGCTGCCATTGGTGCACTGTGTATGATGGATGGTATGCGCGCGCATGGAGCATCAATCACTCAAGGGCTTACCTATCGCTTTAATCCTTCTCCATTGATGTTTCGTATGACAGCATCATGGGTTTTACCTATCGCACTTGTAGTGAGCTTATACATTTTCCTACGTGGACATAACTATCCTGGGGGTGGCTTCATTGCAGGTCTAATCACGTCAATGGCATTGGTCATTCAGTATATTGCTTTAGGGCAGGATCAAGCAGAACACATGTTAAAAGCCAAATCTGGACGTTTATATGAAGTTTGGATCGGTTTAGGTTTACTTATTGCAGGTTTAACGGGTGTCGCAGCATGGTTCTGGAATCGTCCATTCCTCACCAGTGCGCATGTTTATGTAGAATCTGACATTTTTGACACGTTCCATTTTGCTTCCGCAGCAGGGTTTGATTTAGGGGTTTATGCCACAGTCGTTGGCGCAACCATGTTATTAATTTCAGTGCTTGGTGACTCACGACATTCAAATATGTCGGGTCCAGTGTCTCGGGGGGAATGATGATCAGTTTAGAATTTTTACTTGCTTCTGCGATTGGATTACTCACCGCAACAGGCATTTACCTCATCCTCCGTGCGCGTACATTTCCAGTAGTTTTAGGTCTGGCAATGATTGGCTATGCAGTGAATTTATTCCTGTTTGCAATGGGACGCATACAAATTAGCTCACCTGCAATTTTAACTGAAGCAAGTAATGTAACCGACCCATTGCCACAAGCTTTAGTGCTAACAGCCATTGTCATTGGTTTTGCAACCACCGCTTTTATTATTCAACTCGCTTTGCGTAGTCGTTATGAAACGGGTACAGATCATGTCGATTCAAAAGAAGATCCTGATAGTTTCGATCCACGTGAGGATCAACCATGATCAGTCTTTTCGATTTTTGGCACATACATACGCCTATTTTAAGTATTCTAATCCCTGCTTTTACCGCTTTTATATTGGTGCTATTAGGTAATCCTGGATCTAGCGAATTAGCACAAGATTGGCGTCAACCATGGCGTCGTAGCATCAGCTTAATTTCAGTTGTACTCGGTTTAATCACGGCGATTTCCTATCTGATCCAAGCGCATACTGGAAAAATATTTATTTACCAACTGGGTGAATGGGCTGCACCTTTCGGTATCGTATTGGTACTCGATCGTTTATCTGCATTAATGCTCGTTTTGACCTATGGTCTTGCAACACCATTGTTGTGGTTTGCCAGTAAAGAATGGGATGAGCGTGGACGATATTTTCACACCATGTTCCATTTTTTATTGATGGGATTAAGCGGTGCATTCCTCACAGGAGACTTATTTAACCTCTTTGTCTTCTTTGAAATTCTGCTCATGGCATCTTATGTTTTACTGCTACATGGGCAAGGTAAAGTTCGTTTCCAACTCGGCATTCACTATGTCACCATTAACCTCGCAGCTTCTGCACTTTTCCTGATTGGATTAGGCATGATTTATGGCAGTGTGGGTAGTTTGAATATGGTCGATGTCGCACGCTTATTACCAACATTAGAACATGATCAACATCGTCTTGCCATTGCAGGCGGATTACTGTTATTTGTCGTATTCGGTATTAAAGCTGCGATGTTACCCGTAGGATTTTGGCTACCCAAAACCTATGCGGTTGCCACAACGCCCGTTGCTGCGATCTTTACCATCATGACCAAAGTGGGTATTTATGCAATTTTAAGGGTCAATGGTACTGTTTTTAATGACGAACTCGGTCGAGAGTTACTGCAAAATTGGTTATTACCGATTGGGCTTATCACATCATTATATGGCGTGATTGGTGCATTAGGCGCAGATCGCTTACGCCGTTTTGTCGGCTTTATGATTTTATCTTCAATCGGTACAATTTTAATTGCGATTTCATTATTCAATACAGCAGCATGGTCAGCAGCTTTATATTACTTAGTCCATAGTACTGTGGTTGCAGCTTCATTTTATTTACTTTGTGGATGGATCACCTCACAACGTGGTGAATTTAAAGATCACCTTAAAGTCGCACCGAAAATGAAGCAAGAAAAAGCGATTGCGGCAAGTTTCTTTATTATTGCTTTAATCATGGCAGGCTTACCACCATTTAGTGGCTTCTTAGGTAAAGTTTTACTGTTACAAGCGACCGCGCACCAAGCATATCAAGGTTGGATTATTGCAATCGTATTGATCGTGAGTTTACTCAGTATTATTGCATTTACCCGTGTTGGCTTTATTCTATTTTGGCGTGCAACTGTGCCAGAACAAGATCAGAAAGAAGAAGCTTTTACGACATATCAAGCATTGCCAAATCATGCCCCTGCACGTAATGATAAAACGATTTATCTGATGCTTCTTGCATTAATTCTTTATGTCATTTGTGCAAAGCCAATTTTGCAATATGTTGAACAAACTGCACAGCAAATCAGTGATGCTGCTTTATATCAGCAAGCGGTTTTAAAAACAGATACTGAAAATAATGTCATTAGTGTTGAACCTTTTGATTCTAAATATATTCCAGAAACCAAATATGGTGGCGAGTCAGAAGATTCCAATGCACTCTATATTCCGTATGTAATTTCGGAAAATACACTGAAAGGTGGGCACATTTCGGAATATAAACAACGTCAAATTCAGCAACAAGTCGAACAGCAAAATCATGTGCCAGATGATGCTCAGCTTAAACCGATGGAGCAATAAATGAAGATATCTTCTTTACTTGATCGTTGCTTACCTCACCCATTTGTTTCGGTGCTGGTCGCTTTAAGTTGGCTGATGCTTGGCCATAGTGCTGAACTTTTTGATATTGTTGTGGCGATTATTCTAGGCTTAATTATTCCTAAATTGATTCAGCCTTTTATAGTCAGAACACCTAATATTCATTGGATTTTGGCCATTAAATTATTCTTCGTCATATTATGGGACATCGTTGTTTCAAATATTCGCGTTGCAAAACAAGTGCTCGGGCCAACAAAAAATTTACACCCAAAATGGTACCGCGTACCTTTAGATACCGACCATGAGCATGTCAATACCTTATTGGCGATGATCATTACCACAACCCCAGGTACAGTCAGTGCAGGAATAGACCAAGAGCGTGGTGATATTTTAGTTCATGCGCTCAATTCTGATGATCCAGATGCAGAAATTTTAGAGATTAAAGAACGCTATGAAGCCCCTTTAATGGCAATTTTTAATGTCAAACAAGGAGAAAGTGAATGACCATTTTGCCTTATGCGCTTGGAATTTGTTTACTTGGCGTGACTATTTCAATGTTGCTATGTTTAGTGCGTTTAGTCATAGGTCCTTCTATTGTAGATCGCCTTTTAGCTTTAGACACCTTATTTTTAAATGCGACGTGCCTCATTGTCGTCCTTGGCATTTATTGGGCAAGTACTTCGATGTTTGAAGGTGCATTATTGGTTGCCATGCTCGGTTTTGTATCAACGGCTGCTTTAGCACGATACTTTACAACAGGTCATGTGGTGGATTAGGAGAAAATGATGGAAAATAATATGCAATTATTGATGGAAATCATTGTTTCATTCTTTCTAATTGTCGGTGCTTTTTTTACATTAGTCGGTGGGATTGGTATGGTCAAATTACCTGACTTATTCATGCGCCTACACGCACCCACCAAATCAAGCACATTGGGTTTAGGTAGTTTTCTAATTGCCGCGATGATCTACGCAGCTTTTCATAGCCGTTTAGGTTTTTCCGAATTACTTATTTCTTTACTCGCATTTATCACAGCACCTGTATCTGCAAATTTAATTGCACAAGCTGCAATTCATTTACGTTTACGCTCTACATCGGGAGATGTTCCAGAAGCCTTGGAGCGACCTCTACCGTGGCAACGCCAACGCGAAGTTAAGCAATTTAAAGATAAAATATGATGCTAAATTGAACCTAATATCATCATTAGGTTCAATTCTGCTATTCCATTTAAAGACATTAGCCATACCCCATACATTTACGTAAAAAAGCCAATGATAACATTGGCTTTTTTAATCTTGTAAGAATTAGCTATAGAGTTGTGGCAAATCTTCTTCACGGAAGCTTTCCATACCATACTCATCTGCCAACTTGTCTTTCCAATGCGCAACAATTTTGCTGTAATCAATTTCAGAAGGATGAAAGTCCGCTTTGAAATATGATAAGTATTCGGGAATTAATGAAATCAACATTTTAGAAATCATATACACACCATAAGCATTCTGAGTCACCTTTGGCACACTCTTACGCCAGTCTTGCATAAATAAACGTGTTGCAGAGTAGAATGTTAAACTTGCAAAACCAGTGGTTACATTACGCATGACAATACGACGCGTACGATCATCTTTGTAAACAGCTTGATATACATCAAAAGCCACCGCACGATGTTCAATTTCCTCTATCGCATGCCATGCCCACAGTTTAATCGCATCTTCATCCAGTGTGCTCAAAACTTCAGGATGACGCAGAACATATCCGCCAAGCAATGCGGTGAAATGTTCAAAAGCACAAGTCACGGCAAGCTGAAATTTAGGATGTACACTTTTAATAAATGCATCACGGCGACCTAACCATGCTTGGAAACCGTCTAAATTGTAATCATCACGGCGCCATGCATCATTAAATTCTGCATGTGCCTTAGAGTGCATCGCTTCTTGACCAATAAATGCAGCGATTTGAGCTTGTAGTTTTTCATCTTGCACTTTGTCACGTACATTACGCACACTGTGTACAAAAAACTGTTCACCAATTGGGAATGTTGATGACAATGCCGTCAATAAATGCGACATCACAGGAGAGTTTGCAAAAAAATGCCTACGAATTTTACTTGGGTTAAAGCTAAGTTTACGGACTTTAATACCAATAGCTTTAGGGCGATTCAAATACGTTTTTTCTGTTGTCACTTGAACTGTTGACATAGGTGCAATCCGACATTTGTCTGTATTTATCTATATTGGCATAATCTCATTTTTTGTATATTGCGAAATAAATCACAGAATGGCAGAAATGCTCACATTGTCAAAAAAGCCAAATGCTAATTTTTAATTACATCATCATTAACATTATTTAATGATTATTTATTAATACCTTAATGTTATTTCTGAGATTTTAATTGAATTTATATTTTGTCACAAAAACCAATATTAATCAGATAAAACAAAACCCGCATTGTGCGGGTTTTGAATATTTCACTGATATTCAGTTTATGACTTAGATATCAAGATAATCTAAAATACCTGCCGCTGCTTCACGACCTTCCCAAATTGCAGTCACAACAAGATCAGAACCGCGAACCATATCACCACCTGCAAAGATTTTCGGATTTGATGTTTGGAACTTATACTCTTGTTTCTCAGCTGCAATTACACGACCAGAACCATCTAAACCAATATTTACACCTGCAAACCAATCTGCTGGAGAGGTACGGAAACCAAAAGCAAGTAATACTGCATCTGCTGGCAATACTTCTTCAGAACCTGGAATTGGCTCAGGGCTTCGGCGACCACGAATATCAGGCTGACTCAATTGAGTCGTAATAAACTTAACACCTGTGACTTTTCCATTTTCGCCAACAATTTCGATCGGTTGACGATTGAATTGAAAGTCCACACCTTCTTCACGTGCATTTTTAACTTCACGACGTGAACCAGGCATATTTTCTTCATCACGGCGATATGCACAAACAACAGACTCTGCACCTTGACGAATTGAAGTACGGTTACAGTCCATTGCGGTATCACCACCACCAAGGACAATCACTTTTTTGCCTTCAACACTAATGTATTCAGCAGGATCTTTTTCCCAACCTTGCGTACGATTCACATTGGCAATCAGGAAATCAAGCGCATCAACAACACCATCAAGCTCTTCGCCTACGAAGCCACCTTTCATGTAGGTATATGTTCCCATACCCATAAACACTGCATCGTAGTCTGCAAGAAGCTGATCAATCGTTACATCTGTACCAATTTCAATATTTAAGCGGAACTCAACACCCATACCTGTGAAAATTTCACGGCGGCGCTTCATCACGTCTTTTTCCATCTTAAATTCTGGAATACCAAAAGTCAGTAATCCACCAATTTCAGGACGTTTATCAAATACAACGGGTTTAACACCATTACGCACAAGGATATCTGCACAGCCTAAACCTGCAGGGCCTGCACCAATGATAGCAACTTTTTTGTCTGTCCATTTTACAGAAGACATATCTGGACGCCAGCCAAGAGCAAAGGCTGTATCGTTAATATATTTTTCTGCATTACCAATCGTGACCGCACCAAAACCATCATTGAGGGTACAAGCCCCTTCACATAAACGGTCTTGTGGACACACTCGACCACACACTTCAGGGAGTGTATTGGTCTGATGGCAAAGTTCTGCCGCTTGGAAAATACGACCTTCCGCAATCAGTTTTAACCAGTTTGGAATATAGTTATGTACTGGACATTTCCATTCACAATACGGGTTACCACACCCTAAACAACGGTGGGTCTGGTTCGCAGCCACTTCCGCAGTAAAAGGTTTATAAATTTCCACAAACTCTGCTTTGCGGACATTAATATCTTTTTTTTCTGGATCTTGGCGTGCTACATCCAGAAACTGAAAGTCATTATTTAGGCGCTCTGCCATGTCTCTCTCCGTGGGTCAGAGTGAATAACTTCGTTCTCTTGTGTATATCTTCGAAGTTATCCACACCTACCTAAAATTTGAGTAGTGGAATTATTGTGGATCTGCTTGAGTTGTTTTCAAAAGCGTTTGCAAATTAGCCGCTTTTGGTTTCACAAGCCAGAATTTACGACTATAGAAATCAAACTCATTGCGGATTTTATACGCCCAAGCACTACCTGTTTCAGCAATATGCTCATCTAAGATACGAAGTAAGAATTCTTTGTGTTCTTCCATCGCTTCTGTAGAAATACGGTTTAATTCAATCAATTCATGATTATAGTAATCGACAAAATCATTATCTAAGTCAAGTACATAAGCAAAACCACCAGTCATGCCTGCACCGAAGTTGTGTCCAACTTTACCAAGTACAGTCACAATACCGCCAGTCATATATTCACAACAATGGTCGCCTGCACCCTCAATGACGGCAAATGCGCCAGAGTTACGAACAGCAAAACGTTCACCCGCTGTACCCGCTGCGTATAATCTGCCACCAGTTGCGCCATACAAACAGGTATTACCAATGATTGCAGTTTCTTGCGTTTGGAATGGCGAACCTTTTGGTGGGAAGATCGATACACGACCGCCTGCCATACCTTTACCAACATAATCGTTGGCGTCACCCTCAAGGCTAATATGTAAACCGCCTGCATTCCAAACACCGAGTGATTGACCCGCTGTACCTGTTAAATTCATTTTAACAGGGTGCGCTTCCATACTGAGGTTACCATAGCGTTTCGCAATTTCACCTGACAAACGAGCACCAATTGATCGGTCACAGTTACCCACTGCAAAATGGAACTCACCACCTGTATTTGCTTCAATTGCAGGTAACATTTCAGCCACCATTTTTTCTGCAAGTACACCTTTATCAAAAGGCTCATTTCCTTGTACTTGGCAATACTGCGCCTTACCTTCAGCAGAAGGATGTGACTCTAACAATGCACTTAAATCAATGTTTGCGTGCTTATCTGTTTCACCAGGTAACATTTCAAGTAAATCTGTACGGCCAATCAAATCTTTAAGACTTGATACACCTAGTGCTGCTAACCATTCACGTGTTTCTTCTGCAATAAAGTGGAAGAAGTTAATCAGCATCTCTGGCTCGCCAATATAATGCTCTTGACGTAAATGATCTTGTTGAGTCGCAACACCTGTTGCACAGTTATTTAAGTGACAAATACGTAAGTATTTACAACCCAATGCAATCATTGGTGTGGAACCAAAACCAAAACTTTCCGCACCAAGAATGGCTGCTTTAACCACATCTAGACCTGTTTTCAAACCACCATCAGTTTGTACACGAACCTTTCCACGAAGGTCATTTACACGAAGTGCCTGATGTGCTTCTGAAAGACCCAATTCCCAAGGCGAACCTGCATGGTGAATTGAAGAAAGTGGTGAAGCTGCTGTACCACCGTCATAACCTGAAATGGTAATGAAGTCGGCATAAGCTTTCGCTACGCCCGCAGCAATTGTCCCTACACCTGGTTCAGATACAAGTTTCACAGAAACCATGGCTTTTGGATTGACTTGTTTCAAGTCAAAGATCAATTGTGATAAATCTTCAATTGAATAAATATCATGATGTGGTGGCGGTGAAATCAAAGTCACACCCGGGACTGAATAACGTAAACGAGCAATTAAGCCATTCACTTTACCACCAGGTAGCTGACCACCCTCACCCGGTTTTGCACCTTGTGCAACTTTGATTTGTAGAACTTCCGCAGACATTAAGTACGCAGGCGTTACACCAAAACGACCCGATGCAATTTGTTTGATTTTCGAGTTACGGATTGTGCCATAGCGTGCAGGGTCTTCGCCGCCCTCACCAGAGTTTGAACGACCACCAATGGTATTCATGGCAATTGCAATTGCTTCATGCGCTTCTGGTGATAATGCACCTAAAGACATTCCTGCCGAATCAAAGCGTGGCAAGATGTCTGCAACTGATTCAACTGCCTCTAAAGCAATAGGATGATCAGTTTTCAGTTTCAGTAAATCACGAATTGTCGCAATTGGGCGTGTATTTACAAGTTCTGCATATTCTTTAAAGTCAGCATAATTCCCTGAACGTACCGATTTATGCAAAGCATTAATTACGTCTGGGTTAAATGCATGATATTCCTTATCGAATACGAATTTCAGCAAACCGCCTTGCTCGATTGGTTTACGTGCTTTCCACGCAAGATCTGCTAATTTTTTCAAATCATTTTCAAGGTCTACAAAGGTTGCACCCTTGATACGACTTGGCACACCTACGAAGCATTTACCCACAACTTCTTCAGATAAACCAACCGCTTCAAATAACTGTCCACCACGATAAGATGCGACTGTAGAGATACCCATTTTCGAAAGAACTTTGAGCAAACCTTTATCGATACCTTTGCGGAAGTTCGCTTGTGCATGAATTGGATCACCCAATAATTCACCTTTTGCAATCAAATCATTGATCACATCATAAGCAAGATATGGATAAATCGCTGTCGCACCGAAACCTAAAAGTACTGCAAACTGATGTGCATCACGTGCTAAAGCAGTTTCGACAATGATGTTTGCATCGGTACGTAAACCAACATTCATTAAATAATGATGGATCGCACCTGTAACCATTGCTGCATTGGCAGGTAAGAAACCTTGGCGAATTTTACGATCTGAAATGACCAGTAAAGTTTTACCATCACGAATCGCTTGTGCAGCTTCTTCACAAATACGTGAAATTGCCGCTTCAAGACCTTCTGTTTCAGCATAGTTCAAATCGATATCTGCAATTTCGTAACCTTTACGACCACTGGTACGAATTTGATGCATTTTAGAATTTGAAAGCACTGGGCTTGATATAATTAAACGATCTGCATGCTCTGGGCTTTGCTCAAAAACATTTTGCTCACGACCAAAACACGTTTCCAAAGACATTACGATTGATTCACGTAATGGGTCGATTGGTGGATTAGTCACTTGGGCAAATTGTTGACGGAAATAATCACTCACATGGCGTACTTGGCGAGACAATACTGCCATTGGCGTATCATCACCCATTGAACCTACCGCTTCTTGACCGCTTTCAGCGATTGGACGAAGCAGTTGATCACGCTCTTCAAATGTCACCATAAACATTTTTTGAGAAGCTTTGAGGTCATCACCTTTTAAGCCTTGATCACACAAATATTCTTCAAGTTCTGGGCTACCTTGAACACGTACAGAATTTGCACGTAACCATTCACGGTATGGACGCATTTTTTTCAGGTGATTGCTGACATCTTTAGTATCGAGCATCTTACCTGTGAATGTATCAATCACAAGAATTTGACCTGGACCCACACGCCCTTTCGATATGACATCTTCAGGCTTATAGCCCCACACACCAATTTCTGATGCAAGTGTGATGTAACCATTTTTCGTGATCACCCAACGTGCAGGACGTAAACCATTACGGTCAAGCATACAAATTGCATGGCGACCATCTTGAATCACTAAACCTGCTGGGCCATCCCAAGCTTCCATATGCTTAGAGTTAAACTCATAGAATGCACGTAAGTCTGCATCTAAAGTCTCTACATTCTGCCAAGCCGGCGGAACAAGCATGCGTAATGCACGGAATAAGTCCATTCCACCACCAACCAGAATTTCAAGCATATTATCCATACTTGAAGAGTCCGAACCAGTGCGGTTTACAATTGGATTGAGCTCTGTTAAACCAGGTAATAATGGGTTTTCAAATTTAGGCGCGCGTGCAACAGCCCAGTTACGATTTGCTGTAATGGTGTTAATTTCACCATTATGAGCAAGATAACGGAATGGTTGTGCCAAAGGCCAGCGTGGTAATGTATTGGTAGAAAAACGTTGATGGAATACCACAATATGTGATGCTAAACGCTCATCTGCAAGGTCTGTATAGAAGTCTGCAATATAAGCAGGCATCATCAAACCTTTATAAGTGATCACTGTAGAGCACAGTGTGGTCACATAAAAGTATGCATCATTGGTAATTTTTTGTTCTGCACGACGACGCGCCATAAATAATTTACGGTTGAATTCAACCTCTGTCACACCCATTGGGCAATTGACAAAAATTTGCTCAAATGCAGGTAAAGACTGCATGGCGATAGAGCCTAAAGCATCGTTATTGGTTGGAACAACACGCCAACCAATGACACGACATCCTTCTTCTTCAATTTCTTTGGTCAATATCTGTTTTGCATGAGCAGCAAGCGCAGGATCTAAGTTTAAAAATACGGTTCCGACAGCAAAAACTTCGCTCAGGGTAATATCACTAATTTTTTTTGCTTCTTCACGGAAAAAAGCTTTAGGCATAGCCAATAACAATCCGCAACCATCACCGGTCTTACCATCTGCAGCAATACCACCACGGTGCGTCATGCAACTTAGACTATGAATTGCGGTCTTGACTAAGTCGTGACTTTGATCACCTTGCATATGGGCGATCAAACCGAAACCACAGTTATCTTTAAACTCGTCAGGTTGGTATAAACCTTGAGCGGGAGCTACAGTATTAGGCGATGGCATGTGCATAGCGTACCCTTCTTCTACATAGGCCCATATGGGCGAAAAACCTTCAAACTCTAAATTTCGACTTTCAAGTTCAATCCTATCCTCAAGTAAAGCACTGAGTCACGATTTAACTCCAGTCCGTTCTCACTTTAATTGCAAAAATTTTTTACAGCTTTCGCACTGAATTAAAGCATCAACTTAAACCTAGATCGCACACTAATTGAATTGTTTCGCGCTAAAACAGTGACAATTAACTCAACTAGCTCGACAATAAAGCAAAAAATATGCCAATTAATATTTCCATTCACCAAACAACTCAAATATATTGAAATAAAAGCCTTATTAAAAATTTAGACAAATTTATCACTTAAAATATCGCACTAATATTGTGCGAATTATTATTTTTATACACTAAACCGCTCTATTTTAGAACCACTTTAATTAAAGGGATCACTGACTTGATGTTCAACTGCTTTTTTATCTGTAGAACCTGCAGATGATTCTTTATTTTTGCTCGAAGATTGTGCAACCGAGGATTGTGATTTTTCAACATCAACAACATTACCCGATTCATCACGACGAGTAATGGTTGTTTTCGTTGTTGCTGCCGACCCTGTTACCGCAGCAAGTACAGATTTGGCTTGAGCCAATAATGTTTCATCAATCACAGGCAGTGGTGCAGATTTTAATTTGACTTCGTACAGTTTGTTACCGCCAGCCATTTCATCGGATCCCAAATCATTCACAGCATCCATATATTTTTCAAATTGGACAGCTTGAGGATGAATTGTATTGGGTAATTTTATATTTAATTGTTTGAGTTGAGTTTTCGCTTGATCATCCGTTTTAAACACACCATAAGCTAAAACATATTGTTCAGCCTGATCTTCACCACTTAAACGGAAATAAATAAAATTTTTACGATCAATTTGTTTTTTTAGAAAACTTCGAATGATATCTTCATCTGTCACTTTAAAAAGCTCAATTGTCCAAGCTTTCTTGTTTTCTTGAAAAAATTTAGTACCTCGAAATTCTGGATCGTGACTACCTAGTGTCGCCGTCACACGAGTCGTCATTTCTATAGGACGAACTTCATCCATTAAGCTCCCCAGATGTGTAGAGGCAGCAACCTTTTCAGGTTGAATTTGAACTTGAGTTTCTTCTATAGGATTAGTCACTGTGACTAAATCCTTGTTATCCGTCACTATCCAAAAAATAAAGGCAGCAATAAGGCACAACACTCCACCAATTAACCAAATATATTGTCGAATATTTTGCCAATTTGAACGAATTGTTGCCATGTGAAACTAACCTTTTCTATATCTGATTCGCTAAGATCGCTTGTTTCATCAACTCTACGTCAAAGTCTTTAGTAATGACTGCTTGACCGAGTTGCTTGATCAGTATTAAACGAAGTTGTCCGTTTAATACTTTTTTGTCGTGCGACATATAAGCTAAAAATTCATCAAGTGGAATTTTAGGACATGCTACAGGTAATTGAGCACGTTGTATGATTTTTTTTGTACGTTCAAGATCATTCTGTGAAATCCATCCCATTCTCTGTGAGAGATCTGCTGCCATCACCATACCTGTTGCAACAGCTTCACCGTGTAGCCAAACACCATAACCTAAGTAAGATTCAATAGCATGACCAAAGGTGTGCCCCAGATTTAGTAAAGCTCTTTCACCTTGTTCTTTTTCATCATTAGCAACAATGCGGGCTTTATGCGCACATGAACGATAAACAGCTTCAGCTAATAATTCTGGATCTTGCGCAATTAATCCTTCCATATTCACTTCTAGCCAAGTGAGAAACTCCTCATCACAAAGTAGCGCATATTTAATCACTTCGGCTAATCCTGCTGAAAGCTCTCGTGCAGATAATGTCTTCAATTGAGCCATGTCAGCCAAAACCACTTGGGGCTGTTGGAATGCACCAATCATGTTTTTACCGAGTGGATGATTAATACCTGTTTTCCCACCGACACTTGAATCAACTTGAGACAATAAAGTTGTTGGCACTTGAATAAAATAAACCCCACGTTGGAAACAAGCAGAGGCAAAACCTGCCATATCCCCAATAACACCACCGCCTAGAGCCAATACGGTACAATCGCGATTAAAACCAGCCCCAAGCAGTGCATCAAAAATTAGATTTAAATGTTCTATATTTTTATATTTTTCACCATCAGGCAATATACAGGTCGCAACTTGCTTACCCAATTGCGTAATCGCTTCAGCGTAATGCGAGAGGTATAAAGGTTGAACCGTTGTATTGGTCACGATCATCACTTGACGACCATCAATATAAGGTTCAAGTAATTCTTGCGGATTTAAATGACTACCAATAAAAATTGGATAACGACGTTCGCCCAGTTCTACATGTAAAGTTTGCATGACTCTGCCAAATAACAATTAACTATAATTGATTAATGAATTTCTTGCGAAACAATAAGCTGCAATATTTTATGCGCTAAATCTCGTGCCGCACCTTGGTTGGTTTCAATAATATAATGCGCAACATCACGATAAAGTGGATCCCGTATTTTGAGTAAATCTCTTAACTTTTGTTCAGGATGTTCTACTTGTAATAAAGGACGATTTTTATCTCGATGTGTACGTAATAATTGAATTTCAACAGGCGTATATAAATAAATCACAATTCCACGACGCTTAAGATACTCACGATTCATTGCTTGGGTCACTGCGCCGCCGCCAGTTGCAACCACCAAATCTTTCATTAAGGTCAAATCATCGATCACGAGCGTTTCTCTTGTACGGAAACCTTGCTCACCTTCTTTTTCAAAAATCCAAGGAATTGAAGCCCCTGTTTTTCTTTCTATTTCATGATCGCTGTCTAAAAACTCTCGACCCAACAATTCCGCCAAATGCCGACCAACTGTTGTCTTCCCTGCTCCCATGGGCCCTACCAAATAAATATTTGGCAGGGTTTCAAACTCTTTGCTTGGCAAGGAGTCACCTATCGAATTGCTTTCATTGAAAGTATATTAATGATTTCTAGTACGGCTGTCATTAACAATTCTTGGCGTTACAAAGATTAGCAATTCACGTTTGTTTTCCGTTTTTGCATCTTTACGAAATAATCGCCCTAAATAAGGTATATCCCCGAAGAAAGGTACTTTAGTTTGAGTATTCGACGTTTCTTGTTCGAAAATCCCACCTAAAACAACAGTTTCCCCATTATCCACCAACACATTGGTATTGATTTCATTTTTATTCAGGATAACTTCACCATTCGGTGCAACCCCACCACGTGAGTCACTGGTAATATTCAACTGCATTTGCACCTTACCATCAGGTGTAATACTTGGTGTCACATCTAAACTGAGTAAAGCATCTTTAAATTCAGTTGTTGCAGTCGATGCTCCACCTGCTGTTGATGTTGTTTGATAAGGAATTTGTTGTCCTGAAGAAACTTTGGCTTTTTGCTTATCCGCTGTCAAAACTTTTGGTGTTGAAATCACCTCACCATAACCATCGGCTTGTAGTGCAGATAACTCTAAATCCAACATAAAATCAGACAGGCTGATTAATCCAAATGCTATTTTACTTGCGCCAGCAGTCGTTACGCCAAGATCTACGTTAAGATTATCTGGTCGATTAATGGTGTATTTCCCATCATCATCCGGATCTCTTAAATCCCATAACGTTTGATCACTACCACCAACAAGCAAGTCGTTATTGCGTGTAACTCCCTGAGAGAGAATTCCCCACTTAACACCCATTTCTTTGGTAAAATCTGTTGTTGCACGTACAATGCGCGCTTCAACCATTACTTGTTTAACTGAAACGTCCAATAAATCAATCATTTTACGAATTTGATCAATTTTTTGTGAAGTATCATTAATAATTAAAGTATTAGTCCGAGGATCCGTCGAAATTGTTCCACGAGGACTCAGTAAAGAACCAACACTATCACCTAATGTATCTACACCACCGCTCGCAGACCCACCAGAAGATGTATTACTATTCTTACCTTGTACAATAAGTTTTTCAATATCTGTCGCTTTTGCATAATTCAACTGAACGTATTCTGTTTGCAAAGGTGACAATTTCACACTTTGTGCTAAAGCCTTTGCTTCATCTTCTTCAGATTTAATCAACTCTGTAACGGGTGCAATCCAAATAACACTACCATTACGACGTTTATCTAAATTCTTCGTTTTCAAGATAATATCTAAAGCTTGATCCCAAGGAACATCTTTTAAACGTAAAGTGATATTTCCTTGTACCGTGTCTGCCGCCACCATATTGATGCCAGTAAAATCTGCAAGCAATTGCAATACACGACGCACTTCAATATCTTGGAAATCTAAGGAGATTTTTTTACCTGTATATGATTGACTTGCTCCAGGGCGTACAAGTTTATTTTCTGCAGGACGCTTTAAACTGACAGTCAATTTATTTTCTGCTTGATACGCCATATACTCATAGCTCCCTGCAGACTGAATGGTAATCACACCGTTACTTCCATCATTATAAGCATCAACAGATGAAACAGGTGTTGCGAAATCATTCACATTTAAACGACGAATCAAATGTGTAGGAATTTTATTTCCTAACGTACGAATAACAACTTTACTACCTTGCTGCTGCACATCTACAGGCGTATTTGCACCAGTTAAACTTACAAATACTTGCCCTTCTCCTGCATTTCCACGCTGAAAACCAATATCAGCAATTCCCTGAGATTGTTTTGACGTATTTGAAGTGCTTAAGTTTGGTAATGCCGCAGCTTGACTGGCATTATTGATTTTTAAAATAAATGTATTGCCTTCAACACGTGTTGTAAAAGCACCACTATCCTTCAAATTCACAGTTACACGTGAACGTTGATTATCCGCAGCGACCTCGACTGTTGATGCTTCATCACTTGCTACAGGAATACTGGTTTGGCTTAAATTCTGTTTAGCATTATCAAAATCTAAAATTAATCGTGATGGATTTTCTAATTGATAAGCCTGCGGTTGTGGTGGCAAACCATTAAACATCACACGAATTTCTGTACCTTGCCCTGGAATTTTCATTGGGACAATATTCGTCATTGTTGTTTGTGCTACAGCGACTTGCATGATCGCAATAGAAACAGCCGCCATAGTAAATTGACGAAGGTGACTATTCATAAACTTACCATCCCCACTAAAGATACATTTCAAACTATTTTTCATTTTTATTCCTTAATTTAGTTTCAATCCACTGGACCTACTAGAACTAAACTCCGTGGTCTTTCTATATAACCGTCACGACCATCTGGAACGATTTCCAATAAATCTATACGAGTCGGTGTAATCTCAACAATTCGTCCCTGATTCATCCCCATATAATTACCTTGCTGAACACGTTCAATTTCACCATCAGGTGTTTGAATCAATCCAACAATTTGCCCCGCATTCCCCTTCATACTGCCTTTCAGTGTCAACGACTCTAAAGGATAGCTTTCTAGCGGTTGCGTCTGTCTTGAAAAATTAGGATAAACGCGTTTACCTGACATTATTTTTAATTCATTGGCCAACGAGTTTGGTAAAAAAGGACTCCGCAATTGTTGTGCGGAATAACTAAAACTCGGAACAGGCGTAAATACAGGTGCTGGCTCAATCGGCAATGGCTGCTCATTTCGAATATTTGCCATTTGTTGATTGACAGCATCTATACGAGAATCACATCCGACCAAAAGCATCGCAAATGAGACTCCACAAATCATGTGACTTAGTTTTTTCATTGTGGCTTCCCTCCTTGCGGCGCTGTTGCTGTACCTGAAGCGGTAGCTGATTTCTCTGCATTTTGCTCATCAGCACCGATATAACGATAGGTTTTTGCTTTAATTGTATAATCTACAATAGGTACATCTGATTTTTTATCTTGGCTTGGCGTACCTGTAATAGTGAAGTCATGTAGCGTTACTATTCGAGGTAAGACAGCAATACTACTCACAAAACTACCAAATGAATGATAATCACCTGTCGCATCAATCGAAATTGGCTGTTCGATAAAAAATTCTTGTCTTACTTCAGGTTCTAATTTGATATTTTTAAATTTCAAACCAGAGCTGACCCCAGTGACGTTAATATCTTCAACCAAACTTGGAATTTCAGTTTCTTTTGGAAGCTGCTCTAACTGTTGATTAAAATTCATTTCCATTTGCTGCAATTGAGCTTGATATTGCTGCAAATTTCTTAATTTTGAATCTTTTTCTTTAAACTCATTCAGCAAATTTTGCTCAACAGTCCGCGCTTGATCAATCGCATCTAATTTAGGTTTAATTGCTAAAAAATAACCAATTGCACACACTACAAAGAATAAAAATAACCAACACGTTAGTTTGACTGATAATGGCCAACTACCATAATTATTCATATCTAAGGTATTGAACTGTTGGAAAAACTTATCAACAGACATTTTGTTTTTCTTTGGTGCATCTTTTATGGATGAATCAATTTTCTCGAAATCTTCACGACTCATTTTGCACCCCCAGCAGCTGGAACTTGTACAGCTTTTTTAGCAGCATTTTCATCTGGTACAGCAGATGCAATTTCTCCAATATCTACAGTGACTACAAAACTTCCATAAGACTCTTCTACGCGAGGAATTATAGAACTTTGCCCTTTATTTTTATTTTCTTCCGCAGCCAAGAATGAATTCATAAATGCATTACGATACCATTCGGAAGCCTCTAAACCACGTAGTAATTCAGCCACAGTATTTGGGCTTTCAGCCTTGCCTTCGATGGTAAATTTATCACCAACTCGGCTAAATTTCGTAATATACATTTGAGTTGGCGTTACACGTACAAGCTCATCAACTAAACGTACAATAACAGGACGCTGACCCTGTAAACCTTGGATCAACTTCATACGTTCAATAATCGCATTACGACGCTCTTGCAAGCCATCTAATGTTTTCAATTGAGTATCTAGATTTTGATTGGTACTGGTCACCAATTGATTGGCTTGCTCTTGGTCTTCCAATTGCTGGTTAAAGAAAAACCATGTGAGTAGTACCGTTAATAAACCAATCAGTGCAACACCAACACATATTGCAACGAATTGTTTTTTTCGCTGTTCTCTTAGCTCATCGCGCCAAGGGAGTAGGTTAATCTTTGCCATTAATCAAAACTCCTCAAAGCTAAGCCACACGCAACCATCAGTGACGGTGCATCATTCTCTATTTTTTTCAAGTCAATTTGTGGTGAGAACCCCATTTGCAAGAAAGGATTTGCAATAGTGACGCGATAGCCCAGTTTTTGTTGTAATAATTTTGCCAAACCAGGGATATTCGCATTTCCCCCAGCCAATAAAATATGATCGATTTCATTAAATTGAGAAGATGAAAAGAAGAATTGTAGTGAACGTGCCGCCTGTTGAACAACAGCTTCAAGAAATGGCATCAATACTTCTGTTTCAAAATCATCAGGTAATGTACGATCTTTTTTTGCACGACCTGCTTCTTCATAAGACAGACCATATCTATTTTGTACATCTTGAGTCAGCTGCTTTCCGCCAAAGACTTGTTCACGCGTATAGATAATTTTGCCTTTCTGTACAACAGATAGCGTCGTCATCGTATGACCGATGTCTAAAACACCAACCATATTTACGCCAATCGGTAAAGTATCAGAAAATACGTCAAAAGCACGCTCTAGCGCATAACTTTCAACATCAGCGATTTTGGGTGATAACCCTGCGATTTCTAAGACTTCAACACGAGATTCAATGTTTTCAAAACGCGTAGCAACCAATAAAACATTGACACGATTTGCCATTGCCAACTTATCATTAAGCACTTCAAAATCTAAACTGACTTCATCAAGTGGAAAAGGAATATATTGTTCCGCATCCATTCGAATCTGAACTTCCCGCTCTTCCTCAGTCATATCAGCATCCATCTCGATGACTTTGTGGATCACCATAGATGTTGGTACTGCAACAGCAACGTTTTGCGATTGGGGATTAGCAATATTCACTGCTCTTTCCAACGCATCTGCAACTGCTTCTGGATTCAGAATGTTTTTTTCTACAACACTCCCCTCAAGCAAAGGACTTAATCCATAGCTTTCAACCCAGTAACGACCGTTTTTAACAGAGAGTTCTAAAATTTTTACAGAAGTAGAACTAATATCTACTCCTATCAACCCCTTATTTGGCTTACGATATAGTCTAAGCACGATGATTTCCTATTATTTTTTTATCCCCAAGTAATAACACAAACCGACTGCTATTGGTCTTAATTTTTAACAGATACAATATCGCATCTAACAATCTGTTAAATGAAAAGTTATACTGACCAACAATTAGTTTGCCATTAGCTATTATTAAAACTTACTTGTTATGAAAAAGCTATCTTGTTCCGGTTATATTCATCCCTTTTTTTTGCTGATTATTATTGTCTTAGTCGCAATTCCGATGGGCTTTTATGGCATGTATCTATATATTGCCCCATCCCTACCAGAAATGAGCTCTTTAAAAAAGGCGCCATTGCTTAAACCGTTGCAAGTTTACACTGCTGATAATCAGTTAATTGCAGAGTATGGTGGTAAACTTTCTGTTCCAGTTGAATACGAGCAGATCCCACCACATCTTATTCATGCATTTCTAGCAGCAGAAGACTCTTCGTTTTTTGAGCACAGTGGTGTCAGCTTTAAAGGCTTAGGTCGTGCTGTCAGTGAAACCGTGACAGGTGGTGCGCAAACAGGTGGTTCAACCATCACCATGCAAGTCGCGAAAAACTACTATTTATCACCTGAACGCACATTAAAGCGCAAACTTACAGAAGTTTTCTTAGCACGTAAAATAGAACAAAGCTTATCAAAAGAAGACATTTTATCTTTATATGTGAATAAAATATTTTTAGGTAAAAATGCTTACGGTATTGCTGCTGCTGCAAAGATTTATTATGACAAAAGTTTAGATCAGCTCAGTATTGCTCAAATGGCAATGATTGCAGGCTTACCTAAAGCACCCTCTAAATACAATCCTGTGGTCAATCCAGAACGTGCTTTAGAACGCCGTAATTGGATTTTAGGTCGTATGCTGCAATTAGGTTATCTAAATCAAGCTGAATACCAAAAAGGCGTTGCTGAACCCATCAATTTAAGTATGCCTGACCGAGGAATTAATAATAAATTTCCCTATGTAGGTGAAATGGTTCGTTCTGAACTGGTCGAAAAATTTGGTGAGCAAGCGACAGATTCTGGTTATAAAGTTTATACGACGGTGGATAGTAAACGTCAGCAATATGCAGAAGAAGCAGTACAAAAAGGCTTAGAAGATTATGATCGTCGTCATGGTTGGCGAGGTGCAGAAGCGCATGATAAGCCTTTAAAAGATTTCATTCCGTATGCAAATACCTATCCTGCTGAAGTAATTAAAGTGAGTAATAATAGCTTTGATGCCAAGATGCAAGATGGCTCGACCGTCACCGTTCCATGGTCAGGCATGTCTTGGGCAAGAAAATATATTAATGCCAATGCCGTGGGTGGTGCACCAAGTCGTGCTTCTCAAATTGTCACAGTCAAAGATATTATTCGTTTAAGACCCAATGAAAATAAAACAGCTTGGTCACTGGTACAAACCCCAAAAGCACAAGGTCAATTGATTGCGATTAATCCGAATGATGGTGCAATTGAAGCCGTTGTCGGTGGTTATAATTTTTATCAATCTAAATTTAACCGTGCAACTCAAGGTTGGCGTCAACCGGGTTCAACCATTAAACCGTTTATATATGCTTTGGCGCTTGAACGAGGCATGACCCCCTACTCTATGGTGAATGATAGTCCAATCACTATAGGGCGATGGTCACCAAGAAACTCAGACGGTCGTTATTTGGGAATGATTCCTTTACGCCGTGCATTATACTTATCTCGAAATACTGTGTCGGTGCGTTTATTACAGAGTGTTGGCATTGAACGAGCGCGTCAATTATTGATGGATTTTGGCTTACAAGACGACCAAATACCACGTAACTTCACCATTGCATTGGGTACGCCACAAGTGTTACCTGTTCAAATGGCAACAGGTTATGCGACTATCGCCAATGGTGGTTATCGTGTTCAACCGCACTTCATCACTCGTATTGAAGATGCCTACGGTAAAGTCATTTACGAAGCCAATCCTGAGTATGCATGTATTCCATGTATTAATCAAAAAGACACCCCTGCTGATACTGCATCGATCACTCCTGATGATGAAGTGATTGATGGCGCAACACTTAACACGATTGAACCTCAAATAGCACTCAGCAAAGAAGAGCAAAGTAAATACAAACAAGCACAGCGTATTTTAAAATCGCAATCTGCTTTTGATATGGCCAATATTCTTCGCGATGTAATCCTACACGGTACAGGTCGTGCAGCATTGAAAATTGGTCGTGATGATATCGGTGGTAAAACAGGAACAACCAATGATGCAAAAGATGCTTGGTTTGCTGGTTTTAATGGCAAATTAGTGACGATTGCTTGGGTCGGTTTTGACCAACCATCTACATTAGGTCGTCGTGAATATGGTGGTATTGCCGCACTTCCAGTGTGGACAAGTTTCATGGATCAAGCCTTAAAAGGTACACCATCGGCTTGGGTTCATTTTGATAAAGATGCCAAAGCACCTGTTTCCCGTGAACAACGTAGCCTAGACCCTGAACAAAACAATGAGGATTATCGCAGCTCACCACCGCTAGCACGTCCGATTTATAGACCTGCGCCAACATCACCAACACGCAACTCTTCAAATGACTTTGAAGATCTGCCTGATGATAATCCGGAACAGACTCTTAAACCCAATACATCAACGCCACCGACAATGAATCATGCGACGACGCCAAAACGTGAAAATGACTCAATGGAAAAACTCATTAATGAGGTGCAGTAATTTAAAGTCTAATTTTTAGATTTAAAAGCTGCTTCTCAAATAAAAAACAAAACGCCATCAATTTGATGGCGTTTTGTTTTCAATGACTCAGGAGTTGAGAGAATCACTTTTTCTGAAAAAGATAAATTTGGAATGCAGCCTTTAATTGTGTACTTCCCTGCTCTTCCAAAGCCTGCCTTTTCTCAGGTTTCGCCTTATAAGCATACGGTGTCATCGCAATCAGGTTCTTTAATTGTTGTTGATCTAAAGTAAATTCTGACTCAACGATGGGCTGTTCGATCAGCTCAAATGCATCTTGTAATTGTTCAACGAATTTATGCGGATCATGCTCATTCACTTCATCAAATAAAGCTTCACGCATTGCAAATAAATGTGCAGGTGCAGGGGTTACTACAATCAAATAAGCCTGTGGCTTTAACACTCGAAGAATTTCTTCTTTCGGGATTGGACTAAACAAGCTTGTACATAAATCAATAGAATGATCTAAAACAGGAAGCGTTGCCCCTGTTCCCACCACCCAAGTAATATTTTTATTTAATTTTGCTGCTACTTGCACCGCATTTTTGGCAATATCCACCCCCATACATTGCATCACTTCCGCTTGCATTGCATCTGTGTAATAACCCTCACCACAGCCAATATCCAATAAATTTTCTATCCGCAATTCACGAATTTTTTCGACAAGAGCGTGCTGTAAAGGTGCATAAAACCCTGCACTTAAAAATGCACGGCGTGCTTGTACTGACTCAGATGTATCCCCTGGGTTTTTACTATGTTTATGCTGCACCACGTGTAAATTAACATAGCCTTGTTTTGCCACATCATAGCTATGATTGTTTAAACAGCGCCATGTGCGATCGGTTAAGCTGAGTGCTTCACGACATACTGGACACATCAACAAATTCATAACATTCTCCAAACTCATTTTAAAGCCATAAAAAAAGTCGACAGATGCCGACTTTCTCAAACAACTTTTGCTTAACGCAATTTTAAAGTCATTAGACCTAAAACTACCAGCATAATTGTAATAATCCAAAAACGAATGACGACTTGAGTTTCACGCCAGCCTTTTTTCTCATAATGATGATGCAACGGCGCCATGAGGAAGACACGTTTATTCCGCATACGCAGTGAACCAATTTGTAAGAATACTGATATCGCCTCTATTACAAATACGCCGCCCATAATAGCAAATACGATTTCTTGGCGAACCATTACCGCAATTGTACCGAGCATCGCACCCAACGATAATGCACCCACATCACCCATAAAAATTTGTGCAGGATGTGCGTTATACCAAAGGAAAGCCAAGCCTGCACCAATCATTGCTGCGCAGACAATCACCAATTCAGAGGTATATTTTACATAAGGAATATGTAGATAGTTGGCAAAACGAATATCACCCGCTAAATAAGCAAATACACCCAAACCTGCAGCAACCAAGACGATTGGCATGATTGCCAAACCATCTAAACCATCGGTTAAATTCACAGCATTTGAGCCACCATTAATCACCAAATAAGTGAAAATAATGAAGCCAATACCCAAAGGAATAGATGACAATGGAATGCTGAGATTTTTAAAGACAGGAATCAACAGATCCAACATATTCGCTGTATGTACAGGGTTTTCTTGTTGTGTTGCAATAACATACAACGCAATACCGGCACCTAATGAGCCAATAGACGTCCAGAAAAATTTCTTCTTGGCAGGTAAACCAGCATTGTCTTTATAACGAACTTTAATCCAGTCATCCGCCCAACCTACAGCACCAAAGATCACCATAACAGCTAAGACAATCCATACATATGGGTTAGATAAATCTGCCCACAACAAGGTACTGATACCAATCGAGAGTAAGATTAAAATCCCACCCATAGTTGGTGTACCCATTTTTTTTGCATGGTTTTCTGGCGCAAATGAGCTGACCGCTTGCCCATATTTTAAAGCTTGCAGCTTACGAATCATCACAGGCCCTAAAGCCCAACCAATCGCAAGTGAGGTCAGTACACTGAGCAATGCTCGTAACGATAAGTATCGAACAACTTGGAATGAGTTCTCGTAACCTGCCAAGTGTTGAAATAACCAAAACAGCATTAAACTTTCTCCATCAAATCAGCCATCAACGTTTCCATATGGGTATAACGAGAACCTTTGAACAGGAAACTCATGGACTGTGGTTGATGTGTCTCAATTAAACTTAACAATAAAGGTAAAGCTTGTTCTTGGCTAAGAAAAGCTTGTAATTTTTTACCGTACTGAGTGCTTCGAGCACCTTCTTGCGTTGCAGGTGAAAATTCACCAACTGCAACAACAAAGTTAATTCCTTTAACAGAAACTAAATCACGCCCTAACATATAATGTTGTTGGGCTGCGGTATTTCCTAATTCACCAATATCACCAATCACCATGACGTTAATGCTTTCTTGCTGCGCTAAAACCTCAGCAGCGGCACGCATGGAAGTCGGATTGGCGTTATAGGTATCATCAATAAATAAATAATGGTTTTTTTGAATGAAATTCAAGCGACCTTTCGCACCTTGTGCTGTTTCCAGGCCTGCAACAATATCATCCAAATGAACGCCAATTGCCAAAGCAAATGCTGTTGCAGCTTCTGCATTATGCACATTATGCTCACCTGCAAAAGGCAAATGCACAACACGACTGCCTTGTGGTGTATTGATGGTGAATGTTGCAGATTGCGCTTGTAGCTCTATTTCAGTTGCGAAAACATCACCACCATTGCCAAAACTTAAAACATTTTTAGTCTGTACAGCTTGACGAATGGCGTCAGTAAAATCATCTTGCGCAGGGATAATCGACGTTCCTGATTTATTAATATGCGCATAAATTTCAGATTTGGCACGACAAATACCATCACGCCCACCAAACTCACCTAAATGCGCAGTCCCAATATTAAGAATACCTGCTACATGAGGCTGCACCAAGTTGGACGTATAGTCAATTTCACCTTGATGGCTTGCACCCAACTCCATCACTGCATATTGATGCTCAGCTCGAAGCTCCAATAACATCATAGGTACACCAAGATCATTGTTCAAATTACCACGTGTAATCAGAGTCGGTGCTAAATGTGAAAGGATGCTGCCTAACATTTCTTTAGTGGTGGTTTTACCACTACTTCCTGTCAAAGCAATCACTTTAAGCTGTGAATGCTTTGCACGGCGATACGCACCTAAATACCCCAACGCTAAACGTGTATCTGCAACAACAAGTTGGCAAATATCTGCGTCTACAGGATGGCTCACAATCGCAATCTGACAACCACTTTCTGCAACTGGTGCAATAAAATCATGTGCATCAAAGCGCTCACCTTTGAGTGCTAAGAATGCATCACCAGATTCAGCATGGCGTGAATCTGTCAAAATACGCTTAATATCACCCTGCGGCGCTTTATCTAAATACCAATAACCTTGAGTCGCTTCAGCAAGTTGCTCTGCTGACCATGGCTCCAAAGGCACAGTACTGGTGGTAGATGTATGCATCTATTATTCCTACTGAGCTGGATAAGCTGAATTTGGTTTATGGTGCTGTGCATCAATCGCAGATTGCACTTCCACCACATCATCAAACCAATGGCGTACACCATCAATTTCCTGATAGTTTTCATGCCCCTTACCTGCAATCACCACAATATCTCCAGACTGGGCATTTTTTACCGCATATTTAATCGCTTCACGACGATCATGAATTTCATGTACATCATGCTGACTAAAATTAACGTCACGCTTCATATCTGCAAAAATTTGTTGCGAATCTTCAGTCCGAGGATTATCTGACGTAATCACAATTGGATTGGCTTGTTCTAAAGCTGCTTTAGTCATAAGAGGACGCTTACCGCGATCACGGTCACCACCACAACCAAACACTGCCCAAAGCTGATGTTCGACATGACGTTTTAAGGTTTTTAATACCTGCGTCAGCGCATCTGGCGTATGTGCATAATCGACGACAAATAAGCGATCTTCATCTCGAATCACTTGCATGCGCCCAGGCGCACCTTGCAATTGCGGTACAACAGCAATCAATTGTCTTAAATCAAAGCCTGCTTGTTCTGCCACAATCAAACTCGCCACTAGATTTTCAATATTAAAATGTCCCAAGAGTGGGCTTTGAACCGTAAACTCACCTTGTTCTGTTTTAAGATGGAATGTCGCACCATTCAAACTGTATTGAATCCCAAATACTTGGTAATCAGCGGCTTTAGACGTTGAATAGGTCAATACTTTAGGATGCGCTTGATTACTACTCGCAGCATCCAACATGATATTGGCATGTGCATCATCAATATTGATCACTGCAACTTTTAATGTTGGGAATTTAAATAAACGTGATTTTGCTTCTGCATAAGCTTCAAGTGTGCCGTGGTAATCCAAATGATCACGACTCAAATTACTATATGCAGCAATTTCAATATCACAACCATTTAAACGGCCTTGCTCTAAACCATGTGAACTGGCTTCCAAAGAAACAAATTCTGCACCTTGCTGAGCAAAGTCATGCAGTAAATTCTGCAAATGCAAAGCATCTAATGTCGTATGTGAAGAAGATTCAAGGTTGGGTAAAATACCATTCCCAGTCGTTCCCATCACCGCACATTTTTTGCCTTGTAACATTAACAATTCAGCCACTAAGCGTGAAATTGTAGTTTTACCATTGGTACCCGTCACTGCAAGTATTCGAGCAGCGTTGATAGGATTAGTTGCTTGTAAATATTGTTTTTGCCATGTACCCATCAAATGACGTACATCTGTGCAAACTAAAGCAGATTCCAAACCTAGATCAGTTTCACTAATGATTGCCAATGCACCTTTGTCTAATGCTGATTGTGCAAACTGAACGGTTTTTTCAGGCTGTGAATAACTGTTCAATGCAATAAAAATTTGACCAGATTGCACATAACGGCTATCTAGACTAAACCCTTGAAAAGGCTCAGCCATCCAAGGTTGTTTGGTTTCGACATCAAAAACATCTTGAAAACGAAGGGTCATGTTTCACCTATTTAGAAGCTTTTGCTGTTTCGAGTGGTTTGTCTAAAGGAACATTCATTAAACGTAACGATTCTTGCATAATACGTGCAAATACTGGCGCTGCAACAAGACCACCATAATATTGACCACGTGGGTTTTCCACCACAACAATAATCGCTAAACGTGGATCACTGATCGGTGCAACACCTGCAAATAAGGCACGATATTCGGTATTGGAATAACCACGATGATCTGGACGAAGCTTATGTGCTGTACCCGTTTTACCGCCAACACGATAACCTGGAATATTGGCTTGTTTAGCAGTACCACCTGGCATAGTGACCTGCTCTAACATCAATAACACCTCATCGGCTATTTTAGGTTCTAAAACCTGTTTGCCTTTGGGCTTATCATCCAACTTATACAGACTTAAAGGATATTCGACACCATGATTTGCCAACATGGCATAACCTTGAGCCAATTGTAAAATTGTCGCATTCAAGCCATAACCATAGGCCATAGTACCAATTTGCGATGAATTTAATTTTTCTGGTGAAACCACTAAACCGCCACTTTCGCCAGGGAACTTCACTGCTGAACGCTGACCAAAGCCTACCTTTCGAAAGAAACTCGGCAAAGTCTCTTTCGGAAGCGACAACGCAATTTTTGCTGAACCCACGTTGGATGATTTCACAATCACCCCAGTCACGGTTAACGAGCCATAGTTATGCGTATCTCGGATCGTGTGTGAGCCTAAAAGCATAGAACCAGGACTGGTATTAACCACTGAATTTGGTGTGTATTTCCCACTTTCCAGACCAGCAGCAATGGTGAATGGCTTCATGGTTGAACCTGGTTCAAACATATCAATTGCACCACGGTTACGCATTGCATCTTTATTATTTAAGCCATCCTTATCATTTGGATTATAAGAAGGCCAACTCGCCATTGCTAAAATTTCACCTGTTTTCACATCTACAGTGATTGCAGATGCAGATCGCGCATTATTGGCAACACCGACAGCTGTTAATTCGCGATACATAATATATTGCAGGCGAGAATCGATACTAAGTGTAATGTTTTCACCCGTCTTCACTTCTTTAACAACTTCAGGCGTGCTAATACGATTACCATGCTTATCACGAGAAATTTTTTGCTCACCATCTTCACCCGCAAGACGAGTATTGAGCTGCATTTCTAACCCCTCAATCCCCGAGCCTTCACTATTGGTTAAGCCAATAATCTGTGCATTGGGTTGAGGCTGCGGGTAATAACGCTTATAGGTTTTTTCTGCATACACTCCTGCAAATTTACGCTGTGTAATTAAATCTGCTTGAGGAGGCGGTACTTCTTTTTTGAGCACCAAATAACGAGAACGTGGACGATCCAATAATTTCTTTTTTAAATCAGAACGGTCAATACCCACAGCATCAGCCAACTCATCTAAATTTAAATTTTCATCGGGCAATTGACGCTTTAATTTACGACTATTCGGTGTTTTCTTTAATTCTGCAGTAATATTTTCAAATTGTTCTTTGGTTTCAAAATATTCACGCGGATCAATCACTACTTTCATAATCGGAGAGCTGATCGCTAAAGGTACGCCATGACGATCACCAATGACACCACGCATTGCCTTTAATTTTTCAGAACGCAAAATATTGGCATTGGCTTTATTCTGTAAAAAGTCTTTATTAATCACCTGCACATAGAATGCCCGACCAACCAGTCCAACAAAGCACAGCAGAACCACACCCCACATTAAATAAAAACGCCACATATCGACAGATACGGTGTTCTTCACTGTAATTGACGGTTGTTTTTTACGTGGTTGACGTGTTGGTTTATTTTGCTTATCGACCATACAGATGCCTTACTTTTTTTGCTCTGGTTCAGGTGGTAATGAAATGACAACTGTTTGTGCAGCTGGCGGCGAATACATTCTCAGTTGTGTCACTGCACGCGTACCAATTTGTGCGGTTGCTCCAAAGGTTTGTTGCTCAATCAGCAAACGCCCCCATTCCGCATTAATATCTTCACGCTCACGCATATAAGAATTTAAATCGCGAAAATCATGGCGATATGTAAATACTTGCAATACCACCATAAAAGCACTGGTCATGACAGCAACAACCAACACACCGTAGACAATCGCTTTTTTTATTGCCAACTTATTGCTTGATTCTTCTACAATGTTTTCTTTCATTGTTCGCCTTTTTGTTCTAAGCGTTCTGCAACCCGGAGCCAAGCACTGCGTGAACGATAATTTTCTTTAATCTCCGCCTCACTTGCACGAATTCGATCAATTTTTTTCAGTTTACGCGTATCTTTAACTTTATGCGGTAAGCCCCAACCATCATCTTCTGCTAATGTTGATTCTTTTTGAATAAATTGTTTAATAATTCGATCTTCAAGTGAATGAAAACTAATTACCGCCAAACGTGCATTAGATTTTAACAAATTTACAGCTTGAGGCAAAAAAGTATGCACATCTTCTAATTCTTTATTAATTTCAATACGAATTGCTTGGAACGTACGTGTTGCAGCATGTTTATTTTTTTCCCATTTTGGATGGGCAACTTTAATAATTTCTGCCAATTTTGCAGTGGTCTCAATATAACCTGCATTTTTAATGGCTTTGGCAATACGACGACTATAACGCTCCTCTCCATACTGGAAAATAACATTAGCAAGATCAACCTCATCCACGGCAACCAACCAATCTGCGGCAGTTAAACCTTGCGAATTATCCATTCGCATATCCAAAGGGCCATCTTTCATAAAACTAAAACCACGATCTGCCTGATCCAACTGCGGTGATGACACGCCTAAATCCGCCATAACTCCATCAACTTGATAAATATCAAGTTTATTCATTTCCCGCTGTAAATCAGCAAAACTGGCATGAATAATTTTAAAACGTGGATCTTCTTTTTCTAATTGATACGCAACCTCTAAAGCTTGAGGGTCTTTATCAAATGCATAAACACGTGCATTTTCATCTAATTTTGAAAGCAATAAACGAGTATGCCCACCACGACCAAAAGTCCCATCGATGTAAATTCCTGTATTGCGATCTGCAAGTAAAGCATCGACAGTTTCATGTAGTAATACAGAAATATGAGACATAAGTATAGTTTCAGTTCAATCAAAAAAGTAACTGCACATTATTACCTTGTTTTGTCAAAGCTCCAAACGACTTTTTGTAGGGAAATATTAATTTTTATAGGGAAAACCATTTTCGGTACGATCTCTGATTCAATTTAACCACTATTTATAAAATATTGACTCCAATAAAACACTTGAACACATTCAAAAAGGAGCAATAGCTAAACTCATATTATGCAAACCGCCTTTTTTCCATTCTGACATCACCATGCACCACATCGCCTACTTGCTGCCAACCTTGACGTTGATAAAAAGTAAATGCTCTGCTGCTTTTTGCCGTTTCCAACCAAATAACTGAATGCTTTTTAAATAAAATACTTTCTACACGCTGCATCAATGCCTGACCCAGTCCCTGTCCCATGCATTCATCACGGACAAATGCTGCAAATACACAGGCTTCTTGTAAATCTACCATTGCAAAACCTTCAACCTGATTCGCAATTTCTACAACCCAGACAGCATCACTCTGTTCGATCAACATACTCACTGCTTGAGGTGTAATTCCTAACTCCTCAAGTTGTATCATCGATAAATGATTCTCTTTCACTCCAGTCCGAATTTCAAAAATTCGAGTAAGATCTTTAATTGTGGCAGCCCTAATTTTCATTCATTTCCCAAATCAACAATCTACAGATCCAAATATAAACAAAACCCGTCTTACGACAGGCTTCTTTTTATAGCACAAATTTAAAAATTAACGTTTTGAATTATACATTTGATCAAACACACCGCCATTTACAAAGTGAGTTTGTTGCGCTTTTGCCCAACCACCAAAGACTTCATCAATGGTAAATGTTTTTAAAGGCGGGAATTGTTTTGAATACTTCGCTAACACTTTTTCACTACGTGGACGATAGAAATGACGTGCTGCCATATCCTGACCCAACGGAGAGTATAAATAGTTAATATAGCCAGTTGCTAACCATTTATTACCGTTTTTCTCTACCGTTTTATCTACAATTGCCACAGATGGCTCAGTCAAAATAGACATAGATGGATAAACAATATCGAACTTATCGCCTAAAGTTTTCTTACTAATCATGGCTTCATTTTCCCATGTCAGCAATACATCACCAATACCACGTTCGGCAAAAGTAGTCATAGAAGCACGTGCAGCAGGATCCATCACTTTAACATTGTGATACATTTTAGACACGAATTCACGTGCTTTGGCATCATTACCAGCAGGCTGTTTAAGCGCATAACCCCATGCAGATAAATAAATCCAACGTGGTAAACCACCTGTTTTCGGGTTTGGAGTAATAATTTCAACACCAGGCTTGGTTAAATCCGTCCAATCTTTAATCCCTTTCGGATTCCCTTTACGTACCATAAATACAATCGTTGATGTATAAGGGGCTGAGTTATGTGGAAATTCTTTTTCCCAACCTGGATTAATCTGTCCTGATTTTACAATTTCATTAATATCGTTTGCCAAAGCCAAAGTGACCACATCACCTTTCAAACCATCTACAACAGCACGAGCTTGCTTACCCGAACCGCCGTGTGATTGTTTAAAATTGACAGTTTTACCCGTACGCTTTAACCAATATGCACCAAATGATTTGTTAAATTCGTCATAGAACTCACGAGTTGCATCATAAGAAACGTTCAAAAATTCACGATCAGCTGCATGTGAAGTAGTTGTCGTTGCAAAATTTAATCCAGTTGCAACCAGTAGCGCACTCAATAAAGCTTTAAAATTGGTTTGCATAACCATATCAATCTTTCATCTATAATTATGCTAAATATATGAAATTAGCAGATAAACTGCAATTATATAAATCATGAGTGTTCAGTTCTATCTAAATTACATATCTATTAAAATATTGTTTTAACTCATGAAAATATGAGGAAAATCGCTTATTCAGTTTTTATATATTTTTATTCTTTTCTTATTCACTATATTCATAAGAATACGTGTTCTATTTAAGAATTCTTGAAGTATCACTAGAAAATATTTAAAAGAATAACAACATCTTTTTGACTCAAAATCTAACCACCTAGTGTCTTCAAGAATTTTTCATACAATAAATCCAACGCTATTTTTCAGCAGTAAACTGATCATAAATCGCACCATTGGCAAAATGCGTTTTTTGCGCATTTGCCCAACCACCAAAAACCTGATCAATGGTAAATAACTTAATCTTTGGAAATTTATCTGCATATTTTGCAGCAGCTTTAGCATTCCGTGGGCGGAAATTATATTTCGCCGCAAGATCTTGCCCCAAAGGAGAATAGAGATAATTCAAATAGCCTTTGGCTAAATTACGATTACCATCTTTATCGACATTTTTATCCACGATCGCCACAGATGGTTCGGCTAAAATTGAAATAGATGGATAAATGATTTGATACTTATCTTTATCTGGACCTGAAGTCGCTAATAAAGCTTCATTTTCCCAAGACAACAACACATCACCAATACCACGTTCAGCAAAAGTAGTCAGAGAACCACGTGCGCCTGAATCTAAAACTTTAACATTTTTATAAAGTTGCTTAACCAATGCTCTTGCTTTTGTATCATTACCACCTGGTTGTTTTAACGCATAACCCCATGCAGATAAATAAATCCAACGTGGCGCACCACCCGTTTTAGGATTTGGCGTGATAATTTCTACACCCGCTTTAGTTAAATCATTCCAGTCTTTAATGCCTTTAGGATTTCCTTTACGCACTAGAAATACAATTGTTGATGTATAAGGTGCAGAATTATTTGGAAATTCTTTCTGCCATCCTTTCTCAATCAAACCAGCATTAACAATTTCATCAATATCATTTGCCAAAGCCAATGTCACAACATCGGCTTGTAAGCCATCAATCACCGAGCGTGCCTGCTTTCCTGATCCACCATGTGATTGTTTAAAATCAACCTCTTGTCCAGTTTTAGACTTCCAAAACTGACCAAAGCTTTTATTATATTCTTGGTAAAATTCACGTGTAGGATCATATGAAACATTAAGGAATTCTTTTGCAGCAAAAGCCTGCCCGACACCCAGTAAACTCAAAGCACTTACTAAAAGTATTTTTTTCATTTAATTTCTCAATTCAATTTCAGTTGTTTAGTCATTAAATAAACTATATTTATAAAAATTTTATTTAACAATCATATAGTTATAATTTATACAACTATGGAATGCACAATTCCAGATATCTAATTTTGTGCATAATATATACTTTTATTTTTGAGCAATTATTAAGCTAAAGCCGTTATATTTATTTTCTTCACGATTCTTCCATAATCATATGTTACTAATTAAATGATTACATTTCGTTTCAATGATTGTTTTTTAAACATTTTTTGTATAGTATTATAAAAAAATGTGACACAGTTATATATTTTAGTAGTGTAATTGACTAAAATTGGCTTGAAAAAACAATAATCAGTATTCTAGGGGAGTAAATGGAGTGCATAAAATAATTCATATATTGGGGCTAACTCTCAGTATGACTTTATTGGCACAAGTCAGCCATGCCGCTGCCATTAAAGACACAAAGCAACCTTTTCAATCTGCGATTGTTGCTGACAAGCTAACACCAATCGAAAAGGCATTGAGCCAGCAAAAACGTGGTGACAATAAATTGGTTTCCGACAAAGATCAGATCAAAGTATTAACATCATTTAAAGCAGCACCTTCACAGAATTTTTTAGCTGAACAACATCAAAAATTTTCACGTTTTGTTCAAGCTTTATTTCAACCACATAACTCTTAATATTTTGATTTATTTTAATTAAATTCTTTCCCCCTAAAAGAATTAATCAGCCCAATCGTTTATTGGTGAATTAACCCTTAAGCGATTGGGCTTTTTCGTTATAATGGATTCAATTTACATTTTGAATAATATTTGGCTATGACCGTCCGTACTCGTATTGCACCCTCTCCAACTGGTTTCCCTCATGTAGGGACTGCATATATTGCTTTATTTAACTTATGTTTTGCGAAACAACATGGTGGTGAATTTATTCTTCGTATTGAAGATACTGACCAATTACGTTCTACACCTGAATCTGAAAAAATGATTTTAGATTCATTGCGTTGGTTAGGTTTAAATTGGTCAGAAGGTCCAGATGTCGGGGGGCCACATGCACCATATCGTCAATCTGAACGCATGGGTATTTACAAGCAATATGCGCTTGAACTCGTTGAAAAAGGTCATGCTTTCTACTGCTTTGCAACAACTGAAGAGCTTGATCAGATGCGTGCAGACCAACAAGCACGTGGCGAATCACCAAAATATGATGGTCGTGGCTTAAAAATTTCAAAAGAAGAAGTGGAACAGCGTTTAGCTGCAGGCGAAGCGCATGTCATTCGTATGAAAGTTCCTGAAGAAGGGATCTGTAAATTTGATGACTTATTACGTGGCGAAGTAGAAATTCCATGGGCTCAAGTAGATATGCAAATTCTACTCAAAACTGATGGTTTACCCACTTACCATTTAGCCAATGTAGTTGATGATCATTTGATGGAAATTTCTCATGTGATTCGTGGTGAAGAATGGATTCCTTCTGCGCCAAAACATCAATTACTTTACCAATATTTTGGTTGGGATATGCCTGTACTATGTCATATGCCGTTATTGCGTAATCCTGATAAATCTAAATTATCTAAACGTAAAAACCCTACATCGATTAACTACTATAAAGACATTGGTGTATTGCCAGAAGCATTGTTGAACTACTTGGGTCGCATGGGTTGGTCAATGCCTGATGAAAGTGAAAAATTCACTTTGGCCGCAATGATTGAACATTTCGACATTAAACGTGTTTCACTCGGTGGCCCAATTTTTGATGTAGAAAAGTTAAATTGGCTGAATGGTCAATGGATTAAAGCACTCACTCCTGCTGAATTGTTAAATACATTATTGGCTTGGAAATCTGACCGTAAAACACTGGAAGATATTGCAGCAGCAATTCAACCACGTATCAATTTATTGTCAGAAGCGGTTAATTGGGCAGGTTTCTATTTCAACCAATTCCCAACATTGTCAAAAGAACAGTTTGAAAGTAAAAAACTGAGTGAAGAACAAGTTCGTCAAAGCTTACAATTTGCGATTTGGCGCTTAGAAAGCTTATTCACATGGAATAATGACACGGTAAGCCAGACACTGATGGATTTAGCGGCTCAGATGGACATTAAACTACGTGATTTCATGCCAGCATTCTTTATTGCCATTGCGGGTTCAACATCTTCGACTCCAGTTATGCAGTCTATGGTGACTATTGGAGCTGACTTAACCTTTGCTCGTTTACGCCATGCGCTTGAAATTGTTGGCGGGCCGAGCAAAAAAGAAGCAAAAGTCTGGGAAAAACTGAATGAAAGCATTAAATTGCCGAAAAATGACGCAGTTAATGAAGCTTAATTAAATTTTCTGTTGACGTGTGAGCACAATATCCCTAATATGGCGCTCACACAGACTGGGGTTATAGCTCAGTTGGTAGAGCGCTACAATGGCATTGTAGAGGTCAGGAGTTCAATCCTCCTTGACTCCACCAAGTTATTTAGCTTTTACTCGTGTTGCCTCAATTGTCCCTATCGTCTAGAGGCCTAGGACATCGCCCTTTCACGGCGGTAACCGGGGTTCGAATCCCCGTAGGGACGCCATATTCAAGATGGCGACATCTTAGTAAAAAACCCAAGCATTATGACTTGGGTTTTTTATTGCCTAAATTTTCTTTTTTGAATATCTATCCAGTCTTTTTTGCATTATGAAATATAACGATTAGAATATCGCTTAGATTATAAATGTGGAACCGCTATGCAATACCAATGTCCTAAATGCCAAAGCCGAAAAATTTTACCTGTTACAAGTGGTAATACCGTTGCGGTACGTCCAGTTGTGCCTAAAAGTTTGGTCTTTTTAATTCCATTACTCTTTGTTTTGCTTTTATTGGTGGTCATTAGTATTTTCATGTGGATTTTCAGCAATGGTGCTGGACAGACCATACAAATTGCAACTGTCGTCGTATTCATTGCTGCTGTGATTGCAGGGATCTTATTTTGGCGTGATCTTCCTGATTTTAAAATTTCCATGCAGGCTTTCATGAATACCAATAAAGAATGGAAATGCCGTGATTGTGATCACCAATGGAAAATTTGATTTTCACTCATTCGATTTTAATGATCTGACTGAATAATCTTATTCAAAATAAACGACTTAAAACCGCACTCAAATTGGGTAACGCAAACCCCCTCCTTTTCAAAGCAGGGTGTTTGCGTTTTTAGAAACTATTACGGATTGGCAATACTCATATCAGGGCTATTTTTCTTTATCTGTATGCTGATGAGATGATTGCTCTGAATCGTGATCGTGATCGTGATCGTGATCGTGATCGTGATCGTGATCGTGATCGTGATCGTGATCGTGATCGTGATCGTGATCGTGATCGTGATCGTGATGATCATTCTCCGCTTCAGTATGTAAATGTGCCATGCATGCATCATCTTCAATCTGTAGCGTTATTTCGGTAATACCATGTTGGTGACTCAATATTTCCTTCGCATCTAGATACAACTGCTGACGATCTGCTTTTGGTGCAAGTAGATGGACTGTCAAATGCACATTTTTAGAGGTAATTGCCCAGACTTTTAATTGATGAATACCCTCTACATCTTTTAATGCCAATAAATCATGACGTAATTTTTCAATATCAATTTCTTCGGGGACACCCTCCAATAGAATATTGATGCTTTGTTTAAGCAAGACCCATGTTCTTGGCAATATCCAAAAACCAATCAAAACTGCAATAAGGGTATCAACCCACATCCAACCTGTGAAATAAATAATCGCAGCGCCAATAATCACACCGACTGAGCCAACAGCATCACTTAATACTTCCAGATATGCACCCTTCACATTCAGACTTTCTGCTGAACTTGAGAATAAGATCTTCATGGAAATCAAGTTAATGATTAAGCCAATCACTGCCACGATCATCATGCCCATACTTTGAATTTCAGGTGGATGACTAAAACGTTGGTACGCTTCATATAAAATATAAATTGCAACGACAAACAACATACTTGCATTAAACAACGCCGCCAGAATTTCAAAACGTTGATAACCGAAAGTACGTTTATTATCGGCAGGGAGTTGGCCAATTTTAATAGCGACCAATGCAATGGCGAGTGCCGCAGCATCGGTAAACATGTGTGCAGCATCAGATAAGAGCGCGAGACTTTGTGTCATAAAGCCTGCAATCACCTCAACAATTAAAAAGGTTGCGGTCAGTGCTAATGCAAAAGTTAGTTTTTTTACATTACCCTCTGTCACCACTGCATGACTGTGGTCATGCCCTGCATGTTCACCCATCTTACACCTCTATTTTTTCATTCATTATTTTATAAAAGTTGTTTTAACTTAATTTTTATCAATGGTAATGAAAATCATTATCAATAATAAAAATTCATCTATATACTCTATCGCACATCAATATTTTACATTTAATTCATATTGTTCAGGATCATTCATAATGAAAAAATATCTTTGCCTTGCTCTATTGTATTGCAGCTATAGCCATGCCCATGAACCTTATGTCGCACCGCTTAGCTATATGACTGAGAATACTCAAATTCCTGTCATTGCATCTTATGCAGAACAAGCATTTAACGCAGAACATGCACTGAAGCAAGTTGATTTAACTGTTATTCAACCCGATCAAAGCACGATTACCCTACAAAATCAAAGCAGTTTAAAATCTGCATCCGCCTATGACTTGTCTTTACCTCAATCAGGTACTTATCGTCTTTTTGCAAAAACCTCTTTCCCTTTAAAATATGTTGAACACAATAAAACATGGAAAATGCTATTTGATATGCCTGCGGATAAAGCCAAACCTATGGCTGAACGTGACTATGCAATTCCATCTGACTTTAAAAAAGCACCTGCTCCTATAGAAATTAGCCGTGAATGGACGATTCAAAGTTATATATCTAAGGACAAAACCTCAGATGTCCGTACAATTTCAGAAGCTCCGCTGCAAGTCGCATTTAAAACACATCCTAACAACATTGTTGCGCAACAAGCGGTAGACATTGCCATCAGCAAATCCAATAAAGCATTAAACACAGCTGAGGTCGTAGTACGTGCTCAGGGTCAAATGGACAAAGATGCACAACATGTAACTGTTCAAACTGACGGCACAGCGACATTAAACTTTCCACATGCAGGACAATTCCTCATTGAAGTGAGTGAAAAGTCCGATCCAAAAGCAAAACCGATGAATCAGTATTACAGCATTATTAGCGTGAATGTTTTACCTGTAAAAGCACCATAAGCCATTTGATTATTCGATATATCTTCCTCACCCTGCATCACGTATGACACAGAGCGAGGAAGAGTATTTAAATCACTTTAAACATCAATATGATCATTTTTTCTGAAGTTCATTCATCCAACGGTACATCACAGGTAAAATCAACAAGGTTAATAATGTGGATGAAATAATCCCACCGATCACTACTGTTGCTAACGGACGCTGAACTTCTGCACCTGTTCCTGTTGCCAGAGCCATTGGAATAAAACCCAACGATGCGACACAAGCGGTCATTAATACCGGTCTTAAACGCAGAATTGCACCCTGCCACGTTGCATAATAAACATCAAATTGCTGTCGCAACTCTTTGATAAATGTCAGCATCACCAGACCATTCAACACTGCTACACCTGACAGCGCAATAAAGCCAATTCCTGCCGACATCGACAAAGGAATATCACGTAACCACAGCGCAATTAAACCACCACACAACGCAAATGGTACGCCACTGAACACCAACAGACTTTCTTTGACGTTGTGAAAAACTGCCATCAGTAAAATAAATATGGTGATGAGTGCCAATGGAACAACCAATTGCATACGCGCTTTAGCAGAGTTCAGATTTTCAAACTGTCCACCGTAATCCAACCAATAACCCGCAGGCAGTTGTTGTTTTGCCAACGTGCTTTGTAGCTCTGTCACGAATGAGCCCAAATCTCGCCCTTCTACATTCGCAGTCACCACCACACGGCGTTTACCATTTTCACGACTGACCTGATTGATGCCGAGGATATTTTCAACTTTAGCAACATCCTGCAACTGAATTAAACCACCGTTCGGAATTTGTATCGGTAATGTCGCGAGATATTCAGGTGTACGCTGTGCATCATCCAAACGAATAACAAAGTCAAAACGACGATCACCTTGTAAAATCTGCCCAACACTTTGCCCACCAACACTTGCAGCAACCAAATCTTGAATGGATTTCACCGACAACCCATATTGCGCTGCCTGTGCTTTATTGACTTCCACATTCAGTAATGGCAATCCATTGGTTTGCTCTACATTCACTGCGGTTGCACCTGATATCGCTTTAACCTGCGCTGCAATTTGATTCGCTTGCTGATTTAAAACTTCCATATCATCGCCGAAAATTTTCACGCCTACATCACTACGCACTCCTGAAATCAATTCATTAAAACGCAACTCTATCGGTTGAGAAAATTCACTATTATTCCCCGGCAATGTTGCAAGGAATGTAATCATGCGTTGACGTAATTCATCAATACTTTCTTTAGGATTTTTCCATTCCGCACGTGGCTTCAGTAAAACCGTTGCATCAGAAATATTCGGTGGCATCACATCTGTTGCCACTTCTGCTGTTCCTGTCCGTGCAAAGATGGCTTTAATTTCAGGAAATTGCTTGAGTAACAGTTTTTCGGTATTTTCCTGCATCCGTAAAGATTGTTCCAACCCTGTACTCGGAGAACGCATTTGCTGAACTGCAAAATCACCTTCACTGAGTTGTGGAGAAAATTCACTACCAATTTGTGTGGCTAAGATACCTGTTAAAACTAAAATACAGACAGCAATAGCCAAAACAAAAACCTTAAATTGGTAAGCCCAATCTAGAATCTGCTGATATTTATTTTTTAGCCATAACATCCAACGACTTTCAGTTTCTTTAACTTCACCTGTGACAAATAAAGCCACTGCCGCAGGAACAAAAGTCACAGACAGGATGATTGCACCTACCAGTGCCAAAACCACGGTCATCGCCATTGGATGGAATAATTTAGCTTCCACGCCTGAAAGCGCAAAGATAGGCAGATACACCACAAGAATGATCAATTGCCCGAAAATTAAAGGTCTACGTGCCTGTCTTGCTGCTAAAAAGACTTCTTTGAAACGTTCCGACTTCGTCAGTAAACGTCCTTTGGCATGCTGTGCTTCGGCGAGTCGTCGAATACAGTTTTCTACAATCACCACTGCACCATCGACAATAATACCGAAATCGAGCGCCCCTAAACTCATTAAATTAGCACTGATACGTTGTTCTGCCATACCTGCCAATGTAAACAACATGGACAATGGAATCACACAGGCAGTAATTAAAGCAGCTCTGAAATTGCCTAAAAATAGGAACAGAATAATGATGACCAGAATCGCTCCTTCGACAAGGTTCTTCTGTACCGTAGAAATTGCACGCTCGACCAAATCGGTACGATCGTAAACCGTTTCAATGACCACACCTTTAGGTAAAGACTGCTGAATCGCTTTCACTTTAGCATCAACTGCTTTGGCAACGGTTCGGCTATTCTCACCCATCATCATCATCGCAATACCCAGTACTGCTTCTTCGCCATTATAAGTTGCACCACCTGTACGCAAATCATGCCCAATGGATACCGTTGCGACATCTGCGACACGAATGGGGAAACCATTTTTATTGGCAAGGCTGATATTCTGAATATCTTCAATACTGTTTAATGTGCCAGGCACTCGCACCGTCATTTGCTGACCATTACTTTCAATAAAGCCTGCACCACGGTTTTCGTTATTTTCAGTCAATGCCGTTTGTAAATCTGACAATGGAATTTGTAGCTGTTGCAGTCTGTTCAGATCAGGTGTCACCACATAGGTTTTGTTATAACCACCAATTGAATTGACCTCTGCCACACCTGTCACACGCTGCAATTGAGGACGTACAATCCAATCCTGAATTTCACGTAAATCCATAGCGGTATACGCTGTGCCATCGGGCTTTTTTGCATTCGGCTCAGCTTTAATAACCCATTGATAAATTTCTCCAAGCCCCGTCGAAATAGGGGACATCGTCGGTGCAATATCATTCGGTAGTTCTGCCTGAGCTTCTTGTAAACGCTGATTAATCAGCTGTCTCGCCCAATAAATATCCGTACCATCTTTAAAAATAATCGTGACTTGCGATAAGCCATAGCGAGAAATAGAACGAGTCTGCTCAAGCTTAGGCATGCCTGCCATGGCATTTTCAATTGGATAAGTAATTCGTTGCTCCACTTCAAGCGCAGTGAAACCCGTTGCTTGTGTATTAATTTGAACCTGTGTATTGGTGATATCAGGCACTGCATCAATCGGTAGTTTCTGGTAGCCATAAATACCCACACCAATCCACGCTACAATAAACAGCATGACCCAAATAGCATTGTGAATGGAGAACTGTATTAATCGATCAAATAGTCCCTCGGGTTTAGGCATCTGCGCATCTAAAGCTGTTGATGAATCAAGTGACTGTGATGATGGCTTTGAAGGCGGCGGTGTAGATGAATCAATGCTCATGACTCGCCTCTCCTTTCTCCACTTCAGACTTCAGTAAGAAGCTGCCCTGTGCTGCATATTGCTGCCCCTGTGTGAGTCCAGACTGAATTTCAACCCACTGACCATCACTTGAAACTTGCCCAAGAACCACAGGCTGAGCAATGAATTCAATTTTTTTGTCATGTTCATGTGCGACAAAAACTGCATTTTTACCCTCGATACTTTGAATAGCACTTTTGAGTACTCGCAATGCCTGTGTTGAACCATTTTGCTGTAACTGTACATTGACCATTAAATTCGGACGTAGTTCCACAGCATCGGATAATACTTTGGCACGTACCTGTAAACGGCCAGTCTGTGCATCAGCTTCACTATTCAGACTTTGAATCTGTGCTTTAAACATATTCCCTGTTTGTAAGGATTTAAATTCAATCTGTTGATTTGGTGCAATCGAAGCAAAATCTGCACTTGGTGCAATAAATTCAAGCCATAACTGATCTAACTGATCAATGATAAACAACTGATCGGCAAGCTGAACATTTTCACCCACCACCAAATCTTTTTTACTGATAATGCCTGAAATAGGTGCAGTTAATACAAAGCGCCCATTAGAACCCGACTCTGCACCCAATGCAGACAAGCGGGTTTTACTTGCTTGTACCTGAATCTGCGCCTGCTTATAGGCATTGTAAGCACGTTGATAATCCTGCTTTGCAGAAATTCCCTGTGACCACAATTGGCGTTCACGCTCATAGTCTTGACGTGCCAGCTCCAGATTTGCGTTCTGCATTTGTAAATTGGCTTGCTGATCGACTAAATCAGGCACCAATAACGTTGCCAAAGTCTGTCCTTTGCGTACCTGTTGTCCCAATTCCACATTCACAGCAATCACTTGCCCGCCAAATGCAGGGGAAACATGCGCCTGACGGTCTGTATTCACAGTCAGTTTTGCAGGATAAGAAGCCGATTTAGTCACTATCCCCATATCCACCTTTGCAAGCTGTACACCTTGCTCCGCCATTTGCTGTGCGGTCAGGCTAATCGCTTCGGCATGTTCTGCTTCACTTCCCTCTTTTTCACCATGACCACCCTCATGCCCTGCTTCATCTTTACCATGTGCATGACCATCTTCTTCAGCAGCACCTTCTGCATGACCATGCTCATCGGTTTTTGCAGGCTTATTTTTGCCTGATAGATACAAACCAACAGCCAACAAAGCAGTCACAATGACAGCAATTATGATCATCAGGCGTTGAGAAATTTTGCCATGTTGATTTTTCTGCATCTGATTCAATTTTTTGCTCAACTTCAACATGTTATTTTCCTCCACCCACAACAGGCAATGCCTGTGTGTCCTGCCATACATTCTGATTCATCTGTGCAATCGCATCTTTCGCCATCACCTGACTCGGTTCTAGTCCCAGACTTAAACTTTCCGCCTCAATTGCACGTTGCCATGCATCTTTCAGCAATTGCACTTTCCGCATGCGTATTTCCTGCAATTGCAACGTGGCCTGCTGTACATCGGTCACAGCAAATTTTCCTGCGCTAAATCCAAGTAAAGTTTTTTTCTGAACCTGCGTCGCTAAAGGAATCTGAGACTGTTCCAGTGTTTTGAATTGCACTTCAAGCCCTTGTAATTCAGTCAATAAAGTACCGACCTGCAAGGCATTCTGTTTTAAATAAAATTCCTGCTGCTTGGACAATAAATCTTGCTTGGCTTGCGCAATCTGCATGCCATATTGCTGACGATCAAAAATATTTAAAGGAATAGATACACCCACCACCAAAGCAGTATCTGTAGATGCCTCAGATGATTGGCTTGACGGTTTTGTCCGATTAACACCGAAATTTAAAGTTGGATTAGGACGTGCGGCGGCTTTGAGCTGATCCATAGAGGCTTTGGCTTCAAGCACCTGTAACTGTCGTGATTTTTCTGCAAAATTTGAATTGAGATTTTGTTGCACTTGCTGATGTGCAGACATTGGCCACAAAGCCTGTGGAGTTAAACCCACCTGTATGTTTTTATCTGACTCACCCCAGACATGCGAAAGCTGTCGTGTGGCAAGCTGCACTTGTAAATCTGCTTGGTGGAATAAACGGACATTTTCAGCATGGCTCAAACGTGCTCGATCTACATCGACCTGTGCCAGACTACCTGCCTGATAACGCTTTTGAATGGCGTTAAAATTATCTTGACTCACCTGCAACTGTTCACGCATTAAATTACGTTCAAGCTCAAAAATCGCCAGTTGAGACCAGAGATATTTCACCGACAACTCGAGTTGAGCTTGATATATTTTCTGCTTTAAATCACTTTGAGATTGTGACAAACGAGCCAATTGTTGACTGGCTTTACGCTGTCCAAAAACATCTAATGGTTGAGAAATTCCAATTTCCAATTCCCGATCTTGATCAGAATTGAAACCATTTTGCGTTATGGACAACTCAGGATTTATCCACAGCTTTGATTGTTTTATATTCGCATCGTTAATATTCTGCTGTGTTTTCCACACATCAGTCGATTGCTGATATTGCTCAGTTTTGGCAATCGCTTGCGCCAAAGTAAGCGATATCGTAGTCGATTCAGCCCATGTTGATGTTGCCATCAATCCCATTAACAATGCCATTACAGCACTGCCAAGATATGGCTGCTTAAAATTGAAAGAAGATGTTCTTTCCATACCCACTATTTTTGACATGTTTTTATACATGATCGTGCCCCACTAAATTAAACGATTAGCGGTGGGCTGATGTTTTGGCTACCCCACCTTATAGCGGGGAATATACGGGCGGTGGGTTTTTTAGAGATAAATGCGGTGACTGATATAAATTTTTCCAGTCAATAAAAGATGATTCAGGATAGGCTATTAATTTTGGCTGTGCCGTCTTTTGCTGTGCATCTACAATCATAAAAGATGCAAATGACGGTAAATGATCACTGTGATCATCATCAAGATGATTCAGAAAATCATTCGCTGCAAAATGTTGTTCAGCACTATTTTCTATTGTAACGTGTTGATGCTGTTTCTGATCTTGCTCACAATGTAACGCAACATGGTGACCAAAATGCGGACGGTTCTGACTCTGTATAGAAATCACGGTACTTTCATGGTCGCAAAAAGCCGCCGCCACGTTCCATAAACTCTGAAACATGAACAGACTCAGTAAGACTGTAATGAAAATACCCGAACGCTTCACACGTTTAGCCCAAATTTAAAATCGACATCAATATAGCAAATAAAACGATGTAATAAAATTACATGATTAGCTCTCAATCTAGGCCATCACATCAAAATGAAAGAAAGATGACAAATATATTTATTCATATAAAAAAGCATACACAATACATTTGACAAATTACATTTCACGCTTTGAAAAGTTAAAAAAATCAGCTAAATTAATTATATCTAATCCATTTTTGACGATTAGCAATCCTTTTACTTTGTTAATGGATGAGCAAGGAGGTTTATATGTTGTTACATATTTTTAACCGCTTTTTAGGTGATTCTACATCTCGTCGAGCCTATGAAAAGAATGCTGTTGAAGCAACCTTGGAGAAATCTCAAGCTTATAATTTTGAAAATGAAGTTGAATTTCAAAATATGAGTGCTGATGCCCTAAAGAGCCGCAATGCAATGTGGTGTTATCTGCGTGCTGCTTTACGTGGCGATCAAGAAGCTCAATATAAAATGGGGCTAAGTTATCTGAACGGTCAACTTGGTTTAGATCGTAGTTATCTTCATGCAGAAAAGTGGCTAGAACAAGCAGCTCACCAAGGTTACCTCCCTGCAAAAGAAGAATTGAAAAAAGCCTATAACGAATTGGCTTTTTCATAAAAAGCACAAAAATTAATTTATTTTCAAAAAAGTAGAGTTTTAAACACTCTACTTTTTATATTTTATAGACTATTTTATTAAGTTCAGTTGATGATTATTTCAGCTTAAATATTGATATCACACTTTTAATTTTGTCTTCAACATGGTAAAAATCACTCAATAAACGGAAAAATAGTAGAGTATTTACTCTAAAAATATTTTGTAAATTCATAAACTTAACGCTAGTATTTTTATTTTTTTTGTATATTATTGCCCGCAATAAAGATGATCATCTTTTATACAATTCAATGATCGCCCCGAAACAACAAATACAGCTCCTATATTCATTTCAGTAAAATCAGGGAAACAGCTATGAATCAAAAATTAGAGCAACTTTTTCAACAAAAAGTTAAAGGTAAAATTGCATTAATTACAGGTGCATCAAGCGGGATTGGCTTAACGGTCGCAAAAAGACTCGCATCTGCAGGCGCACATGTCCTTTTAGTTTCACGTACAGAAGAAACATTAAAACAAGTTCAAGCTGAAATTCAGGCTGAAGGTGGAACAGCGGATATTTTCCCATGTGATTTAAATGATATGAATGCGATTGATGAAGTATCAAAACATATCATTGCTTCGGTCGATCATATTGATATTTTAATTAATAACGCAGGTCGCTCGATTCGTCGTGCAGTACATGAATCTGTAGATCGTTTCCATGATTTTGAACGTACGATGCAATTGAATTATTTCGGTGCTGTACGTTTGGTTTTAAATATTTTGCCGCAAATGATGGTCCGTAAAGACGGTCATATCATCAATATCAGTTCGATTGGTGTTTTAGCAAATGCAACTCGCTTCTCTGCTTATGTTGCATCGAAAGCCGCTTTAGATGCGTTCAGCCGTTGTTTATCTGCAGAAGTTCATTCGCATAAAATTGCAATTACTTCGGTCTATATGCCTTTAGTCCGTACGCCAATGATTGCACCGACTAAAATTTATAAATATGTCCCTACACTTTCTCCTGATCAGGCAGCAGATTTGATTGCTTATGCAATTGTGAAACGTCCGAAAAAAGTTGCAACCAATTTAGGACGCTTAGCTTCGATTACCTATTCAATTGCACCAGGTATCAATAATAAACTCATGTCGATTGGCTTTAATTTATTCCCAAGCTCAAGCGCATCTGTAGGCGAGCCACAGAAATTAAATTTAGTACAAAGAGCTTATGCACGCTTATTCCCTGGTGAGCATTGGTAAAATTAAGAAACAACGGAAAGTTTACGTTTAAGTAAGCTTTCCAACCAATCAATAAAGAATTGAAAATATACAGATCTATATTTTCTTTCCAAAAAAAGAAAATTGATTGGTATTTCTAAACATGGCTCTTGATCAAATATTCTGGTTAATCTTTTTGTATCTATAAAAGGCATTGCATCAAAAGCAGGAATTTGAATAATCCCCAAACCTTGCAAACCTGCATGTAAATAACTTTCGGTGTCCTCAACTGAAAGCCTATAGGGAAGTTTAATCTGTGTATTTTTAAATACTAAGTTTCCGGAAGCTGAATCCATGTTTTTCATTTGATAACCAATCATATAATGAAGATTTAAGTGATCTGTTTCTAGAATATGATCCAATTTATTCAAATATTCTGGAGAAACAACAGTATATAAATCAATATTGGTAATAGGTCTTACAATTAAATTCTCATCGTTCACCGCACCCACTCGAATCACACAATCTAAGCGCTGTTCAATTAGATCTGAGTAGTGATCATGGCTATAAATTGAAACTTTAATATCTGGGTATTGATTATAAAATTCATCTAGATAAGGAATCAAATATTGCGTTGCCATGCGTAACGGTAAACCAATTTTAATTTGTCCTATATTATCCCGATTTTGTGATTTGAATTTATTTAACAGTTCTGACTGAACAATAAGTTGTTGAGCATCTTGAAAAAATTGAGCACCATCATTGGTTAAATTCACCTTTCGAGTCGTTCGATTAAACAATAAAACTTGATACTCTTTTTCTAAAGCCTGTATCGCATAGGTAATCGTAGAGCGTGGCAAATCCAAATGCTTCGCAACTTGAGCAAATGAATGTTTTTCAGCAACCAGACAAAAAATCTTTAACCTTTCAATTTTATCCATTTATTATTCAATTTTTTCAAACAATCTATTCAACTTTAAGTACTATTTAGCACAAAAAATAGCAACTAGAATATTGTGATCATTTACTTAAACTGGACAATAAAAATGACACAACACAGCTTAAAAGACAAAACCGTAATCATCGCAGGTGGTGCAAAAAATCTAGGTGGATTGATTGCACGTAAATTTGCTGAACAGGGTGCAAATTTAGTTATTCATTACAATAGCTTAGAAACTCAAAAAGATGCCGAAGAAACCCTTCAAGCTGTTGAAAAGCTTGGCGTAAAAGCAATTTTAATACAAGCAGATTTATCAAACATTCAAAATATTGAAAAACTATTCACCCAAGCTAAAAAAACTTTTGGTGGTGTTGATATTGCAATTAATACTGTTGGTCGTGTACTGAAAAAGCCATTTGTTGAAACAACTGAACAAGAGTTCGATTCAATGAATGATATTAATAATAAAATTGCTTATTTCTTCATTCAATCTGCAGGTAAACACCTAAATAAAAATGGGAAAATTTGTTCAATCGTAACCAGTTTATTGGCAGCTTACACAGGTTTATATTCAACATATGAAGGCTTAAAAGCACCCGTTGAACATTATACTCGAGCAGCATCTAAAGAGTTTGGTGAACGTGGAATTTCCGTCACAGCAGTAGCACCAGGTCCAATGGATACACCATTTTTCTATGGGCAAGAAGCGCCTGAAGCTGTGGCATATCATAAGTCGGCATCTGCACTTGGCGGTTTAACCAAAATTGAAGATATTGAACCGTTAATTCGTTTCCTTGTTACAGATGGCTGGTGGATTACAGGTCAGACTATTTTTGCTAATGGCGGATATACGACACGATAAGCCATTCTTCCAAGCAATAAAAAACCGCCTTACGGCGGTTTTTATATGCAAAATCAAAGCTTATTTAGAGCCTTTGACACCTGCTTGTAACAACAAAGCGCCAAAACCACCAATTTTATTTTCTTGTGGTTTCGCTGCTTGAGGCTTATTGCCTTGACGAGGCGCTTTATCTTTATTGTCATGATTTTTATCATGACTTGGACGAGCACCTTGCGGGCGTTTAGCTTGAGGTTTACGTTCACCACGTTGTTCGTTATTTGCTTGATTCGCATTGTCACGACGTGGTTGACGAGTTGCTTTAGCAGGCGCTTCTGAACCCTCAGGGCGCATAGACAAATTCACACGATTACGCTCAGTATCAACTGTTAATACACGAACTTGTACAATTTGACCTGGTTTCACCACTTTATGCGGATCAGATACAAATTCATTCGCCAATTCAGAAATATGAACTAAACCGTCTTGGTGTACACCAACATCTACGAATGCACCGAAGTTAGTGACATTGGTAATCACACCTTCAAGCTGCAGACCTTCAGTCAATTGGTTGACATCTTTAATATCTTCACGGAACTTCACAGTACGAAATTCAGGACGTGGGTCACGACCTGGTTTTTCAAGTTCGCTTAAAACATCTTTAATGGTTGGAAGACCAAACTTGTCATCTGCAAATTCTTCTGCACTCACTTGGCGAATAATTTCAGTATTACCAATAATGTCTTTTACAGTCGTTGATTTTGCTTCAACAATTTTATTCACCAAACCATACGATTCAGGGTGAACTGAAGACATATCTAAAGGCTCAGTACCGTCTTGAATACGCAAGAAACCTGCTGCTTGCTCAAAAGTACGCTCGCCTAAACGTGGTACATTTTTCAAAGCTTGGCGGTTATCAAAACGACCATTTTCTTTACGGTAATCGACAATTTGCTGTGCGATGGCTTTGTTCAAACCTGCGATATAACCGAGAATTGCAGGAGATGCAGTATTTACATCCACACCAACTGCATTCACACAATCCTCAACTACTGCAACCAATGTTTTCGCTAAATTACTTTGGTTCACATCATGTTGATATTGACCTACACCAATCGACTTAGGATCAATTTTCACAAGTTCGGCCAATGGATCTTGTAAACGACGTGCGATCGAAACTGCACCACGAATAGTCACATCCAATTCAGGAAGTTCCGCAGAAGCCAATTCAGATGCAGAATAGACCGATGCACCTGCTTCTGATACAGAAACACGTGTCAATTTAAGATCTGGGTTTGCAGTCATCATTTCTGCAACAACCGCTTCTGTTTCACGGCTTGCAGTTCCATTACCAATTGCAATAAGCTCTACATTGAACTCACGGCACAGACGAGCAAGTTCTGCAATTGAACCTGCTTTATCTTCTTTTGGTGCAAATGGATAAATCGCGCTATGCGCCAATACATCACCTGAATTTGACACGACTGCCAATTTCACACCTGTACGAATACCAGGATCTACACCAAGCGTAGTACGTGCGCCAGCAGGAGCAGAAAGCAATAAATGACGTAAGTTTTCTGCAAATACATCCATTGCTTCAGTTTCAGCAGCAAGACGCTTTTCTGTCAACAATGAATGCTCAATTGCAGGACGCGTTTTGCCTAACCAAAATAATTTTGCAGTTTGCTTTAAGAAATCTTGACGTGCTTGTGGTTGTGCAGTTTCAAGATCATATTCAGTTTCAATACGAGCCAACGGTGCGTTATCTTCACCTTCAACTTTTAAACCCAATACGTTTTCTTGACGACCACGTAACATTGCCAATAAACGATGTGACGGCACTTTATTTAAATTTTCAGAGAAATCGAAATAGTCACGGAATTTCTTACCAACTTCTTTTTTCTCATCCGAAGCCACTAAGCTTTTTAGAGTCGCAGTTTTGGCAAAAGTCGCTTTCAATTCTGTGGTTAACGCAATATTTTGTGCCCAATCATCAATGATGATGTGCTGAATCGCATCCAATTGGCTTTCCAAGTCTGGATATTCTTCATGACTAAAGCCAGCCAACGCATCTGCAGGTTCAACATTTTCAGTCAAAACTTTTTCTGCAATTGGGCCTAGACCCGCTTCTCTCGCTTTAAATGATTTACTGGTACGTTTTGGACGGTACGGTGCGTAAAGTTCTTCTAATGAGTTTTTAGTATCCGCCGCATTCACACGAGCAAGTAAATCATCAGATAATTTATTTTGTTCTTTCAGTGATTCAATTACTTTACCACGGCGTTCAAATAAATCACGTAAATACGTTAAGCGCGTATCGAGTTGACGTAATTGCGTATCGTCTAAGCCCTGCGTTACTTCTTTACGGTAACGTGCAATAAATGGAACACTAGCACCATCATCAATCAGCTTAATGGCAGCTTCTACTTGGTTTGGACGTACGGCAAGTTCACTTGCCAACTGCTGAACTAAGTCAGTCATCGTGTTTAATTCCACAAGGATAAGGACTAAAAGTTAGTGATTATAAAGACCGAGACCATAAAATCCACAATTGTTTTGCAATTTACCAATGAAAAAATTGATAAAAGATCATTTTTCTTGTGTTTTTATCGTGCAATCCTTTATTTCGCTCGATATTTTAGCAGTTAAATTTGTATTTAAGATGACTTGACCCACTTTCCATTGTACACCTTTTTGCTACCCACCACTAAAACGGCTCTAAAATTGTAAATAACAAGATTGATCGCCTTGTTTCATTACAACGTCCTGATTAAATATCGGCAGTGCTTCTATAGACATGATTGCTTTCGGCCAAAAAGCGTAATAACGCTGTTCTTGCAATTTCTAATAACCCAGCTCATCCGTCTTGGTTTCTCCAACCTAAACTTGAGCAATGGAATGTCTAAATGATCAATGACTAATCTCGTCATTTCAGGGCAAAATAAACGACTAATACATACAGTTAAACAAAAACTTAATGCAAAAATTCATAAAAGTTTTATTTACAAATGGTGCCGTGTTTTATTTATAAACATAGAATCATCTTAAATATCATTTGATGTTGTTTTTTGGTTTCAAAACAGCCTTTAAATTGTAATTTTGAGCAATTTGATACATAGTCTTAACAAGAACTTAGGCATTATACTGAGACTAACGAATATTTATAATTTACAACATTGAGGGAGTGCATCATGAGTTTGGTTGTACCTGCTGAAAAAACAGACGTTGTACACAATGAAACTGACCGTGTCGAACGCATTTTAGTCGTCGATGATGATGTGCGTTTACGTACCCTTTTACAACGTTTCTTGGAAGATAAAGGCTTCGTGGTCAAAACTGCCCATGATGCAACGCAAATGGATCGCCTATTGCAACGTGAACTATTCTCACTGATTGTTTTAGACTTCATGCTTCCAGTAGAAGATGGTCTAAGCATTTGTAGACGTTTGCGCCAATCTAATATTGATACCCCCATCATCATGTTAACTGCCCGTGGTAGCGATTCTGACCGTATTGCAGGTCTAGAAGCAGGCGCAGATGATTATTTGCCAAAACCATTCAATCCGAATGAACTTTTAGCACGTATTCGTGCTGTATTACGTCGCCAAGTGCGTGAAATTCCAGGTGCACCAAGTCAAAATATTGAAGTAGTTTCATTTGGCCCATGGTCTTTGGATTTATCGACACGTACTTTGACACGTGAAGGTCAGGTCGTGACGTTAACCACTGGTGAATTTGCCGTATTGAAAGCATTGGTTCAACATCCGCGTGAACCATTGACTCGTGATAAATTGATGAATTTGGCACGTGGTCGTGAATGGGGTGCAATGGAGCGTTCAATTGACGTTCAAGTATCTCGTTTACGTCGTTTGATCGAAGAAAATCCTGCACGCGCACGTTATATCCAAACCGTTTGGGGCGTGGGTTATGTATTCGTTCCAGATGGTGCTGAATAATAATTGAAACGATTCATGAAAATGAATCTATCTACAAAAATACTGGGGTTATTCTCGATCTTGAATATTTCCAGTATTTTTTTAATTGTAATTGCTCAAAACAATAACCCTTTTGGTTTTGCAATTGATCTTTATTTCCTTGTATTTTCAGCTCTCTTGTTCCTACTTAGTTTTCTAAGTTTATTTAAAAAACTAATTTTCTTAATTTATTGGCCATTTTTCTAAGCTTGGCACTTCATCATTTTAATATCGTGATTCACTACCATAAATGGATTGAACGTGAACAACCTAACATTTTTGATGTTGATATAAATATTGCATCCATTAAACTGAAATGATTAAAAATATTACACAGAATCGGAATTAACTTGTGAAATTAGACCCGATAGATCCACAAGCATTTACAGACTTTGAAACCTACCAAGAAAGAAAACGTACATCTTGGGAACGATTTTTAGACAAAATTAAACCGCGTTCTGCTGCCATGCGAACTACGGTATTGGTTGTATTTGTCGTGTTCTTCAGTCTTTTTATGTCGTTATGGTTCTTTTGGAAAACACTCTATTTACCAGAAATTCAACAACATGCCCGCTTTTTAGCAGTCGAACTAGAAATGGTCAACAATCCACGTCTACAGATTTATCATGATGACGTACAGCTAGATATCGATGAATGGCTCAAAAAACGTGTTGGGGTCGAATATGTGACAGATCCTAAAGAATACCCAAATGTCAAAGATAAGATTATTGCTGACTTCTTTACCAATCGTATTGAGAATCAACTTGCTGAAGAACTAAAAATCAAAGATGTGACTGTTTATTTTCAATTTAAACCTAGTCCGCGCATTTGGGTACAAACCCCAGAAATGAATGGTAACTGGGTACGTGAACCGTTAAATACTTATGCCAATTATAGCCCTGAGTTGATTCTAGGCTGGTTATTGGGTATTCCCTTATTCGCAGCAGGGATTATTTTAACACTGGTTAGACAGCTCAATCGTCCATTGCGACGCTTACAACACGCGGCCAACACTTATAGTAAAACTGGAAAAGCGCCGTACTTGGAGACCAATCATGGTCCACAAGAAATTCGTGAAGTAAACCAAGCTTTTAACCACATGGTCTATTCGCTTGAACAAACTGAACGTGATCGCCAAATCATGCTCGCAGGGATCTCTCACGATTTAAGAACACCGCTGACTCGAATTCGTTTAAGTGCAGAAATGATGTCTGATGATGATTTCTTGAAAGAAGGTGTGATTTACGATGTTGATGATATGGATGCCATTCTCAGTCAATTTATTTCCTATATGCGTGATGGCTCAGATGAAGAATTGCAAGAAACCAATATTAATGTCTTATTGCAAGAACTAATCATCCAATTTAAGCCACTCGATATTCGCTTTACGCCACAAGAATTACCACTGATTACGGCTCGATCATTATCGCTAAAACGTCTGATTGGTAATTTAATTAACAACTCCAAACGCTATGGGGCAGAACCGATTGAACTGAGTGCTTTTGTTGAAGATAATCATTTGAAAATTTGTGTTGCAGATCATGGTGAAGGCATCCCTGAAGATCAAATTGATGACTTGATGCAACCTTTTGTCCGAGGAAATGCTGCAAGAACGGTCCAAGGCAGCGGATTAGGGCTCGCCATTGTTAAACGAATTGTCGATATTCATCAAGGTCAGTTATCTATTTCGAATCGTCCTGAGGGGGGGTTAGAAGCGATTATTTCTTTGCCATTAGCAACCGAAAAACCTGAAGAAAATGTTTCGATTAATCCAATTCAGAAAATTAAGCAAACATTGAGTGATCGTTTTTAACTATTGCTCAATTATACAACACTCAACTTTGCTCACTTTCCAAACACCAACTATTATTTCCTTAAAAAATAATAGCTTAAAACCCATCACCCGAATTTATACCCACATTTATTGAAAAAATTAGACCTTAGCATTAGAGGCATGCACAATTTAGTTTAGGGGCGGTACAATCCGTCTAGTTTTGAACAAGAATTGAGCGCAAACCATGTCTTTAGATCGTATTCGTTTAGCATCTCTCCATGACAAAGTCATGAGCGCAGAACAAGCTGCAACTTTTATCCAAGATGGTATGACTGTCGGGATGAGTGGTTTTACTCGTGCAGGTGAAGCGAAAGCTGTGCCTTTAGCATTGGTAAAACAAGCCAAAGTTAATCCGCTAAAGATTACCTTGATCACAGGTGCAAGTTTAGGTAATGACTTAGACAAACAATTGACTGAAGCTGGTGTTCTTGCTCGTCGTCTACCATTCCAAGTAGACAACACTTTACGTAAAGCTATCAACAAAGGCGAAGTGATGTTCATCGATCAGCATTTGTCTGAAACTGTTGAACAAATGCGTAATCTTCAGCTTAAAAAACCTGATGTTGCAATCATTGAAGCTGTTGCGATTACAGAAGATGGCGGCATCATTCCGACAACTTCTGTAGGTAACTCTGCAAGCTTTGCAATTTTTGCTGAAAAAGTAATTATTGAAATCAATACAAATTTAAGCCCTGCTTTTGAAGGCTTACATGACATTTATATCCCTACATATCGTCCAACACGTCAAGCTATTCCATTGACTCAAGTCGATGAGCGTATTGGTACGACAGCAATTAATATTGACCCTTCAAAAATTGTGGGTATCGTTATTAACAGTGAATACCATGACTCTCCATCAACTGTGACTGAACCAGATGATGAAACTCAAGGTATTGCAAATCACTTAATCGCTTTCTTAGAAAAAGAAGTAGCTGAAGAGCGCTTACCACCAAATTTAGGTCCTTTACAAGCAGGGATTGGCTCTATTGCCAATGCTGTTTTAACAGGTCTTAAAGATTCAAACTTTGAAGACTTGGTCATGTATTCAGAAGTACTCCAAGACTGTACTTTTGAATTAATTGATGCAGGAAAAATGAAGTTTGCTTCTGGTAGCTCAATTACACTTTCTGAGAAATATGGCGAAAAAGTATTTAACAATCTTGAAGCTTACAAAGACAAACTTGTACTTCGTCCACAAGAAATTTCAAACCATCCTGAATTGGTACGCCGTTTAGGAATTATTGGTATCAACACAGCACTTGAGTTTGATATTTACGGAAACGTAAACTCGACTCACGTTTGCGGTACTAAAATGATGAATGGTATTGGTGGTTCAGGCGACTTCGCGCGTAATGCACACTTGGCTATTTTTGTGACTAAAGCAATTGCGAAAGGTGGAGATATTTCTTCTATCGTTCCTATGGCTTCTCACGTAGATCATTCTGAACATGATGTTGATATTCTTGTAACTGAACAAGGTTTAGCAGACTTACGTGGTTTAGCACCACGTGAACGTGCTCGTGCAATCATCGATAACTGTGCTCACCCAATGTACCGTGATGCATTGAATGATTACTTCGATCGTTCATGTGCTAAAGGTGGTCATACTCCACATCTTCTACGTGAAGCGCTTTCTTGGCATGCAAATTTTGAAGAAACAGGTCATATGTTGAAGACTCAAATTCAAGAGAAAAAATCTGCTTAAGATTTTTATACTCAAGAAAAAAGCGTCCTTAAGGGCGCTTTTTTTATCACTTATTTATAATCGTCCTCATTCTACTTTTCCACAAAAAGAACTTCGACTATTTTTAATTTATGATCGTTCTGTTCTTCTCAAAGTGCAGTTAGTGGGGATTTAATACATCCTAAGGGTTTTTCCTTTATTTAAACCACCGCACTCGCCTTCTGTTTTTTCTCAATGAACGCTACAGCGGCCTGATCCTGACGAATCATATCAACAGCTTTTTCAGCAATCATAATGGCGGGGGCATTGGTATTGCCATTCACGACTTTTGGCATAATAGACGCATCCACCACACGTAAATTTTGCACGCCATAAACACGCAAACGAGCGTCTACCACCGCCATATCATCCACACCCATCTTACAGCTTCCTACAGGATGGTAGACCGTATCAGAGCGTTCTCTGAGAATATTACGAATATCTTCATCACTTTGAATATTTGCTGTAAACAAATCTTTTTTAACAATTTCTTTAAATGGTCGGGATTCCATCAATGCCTTGGTCAATTTAAAACCTTTGACCATTTCCTCCAAATCAGACTCATCATCATAGAAATTTGGATCGATTAATAAAGGATCATCAATACTTGCACCACTCAATTTAATCGTGCCACGGCTTTTCGGATTGAGTAAACACACATGACAAGAAATACCATGTCCTGTGTGCAGGGTACGAGCATGGTTATCGACCAAGGCAACAACAAAATGTAATTGTAGATTCGGTAAATTCTGCTCAACAGAACTCTTAATAAAACCACCACATTCAGCAAAATTAGTGGTAATTAAACCTCGACGTTCCTTACGATAGCGTTTAATTTGTTGCCATAAATCCACAGAACCTTTCAAAGAAATCCCAAATGTGCCTGGAATAGGATCAACTTTATAACCAAAAATAAAATCTGGGTGGTCGTGGAAATTTTTTCCAACACCTGGTAAATGATGCTTAATCTGGATGCCATGTTCAGCCAATTCGTGTTGATCACCCACACCTGACAGCATTAAAATTTGTGGTGACTGCATTGCCCCTGCACTGAGTAAAACTTCACGTCGTGCATAAATTTGTTTTATTTGCCCACCCTGCTCATATTCAACACCAACGGCAACACCCTTTTCAATGATGATTCGATGTGTAACAGCATGAATTTCCACTGTTAAATTTTTTCGCTCTAAATGTGGAAATAAATAAGCACGCGCCGCACTGCAACGCTCACCATTTATATGCGTGACTTGATAAACTCCAAGTCCCTCTTGCTCCGCACTATTAAAATCATCAAGAATTGGATAACCCAATTCTTTTGCAGCCTCCAAATAACGTGCTTGTAAAGGATTATCACTGCGTAAATCTATGACGGATAATGGTCCATCATTACCATGATATTGATTTTTAATTCGTTCATTTTTTTCAGATTTTATAAAATAAGGCAATACTTCTTGATATGACCAACCCTCATTGCCCTGCGCTGACCAATCATCGTAGTCTTGTGCATTACCACGAATATAAATCATCGCATTAATTGCCGATGAACCGCCTAAACATTTGCCACGTGGTTGATAACCTTTGCGACCATTCAAACCCTTTTGAGGAACAGTTTCAAATGCCCAATTATTAATTTTGGTTGGGATACTAATCACAGCAGCACAAGGCACTTCTACTTTCCAATCTGCACCACCACCGCCTGCTTCCAGCACACAGACCGTCACATGTGGATCTTCAGATAAACGCCCTGCCAAAACACAGCCCGCACTTCCCCCACCAATCACAATGTAATCAAATTCCTGTTTATTCACTTAAAATTCCTTTTTTTGTTTTAACTTATCTTTGAATTTATTATGCACACTTTTCATAAATAAAAAATCACTATCATCAAGATACTGAGTATTTGTGCTGTTAAAAACATCATCTAAAAAATTTACGAATTGTCTAAAAAATAGGCTTATCTCTGACTATTTTTTATATTAATCTATTGTAAACATTGTTTAAAAACAAAAGAGAAAAGCAAAGCCATGTTTATTATTCGCCAATTTCTAGAAACAGATTTAGAAGATGTGATTGCACTCTGGGAAGTGTGCGATCTGACTCGCCCATGGAATAATCCTGAAATCGATATTTTTCGTAAAGTGGCTCAAAAAGATGGATTATTTTTATTGGCAGTAAAAGATGAACAACTGATAGCTACAGTTATGGGTGGTTATGACGGTCATCGTGGTTGGGTGAATTATCTGGCTGTACATCCACATGAACAACGTAATGGCGTTGCAACAGCGCTTATCCAGCAGCTTGAAAAGCGACTAATTGCATTAGGCTGTCCCAAACTACAACTACTGATTCGTAAAGATAATATGGACGTACAAAACTTCTATGAACAATTAGGCTTTGAAGAAATTGAAGTGATTTGCTTAGGAAAAAGGCTTATTCAAGACTGAAAATAAAGTCAGCATTCTACTGACCATATTTTCATAAAAATTATGGATACAACGCTTTAGAATTTATATCCATAGGACAAGCCTAGAATATCCTGACTCATCTTAAGCTTTGCTTCACCACCACCAAATGCAGGCGAAATTTGACCTTTCACTTCATCCTCTAAAGCATGTGTATATGCAACACTCAGTTCTTGATGTTGATCGACATGCCACGTTGCACCAACACTGACATGGTCTTGAACCACACCTGGAGCAAGAATATTTAAAAAGACTTCACTGTCTGGAATTGGTTGATTATTATGACTATAACCGGCTCTTAGTATGAGCTTTGGATGTGCTTGATAAGTCACACCAACTTTATAAATATTAATATCATCCCAGCCAAAACCGGGGCCTTTTTGTGTACCGAAAACATGACCTTGCTGTAATTGTGTAACATCAAAAGAATTTCCTACCGATTTCACATCCGAATAGTTAATTCGTTGTACATCCGCAGCCACTGTCAATTGAGGTGTGATTTTGACAGCAGCGCCAACACCATAACTTTCAGGCACATCAAAATCACCTTTTTGAGCGAATAAACCTTGGTACTTATCAAAAGGATCTGCATTAATTTTAGAAGAATAATTTGCACCCAAGGTTAAATGCTCATCAAAAAAAGTCCCCGCCCAGCCAATACGTGCACCGATTCCTGTTGAGGAGTCTTTACCACGGTTACTTAAATTCGCTCCATCCGCAGATAACCCAGCAAAACTACTTAATCCACGTGCTTCAAAACGTTGGTAGAGAATATTGGTTGCAACACCAATCGATTGATTCTTTGCATATTTCCAAGACACGGCAGGAGAAATAAAAGCTTGAGTTAAATCCACGCCTGCCGTGCCTGTATTGCCGAAAGCAGCATACGGATTCTGCTTATAGCCTGTATTCATTCCACCATTGCCATAAATAGCTAAACCCAAAGCCACTTGATCATTCACTTGATGATTCAGTGCAATTTCTGGGATCACAAAATATTTGCGACCATTGCCATCATATTGGCCATTGGCATGTGCAGCATTACCACCAATTTCTGCCGAACGATCAGGGGCAAAAACAGTTACACCAATATCCACACGGTCGCCAATCCAACTCAACCCTGCAGGGTTATTGGCAATGGTTAAAGCATCCTGAAATTGTGCAATTGCAGTTCCTGCATTACCTTGCGCTTTCACGCCATAGCCATGCATAAAATATCCTGTGGTTGCAAAGGATGCTGAACTGAATGATAACGCAAATAAAGCGAAAGGCAGTGTTTGAAATATCGTTTTCATGATTTATCTTATTTAAAAATAATATATTGGTTAATATATTGTTAAAACTATTTCTTGTAATCTAAGATAAATCCAAATAATTATTCTATTTTTTCATAAAGCATTTTTTCTTTAGCAATGGAAGCTTGCCTATTCTTAGAAAAATGGGGAATTCAATGTGTAATAACTGCTCGTCACACTTTAAATATTCCGCCAACTCTAATAATGGTTCATCTTCATTCTGTGCTTGATAATGTTTAATCGCAGACCATGTCGATAAATATTTTAAAAGCTGCGAAGGTGTCCACTGATACTGCATTTTAAACTCAGCAACAGCCACTTCATCAAATGGAAAAGGAATGGTTTGATACCCCTCATCTATATATTTGCGCTCAGCATCCCAATAGCCTTTTAATTTTTCCCCATATAACTTTTGAATTAATACATTGATTTGCTCATGTTCCACGTGAATCAAACCGTAACCGATGACTGCAAATATGCCATCAGGCTTTAAAGTTCTTCGGACTTCTTTGTAAAAATTTTCAAAATCAAACCAGTGAATTGCCTGTGCCACACAAATCAAATCAAAACTATGATCTGCAAAATTAGTGTGTTCTGCTGCTTGAACCTGATAACTGACATTTTCAAAATAAGGTGCATGCTGTAACTGGGTTTCACTTAAATCGGTTGCCACTACATGGTCAAAATATGGTGCTAACAGTTGGGTAAATTGCCCCGAACCTGCGCCACAATCCCAAGCAAAATGAGGCTCAGGAACATGTTGTAAAATTTCCTGAATAATTTGAATCGGATAACTGGGTCTTGCTTGCTGATAAAGCTGGCTACCCGATGAAAATAAATCTTTCATTTTTTTTATAGCAATCTGTTTTTTTACATCAAAATTTATCTTACGATATTTCACAACTTCAATTGCACATTTTGTAAGACAATCAGATGAATTCATAACCGACTAAAAATTAAAGACCGAATAAGCCAATTTTATTAGACAAAAAAAACCCCAAACAATGTTTGGGGTTTTCGAATATGGTGGCGAGACCCAGGTTCGAACTGGGGACACACGGATTTTCAATCCGTTGCTCTACCGACTGAGCTATCACGCCGTTGCGGTGTATTAAGCCGTATCTCTAATCAATAGTCAATATAAATCATGACTTTTTTATTCAACCGAATATTTTTTACCCAAAAAAAATCCCTGATGGGATCAGGGATTGAAATCTTAAAAGATTTTTGAATATGGTGGCGAGACCCAGGTTCGAACTGGGGACACACGGATTTTCAATCCGTTGCTCTACCGACTGAGCTATCACGCCGTTGGGGCGTATTAAACAATTTAATAGTTACAGCGTCAAGCACAGAATGTGAAATTCAATTCAATAGTTTATTTTTACAGCAATATACATCATTCATTATTCTACAATAAAAACAAAACCGCCGATTGGCGGTTGTGTTTTCAAGATTCTATTTAGTCTGAATCAGATCTTTAGATTTTGCCTAAATGCGCTAAACAACGATGAATTGCACCGCAACCAGGTTCAAAAACTTTAACACCCTTTTCTTCTTCCATACGGCAGACTTCTTCAACCAAACGTTCTGCCACACCGCGCCCACGGTTGGAAGGATGTACTACTATATTTTCTAAAGTCTTACTTTCACCTTGTCCCGTACACCACATTGCACCAATAATCTTAGTATTAAATTCTGCGGTATAAAGTAAGGTATAATGATTCATACTTAGAGTAAGTTGTTCTAGGGCATCCTTCCCATCACCAAACTCTGGACTTGTATCATACAGTCGTTCGAGTTGTTCGCGAACTTCGTCATTTTCTAGTGAAGTTTTAGCATGTACGGTAATAGGCATTGATAAACCCTCCTGAGCAATCTAATATGCGGTGACTTTCGCCACTGCGAAAAAACATTTTTGACATCAAGCATTTTGACGTTTTTGAGGAACGTGTCTATGACGCAACGTATCAGTGAAGTGGTAAGAAATACCAACGAAACAAAAATTCGAGTTCGTGTGAATCTTGATGGTACGGGTCAAGGCACCCTCAATACGGGTATTCCATTTTTAGACCATATGGTTGATCAAATCAAGCGTCATGGCTTATTTGATATCGACATTCATTGTGATGGCGACTTAGATATTGACGATCATCATACCGTAGAAGACTGTGGTATCACGCTTGGGCAAGCTTTTGCACAAGCTCTAGGTGATAAAAAAGGACTTAAACGTTATGGTCATTTTTATGCACCGTTAGACGAATCTTTGAGCCGTGTCGTTGTGGATTTATCGGGTCGTCCAGGATTATGGATGGATATTCCATTCACTCGCGCCCGTATTGGTACTTTTGATGTAGATTTATTTTCTGAATTTTTCCAAGGTTTCGTCAATCACGCTTTAATGACATTGCATATTGATAATTTGAAAGGCAAAAATAGCCATCACCAAATTGAAAGTGTATTTAAAGCATTCGCTCGTGCATTACGCATGGCGTGTGAAATTGATCCTCGTGCAGAAAATACTGTTGCTTCTACCAAAGGTACATTGTAATGACCCGTATTGCCCTTCTCGATTATGGCATGGGAAACCTTCATTCAGCTGCGAAAGCACTTGAGCATGTCGGTGCAACGGTTGATGTAACCAATGATCCAAAGCTTATTGCACAAGCAGATAAAATTGTATTCCCTGGTGTAGGCGCAATGCGTGACTGTATTCAAGGCATGCGAGAAGCAGGTATTGATGAAGTGATTCGCAATGCTGCTTTTAATAAACCTGTACTGGCAATTTGTGTAGGCATGCAGGCTTTAATGCAATCATCAGAAGAAAACGCTGGTTCTGAAGCTTTAGGTATTTTTGAAGGCGTGGTAAAACATTTCCCCAATATTGATGGACTAAAAGTGCCACATATGGGTTGGAATCAGGTACACCAAGCTGATCCTAATCATCCAATGTGGAAAGATATTGAACAGGATGCACGTTTCTATTTCGTTCACAGTTATTATGTCGAACCGAAAGATTCAAGCCTAATTGCTGCAAGCTGTGATTATGGTCTGCAATTCTGTACTGCTATTCATAAAGAGAATTTGTTTGCGACACAATTCCATCCAGAAAAAAGTCATACCGCAGGTTTGCAGTTGCTAAAAAACTTTGTGGAATGGGATATTTAAGCCACATAGGATCAGTCCAATCTAGCCCTTTAAAGATCAAGCCCATGTAAATCGGCTTGATTTTATATTGCTGTTTTTCTTTCTTTTTTACCATCGCTTGATTATGATTCGAATAATTTGAATAAAAAAACCTGCAATTCATTTTAATAATTGATCTAAAAATATTTATTTATATAGGAAAATAAAATGTCTAATTTTCACAATAATGATTCTCCATTCAGTGCAAATGGTCGTTTTGGACGGCTTTCTTACTTAGGATGGAATATGTTGCTCGGTCTATCCGTGCTTCCAATAGCCATTATCGCAGCATTTTTAACCCCTATGCTTACAGATAACACTTCAAACATCATGCTTTATATCGTTGCCGTTATTGGATTATTTTTTTATGTTGGTCTGATTTATTTAACTTTTATTTTTACAATTCGTCGTCTGCATGACAAAAATCAAAGTGGATGGTTATCTCTCATCGCCCTAGTGCCACTTATTAACATCTTTTTTATGTTGTATTTAATTTTTGCACCTGGAACTCAAGGAGCAAATAATTATGGTCAACCACGCGACACAAAAACTTGGGAAAAAGTTTTAGCTTGGATGTATATTCTTATTTTTCCACTTGGAATTTTAGCTGCAATTGCCATCCCAGCTTACCAAGATTACACCAATCGTGCTCAACAACAGCAATATCAGCAACAAATCAATCAATCTGAATAATGGCTTAGATTTGGTTCAATAACCTTTCATTCTCTTGAGCGGTTATTTTTACTTAAGGCAATGTAAAAATAAGTTTAAATCATTAAGAAACTAAAGTGATGAATCATTTTCCATTTTAGGTCTTGCACTTTTAAAGACACTACGTCCATGATTTGCCCATTTTTACATGCATTTTTTATTTATCGAATTCGTCACGAGTAACAAAACCACCTTCAATTGGATGCACCGTAATTTTAATCTCTGCTTTTAAATTTAAAGCTGCATAACGATCTTTAATTTCACCCATTAACTGTTCCATCGTTGCTTGGCTTAAATCCACTTCAGCATCGATATAAGCTTTATTCACCAAATCTGCTTGCTCTTGCTTATCTTGTTGTTTAGACTCACTATTCCAACGCTCGGTCATTCCAACTAAACGTGCCAACTCAAGTAAACTTTGTGCACTTGTAGGAGTAGAGCTTTGTAGCCATTTACTCATTGTACCTTTCGATGTTTCCAATATATTGACGATATCACTGGCTTTAATATTTTTATCTTGAATCAATTGTTTTATACGTTTTGCCCCTTCTATTAAAAGGTCATCATCTTTTTCAGCCATGGCATCTGCTCCATCATTTTCATGCGACAAAACTATCACCTTTTATCGATGTTTGTTATAACAATAAGATTAATTTTTAGAATGCTGAAAACTTGTGGATCATCCAACTCAATTCGTTCCAAGTAAAGAACTCATCCAAACCTTCCCTCGTTTTCAAAATTTGCCCCATAAAAACATTATGGTGATTAATTCATTGCAACAATGCCGAGAGATTGAAAATGAGTTAAAAAAATCAGTATTACTGGGCTTTGATACCGAATCTAAACCAACTTTTACCAAAGGTGAAGTACAAACAGGCCCTCATTTGATCCAACTTGCCACGGCTGAAAAAGCTTATTTATTCCAAGTTTCAGCCGATATTTTGAGTTTTTTAAAACCTATATTTGAAAATAATCAGCAAATTAAAGTCGGATTTGGTTTAAAAAATGATGCGCATTTATTCCGGAAAAAAGGCATTGAACTGAATAATATTGTTGAGCTTTCGAAATATTTCAGTATTTTTGGGCTGACCAATACTGTCGGTATTAAAAATGCGATGGCTTTATTATTTAAAATTAATTTCCCTAAAAGTAAGTCGATTAGCACCTCCAATTGGGCACGTAAAGAACTGACTTTACAGCAAATGGAATACGCAACTGCAGATGCTTATGCACCTGTTTTAATCTTTGAAGAATTACTGCGCTTAGGCTTACTTCCTGAAAATATTGTCAATACTGCTTTAAAATAAGGGATTCATCTAAATAAAAGCGTAAACAGACACTTAGAAAGTGATCAATATTTTGCTAAGATGAGCCACAATAAATTCTCATGAGATTAGGCAAGGAGCGAAAGTATGTTAATCATCCCTGCAATTGACCTGAAAGATGGTAAATGTGTTCGTTTAAAACAAGGTCGTATGGAAGACGATACTGTATTTTCTGACGACCCTGTTGCAACTGCGCAGCATTGGGTAAATGAAGGCGCTCGTCGCTTACATTTGGTTGATTTAAATGGTGCTTTCGCAGGTACGCCTATTCACAAACCTATCGTAGAAGCCATTGCGAAAGCGCAACCTGACCTACCAATTCAAATTGGTGGTGGTATTCGTTCATTAGAAACCATTGAGCATTATTTAGATGCAGGCGTGTCATTCGTTATTATTGGTACGAAAGCAGTTCAAGAGCCTGAATTTGTTGAAGAAGCATGTAAGAAATTTGCAGGTCGAATCATTGTTGGTATCGATGCAATTAATGGCATGGTCGCAACTGATGGTTGGGCGAATGTGACTGATGTTAAAGCAATGGATCTCGCTAAACGCTTTGCAGATGCAGGTGTTTCAAGTATTGTTTATACCGATATCGCGCGTGATGGTATGATGCAAGGTGTCAATATTGAACAAACTGTTCTTCTTGCACAATACTCAGGTTTACCTGTGATTGCTTCTGGTGGCGTAACCAATCTGGATGATGTACGCAACTTAAAAGGTCAGCATGGTATTTTAGGTGCGATTACAGGTCGTGCTATTTATGAAGGTACGTTGAACCTTCGTGAAGCTCAATTATTATTGGATGAACAAGCGCTTTAAGCACTGGTTTTATCACGGCAAAAGAAAAGAGAACATTATGTTCTCTTTTTATTTTCTTCGGGCAATAAATTAAACCAATGTATTTTCATAATGCTGCATTTCAACTTTAGCCGCCAGGAATGGCTTCATCGCTAAAAACCACTGCTTAAATGCCTCAGTCTTCATAAAAATATCGGTATGGGTTTCTAAATTGATCCAATGAATTTGTAAAATATAATTTTGCTTATTTTCGATTCCACGAATCAATTTAAATTTTTCACAACCGTCTGCATTTCTAAATGTATCTGATAATTCATAAAATTTCTTTTCAAAAAACATCTCTTGACCATCAATGATATGAAATAAAGCTTGTTCAACAATCATAGTTAATCTCCTTTTATTCTGTATTGCACCATAAAAGTATGACGAGAAAAGGACAACATCAATTTTATAAAGTATTTTAACATGCCGCCTAAAAAACACTCTATTAAATTATTCCAGTTATAATAACGGCTTCTTTTTAATTAACATACAGGGTTGATAATATTCAACTTCTGGGATTGGATCATAAAATGGATGTAATAATGCTTTCCATTGTAAATATGCCGCAGACTTTCTAAAACCTTCTGTATGATCTTCCAATGTATCCCAAAAAATTAATAAAACATAACGATGTGGGTCATCAATATTCTTAATCAATTGAACAGCATTCAGTCCATCTGCAGGGTAAATAATCTCTTTAGCTTGTTGGAAAGCCAATTCAAAATCTTGGCTCATATCTGCTTTTATATGTAAATGCACATGCTCAATCATCATTTGCAATTTCCCTTAAATCGGTACAGATTGGTTATCATTTAAAGCAATAATGCCTCGAATCGCGCGATAAACAATCCAAATCCAAGAAACAAATAACACAGCAATACAAAAAACTAATCCACCGATAGCAACACCTGTAAATGCATTCACATTATCTATGGTGAAAAATAAAAATAGAAATGGGACAAATGCAATGAGTGTCCAAATTAAGTACCACCAAAAAGTTCGGATTTGCCATCTAAAATGACTTTCAAAAATGGTGCCACGCACTGAATCTAATTTTACATAGTTAATAATCAAAGCAACGACTGCAAGTATTCCAGCTGAGAAAATTGCCACAATATAAAGAATATATAAAATAAAAGTCAGTGATTTACTGTTATTCGGATCGATATAATTATTCATGAATTTTCCTCAAAAATGGCGAAAACACTTTAAAATTTAAAAACATTTAATGGAGAAATTAGCCATAAAATCAATAAAGTATTAAACAAGATAGTACAGAAATAAATCTTTCTAAAAGGTTGTTTTTGTGTTTTATGTCGTAAGCGTTGTTGTGCAAGCCAAGCCGTTGGCCATCCACCTAATAATGATAAAATATGTAGCGTATTTTCAGGCACACGACGATCACCATTTTGAGCTGCTTCTTTATCTTGAGAATAGAACCAATACGTCATCACATTGATAATACTGATAAATAATAAAACCATTCCGCTCAAGTAACCTATAGCAGTTAATATTGCCAAAGCGACTATATAAACCACACTCAGAATTTGTATCGGTTGTAATTTAGATACTAGCTGACTTTTTGGCTGATTTGAAATTTGTGAAGACTTTTGTACCTGTGATGCTTTTAAATAACTGACTTGCTTGGCTTTATAACGTCCTTGACCATCGAGTTGCACCACATATTCAAGCGCACAACCCACAATCGGACGTGGCCCTTGTTTGGCAAAATCCTTAATATGTAAAAATACGCGATCTTTCGCTTGATCATTTGGCTGGATGAAGCCATAGCCTTTATCATCAAACCATTCAACTAATCGACCTTGATCGCGCATTTCTATTTCCTAATTTTATTCAACAAGAATGTTTTAGAGCTATTTGCCAAGTAAAGCTGATTTTTTAAGCTGTGACAAATTTTAATCGCTCAATCAACATATTACGCATTTCTAGCGGATTTTTTTGCAAAATATCATCTCCTGTACGTCCTTCAGTCGCATTAATTTGTGCCACTTGTAAACGCATCATCCAGAAACGCCCTGCCGCCATTGCAAGATAGAGCTCCAAACAAGATTTCTCATCTTCAGTCATCGGACGAATTGAATCATATGCATGTAAATATGCGGTCGCTTTGGCTTCATTTAAATGAACATCAGGATATTCCGTACAAAAGTCATTCATTGTGATCGCAATATCGAATAGCAGTTCATCTCTATTCATTTCGTAAAAATCGAGAATGCCTTTGAGTTGATTAGCCTCAAATAAAGTGTTGTCACGGAACAGATCAGAATGAATCAAGCCTTTAGGACGGTTTGAATACATCGCTGTGAGGACTTCATACAAGCCCAAAAGGTTATTTAAAAGTGCTGTATCGGCAACATTCAGCGTGGGTTTGATTTGTCGTGCAACATTGCGCCAATAACGATGGTCACGTGCTTCGTTACGATGGAGCGGGAAATTTTGTAATGCCATATGCAACTTCGCTTGGGCAAGCGCAATTTGCTCAACTTGCTCAACGGTCGATGGCATAGGATGTTTACCTGACATTCTAGGTGCAATTTGTGCAGGCTTATCCTTCAAGGTTTGAATAGATTTTCCATGACACTTTAAAGGTACAGGAACTGGTAAACCCTGCTGTCCTAAATGCTCCAATACTGGAACTAACTCAGCTGCACCTTGCTCATCCATATTTTCAAACAACGTTAAAACAAATTGTGAATTATCTGCACACACCATAAAATAGTTGGTATTTTGAATACCCCCTTGAATGGGAATCAGGTCAATCACCTCTAATCCATAAGGTGCTGCAAAATCCTGAACTTCCTTTAAACTCAAAGTGGTATAAACCGACATAGAAAACCTGCGAAAAAACTTACATAAGTTTGATAGAATACCCTCTCTGACTTGCGAGGTGTAGCTCCTGCATCGTTTTGTTTGATAATTGGCTGTTATTTTTGGAAAAATTTTATGCTCGCTAAACGTATTATCCCTTGCCTAGACGTAGATAATGGTCGTGTGGTGAAAGGTGTGCAATTTCTTGACATCCGTGATGCAGGCGATCCAGTAGAAGTAGCTCGCCGTTATAATGAACAAGGTGCAGATGAAATTACCTTTTTAGACATTACTGCCACTTCAAATGGTCGTGATACGACTTATCGTACCGTTGAACGTATGGCAGAAACGGTTTTCGTTCCACTGACAGTTGGTGGTGGTGTGCGTAAAGTTGAAGATATTCGCCTATTACTCAATGCAGGCGCAGATAAAGTCAGCATTAACTCTGCTGCCGTATTTAATCCTGAATTTGTTCAAGAAGCATCACAACGCTTTGGCGCACAATGTATTGTTGTCGCAATTGATGCAAAAAAGACTGGCGATAATAAGTGGGAAATTTTTACCCACGGTGGCCGTAAAACCACAGGTATAGATGCCATTGAATGGGCTGTGAAAATGGCCGATTTCGGCGCAGGTGAATTACTCATCACTTCGATGGATGCCGATGGTACTCGAGCAGGTTATGACCTTAAATTAATGCGTCAGATTAATAATCGTGTCACCATTCCAACCATTGCCTCAGGTGGTGTGGGATGTTTACAGCATTTAGCTGATGGTATTTTACAAGGTGGCGCAGATGCCGTATTAGCTGCATCTATTTTCCATTTTGGTCAGCACACCATTCCAGAAGCGAAACAATATCTTGCAGCGCAAGGGATTGAAATGCGTCTTTGATTGATTATTTTAACCCAGTTTTTTAATCATATTGTCTAAAAGAGTGTTGATATAACACTCTTTTTTTATTGGTGTTTTTCCTCTCAAACTTATTTTTTATATTGAATAGATGTTCAAAACGATCCTAAAAATACATAGTTATTGATTAACTAACCTGTGGTTCAAATAACTTAAATCTCTATTCCATCGGATGCTCTTTTGGATAAAATACTTTCATAGCTCATCTTAAAATCATTCATGATATTAAAGTAGCTTATTTAATAAAAATAAATTACTTAATTTTATTAAAATCATTATTTAGTTAATATTATATTTATACAATTATCGCTGTAATAAAATTTCAAAAATACCCAACCCTATTCACAACTCAAACAAAGTAAAATATTTTATTTAATTAAATAACTTTTTACAAATGATGTAATAATTAAAATAAATAGAACAGCTCTCTAAATTTAGTATTTATTCATAATCTTCCACATTTTTGATTAATAAAATTAAAAACTTATAATTTTTTGTTAATTAATTCTCAATAATTTTATATTCCGAATTTGATTTCACACATTCAAGAAACTATTTTTATAAATCACTAGATCTGGGTATTTATTATTCTATTTTTTTACATTACTCTTACCAATAGAAGCTTTATTTTTTAAATAAAGTGAGTTATGGAATATCGTGTTAATAAAAATAATTCAGTTGATATGGAAATCAAAAATGTACTCACATACTTCAAATCATAACATCAATAAAAATGTTTTTATGATGTCTGAAACGCTACATACCTATCATCGTGCTACAGCGTATGAGCATTTGGCAATTAACCAGAAATATAGCTTGGAGAAAATTCACGCTTTAAACCTTCAAATTGACCATTATCAACGTAATGCGATTTGGTTTTTCCTACATTCAGCACTTAAAGGTTACAGCAGCGCACAATATAAATTGGGTATGTTGTATTTGCATGGTCATTTGGGCTTAGACACCAATACCCTAAAAGCTCAAAAATGGTTAATTCTTGCTGCCAATCAAGGGCATCTTGATGCACAACTCCAACTCAGCACCCTACAATATCAATAAAAAAACCAGCTCGAAAGCTGGTTTTTTTATACGCGATATTTAATTAGAAAATGGGCGGTTAGCCACCAATTTTTTTGTATTTAGAACGTTTTTGAACACTACTATCACCTAAGCGTGATTGGCGGTATGCTTCATATTCAGCATAGTTACCTGCATAGAATTCTGGTTGTTCATTTTCAAATGACAAAATATGTGTCGCAATACGGTCTAAGAACCAACGGTCATGCGATACCACCATTACCGTACCAGGGAATACAAGAATTGCATCCTCAAGCGCACGTAAGGTTTCGATATCCAAGTCATTTGATGGCTCATCCAGTAAGATAACGTTTGCGCCCATTTGTAAAATTTTCGCAAGTTGTAAACGGTTACGCTCACCACCTGACAATTCACCAACACGCTTTTGCTGATCTTGACCTTTGAAGTTAAAACGACCGATATAGGCACGCGATGCAATTTCGTAATCACCAATACGTAAGATATCTAAACCGCCAGAAATTTCTTCCCAAACTGTTTTCTTATCATCTAAAGTGTCACGCAACTGACCGACGTAAGCCACTTTAACCGACTCACCTAGTGTCACAGTACCTGTATCTGGTTGCTGTTCGCCTGTCATCATACGGAATAGTGTCGTTTTACCTGCACCATTCGGACCGACAATACCGACAATCGCAGTTGGCGGTACCGAGAACGTTAAGTTCTCATACAATAGGCGACCATCAAACGATTTACTGATACCTTCAACATCTACAACCTTGTTCCCTAAACGTGGGCCAGGTGGAATGTAGATTTCAGAAGTTTCATTACGTTGTTGGAATTCTTTAGAGTTAAGCTCTTCAAAACGTTCCATACGTGCTTTGTTTTTCTTTTGCTGACCTTTGGCATTAGAACGAACCCATTCAAGTTCTTTCTTTAATGCTTTAGCAAAAGACTCTTCTTGTTTATTTTCTTGCTCTAAACGGGCATTTTTCTGTTCCAACCAATTGGTATAGTTACCTTGGTAAGGAATACCCATTCCACGGTCAAGCTCTAAAATCCACTCGGCCACGTTATCTAAGAAATAACGGTCATGCGTAATTGCCACAATCGTACCAGCAAAGTCTTTCAAGAAACGTTCTAACCAAGTCACAGACTCTGCGTCTAAATGGTTCGTCGGTTCGTCTAGAAGCAACATATCTGGTTTAGATAAAAGCAAGCGACACAATGCAACACGACGACGCTCACCACCTGAAAGCAGATTTACATCTGCATCCCAAGCTGGAAGGTTCAATGCTGCTGCTGCTTGATCCATTTGGTTGCTTAAGTTATGTGCATCCCAAGAATGGATAATCGCTTCAAGCTTTTCTTGCTCTTTTGCTAGTGCATCGAAGTCTGCATCTTCTGCTGCATATTCTGCAAAAACTTCATCCAAACGCGCTAAAGCATCTAATGGTTCACGTAAACCATCTTCAACGTTACCACGAACATCTTTATTTGGATCTAATGGCGGTTCTTGTTCTAAATAACCGATTTTAATACCTGGTTGCGCACGAGCTTCACCAGAGAAATCTTTATCTACGCCAGCCATAATACGAAGCAAGGTAGATTTACCTGCACCGTTTAAACCAAGTACACCAATTTTTGCACCTGGAAAGAATGATAAAGAGATGTCTTTTAAGATTTCGCGTTTAGGCGGAACCATTTTCGACACACGGTTCATCGTGTAAATATATTGGGCCACGTAGGACTCCTCTATAATGAGTAGAAATTCGCAAAATGCGAACAAATAAATGCTATAAATTATACGCTGAAATTGTCAGCTTTTGTTCAGAATCAGTGAATTTGAATGAGATATTTAAAATATAATATATGTTGATTATTACCATGGGGGTGATTCTAAATTTTTAAATGGATTCAGCTTCAGTATTAAAAATACAAAGTGATTTTTTTGATTAAAATAATCCGCTCAATACCGCCAGTAGTAATTAAGCAAAACATTAATAAATAACAATTAATTTACACTTATTACCAACAGAAATTCGATTAATATGAATAAAATTGTGTTTTGTTTTGCACCAAACTTGATTCATTATAATTTGACAATGATTTCAGTGCTAGAAAACCAATCACTACCTGTCTCACTTTTCTAAGTTCACTCTAAAATCGTAAAGCCACCAACTTGTGACAAAGCCTGATGATCATTCGCAGCATAGGTTATTTGAATAAGGAGTATCTGAAAGGTGATTTACGATAAATTATCTTCAAGTCTAATTTTTGCGCCTGATGTTATATTGATTCATTCATTTTATTTTTGATCAATAATGGATATCAAACTTTCTGACTGTGAATGTGTTCTATATCATTTTTTATGATTTTAAAATATTTAAACCCTTATTTACTTCATATCATTCTTTGCTACACTCATTTGATATTTAATAAAAAATGGATAAAACATGAGTTATAAAGACGAAACCCTTGCCATACATGCAGGCTATTCACCAGAAGCAACCACGAAAGCGGTTGCCGTACCTATTTATCAAACGACTTCTTATGCTTTTGATAATACCCAGCATGGTGCAGACTTATTTGATTTAAAAGTTCAAGGGAATATTTACACCCGAATCATGAATCCAACCACAGCAGTATTAGAACAACGACTGGCTGCGCTTGAGGGTGGAATTGGCGCATTGGCTTTAGCTTCAGGCATGTCTGCAATTACCTATTCAATTCAAACCATTGCAGAAGCAGGTGATAATATTGCATCTGTATCAACACTTTATGGCGGTACATACAACTTATTTGCACATACGCTGCCTAAACAAGGGATTGAAGTTCGTTTCTTTGATTATCAAAATCCTGAAGCACTACGTAGTTTAATTGATGAAAAAACCAAATTAGTTTTTGTTGAATCCATTGGTAATCCACTGGGTAATATTATTGATTTAGAAGCCATTTCCAAAATTGCTCATGAATATGGCATACCCGTCATTGTCGATAATACTGTGGCAACACCTGCCTTACTCAAACCGTTTGAACATGGTGCAGATATCGTGGTGCATTCATTAACCAAATACATTGGTGGTCATGGCAACTCTATTGGCGGTGCAATTGTTGATAGTGGTAAATTCCCTTGGGGTAAATATCCTGAACGCTTCAAAGTTTTAAATACGCCTGATCCAAGTTATCACGGCGTAAATTATGTCGAAGCTTTAGGCGAAGCTGCATATATCGCACGAGCACGTGTTGTACCTCTACGAAATACAGGTGCAGCAATCAGTCCACTCAGCGTATTTTTGATCCTACAAGGCTTGGAAACATTAAGCTTACGTATGGAGCGACATACTGAAAATGCGCAAAAAGTTGCTGAATACTTGAAGGCACATTCAAAAGTAAAATGGGTCAATTACGCAGGTTTAAAAGATCATCCACAACATGCTTTGGCACAGAAATATGTAAAAGGTAAACCTTCTGCAATTCTGTCATTTGGTGTACAAGATGGTCTTGAAGGCGGAACACGCTTTATCGATGCCTTACAATTATTTACTCGTTTAGTGAATATTGGTGATGCAAAGAGCTTGGCATGTCACCCTGCAACCACGACACATCGTCAACTGAATGAAGAAGAATTAAAGTCTGCGGGGGTCAGTATTGATATGGTTCGCCTATCGGTTGGAATCGAACATATCGATGATTTAATTGCGGATTTAGAACAAGCACTCGCTCAGGTTTAAGCAATTTTTAAAAGTTAAAAGCCAGTCATTCTGGCTTTTAACTTCGTAGTTATTTCAATACTTTGAATTTAATGTTGATAAAAATAATGTCACAACTCAAACCAATGAATGTTATCCGTTTGACCCATTAAAATATTTTCTGAATGTGGCTCTATACAAATTTGAAAATGGATGGCGTTTGCATCAATTTCTTCTTCTAAGTCTTGTTCTTTTTCAAATAGATTGCTTACCGTCATCAAATAAGGACCGTTTGCAAGTTCAACACATAACTGCTGATTATCCTTGCTGGGTATGCACTCATCGGTAAATTGAGCAGCCATTGTTAAATCGGTGTAATTACTAAAATATAGTTTTTGGTTTGTAACCTGAATGAATTGTTTAAATTGATGCTGACCTTTTAATAAGTTCGAATCGCGAATAACTTCAATATTCCAAACACCACCGCCCCATTCATTTGTTTGCCAAAGTACTAAATTTAGCTGTTTTATTTGGATTTTAAAATGTGCAATCAGTTGCTCAAATTGCCAATCTTTATCTACAAAAGATTGGTATTGGTCAGCATTTACAATTGCCAAAAAACCATCTTCATCCAAAATAGTAAATTTCATGTTTTAGGTATCCAACTTGTTTTGTTTATTCCTTTTTTTTATTTTTATCACAATTTTAAATAACAATGTAGACCCTCAACACATAAGATTTAAAAAAACTATACAATAGCGAATTTTTATGACTTTTTGTGATTCAAAACTTAAATTTTCAGCATAAAAAAGACCTGTAAACTTAGGTCTTTTTAGCTTCATTTAAACCAAATATTATTTACCTTGAACTTTTTGCTCAATTTCTTCCACACTAGTGTGACGAACATCAAAGCCTTTTGCCATATAAATGACTTGTTCTGAAATATTACGTGCATGATCGCCTATACGCTCTAAAGAACGAAGTACCCACATCACGTTAATGACACGACTAATATGGCGAGGATCTTCAATCATATAAGTCATTAGCGTACGTGTCGCCGTTTGGTATTCACGATCAATATCTGCATCAGCCAATAACACTTTTAATGCTTGTTCAGCATCAACACGGGCAAAAGCATCTAAAGCATCATGGATCATCACACGAACTTGATTACCAATATGACGTGTTTCCATATAACCACGTGGCGACTCACCTTCTTCACACAAATTTTGTGCAATGCGAGCAATTTTCGCGGCTTCATCGCCAATACGTTCTAAATCGGTATTGGCTTTACTCATTGCAATCACCATACGCAAATCAATTGCCGCAGGGTGACGACGAGCTAAAATCAGTGTTAAAGCTTCATCAATCTCACATTCATAACGATTGACCGTATTGTCTTGAAATTGAACGTCAATCGCCATATTGGCATTGGTGTCTAATAAGGCATGCACAGCATTGGCAACTTGTTGCTCAACCAAACCACCCATGGTCATAAATTTGGTATTTACATCCTGCAAATCCTCATTAAATTGTGAGGAAATGTGATGGCTTAATACAGGATTACTAGGGCTCAAATTCTGTTACTCCACATGCAACAAAAGCATTTCTTATAGGCTAATATTAAACCATACCAATTATGAATCTTTTATGACAGTACTTTTGTTTCAGATGAATTTTCAATAAATAAAAAAGCAACTTTGGATACCGTTTTCATCCTATTTACAATATGCTGTGAATTTCAAATACTTAATTAAAAATAAACAATACATTTTAATTTTTAAATACATAAATCTTAATTTTTAAGATTCCTTGTAAAATAAGGTTCAAATTTACAAATTCACTAACGTTTTATGATCATAAAACCACAAAACATTTCATTTATTTAGCTCAGTTTAAGTAACAATACTTAGGAACAAAGTTGGTTTGTATTTATTCAATATAACGGTCTAAAAAATTGCGCAGCGAAATCATTCATCTTTCTATCTGTAGTGTAACCATTGTGCTTAGTTGCCTGCTTACAGCGTGTCAAAGACCCGCTGCAGATATCGTACATGAAACAAAAGAAGCGCCAAAAAGTGAGAAAACCACGCCAGATTTGACCCAAATTTGTCAAAATTTAAAACAAGAAATGCGCGATATGAATGCTCAAAGAACCACTTTAGCAATCGAACAAGTGAATCAAGATATTCGCTTATGTTTACCGCTAATGAAATTTTCTGAACAAAAAGAGTTGATGAATCTTTCCCAAAAAATGTATCAAAATTTTTTACATTTAGACCGTACTAGTATACAACAGCAAGCTTTTGAAAATTACGTATTAGATCAAGCTGCTTATCCAACGATTCAACAAAGTCAGTTTGAACAACTCAATATTCGTGACCAATATTTATTGCGCCACAAAGGGCAAGCATATATTGAATTAATTGAACAAGATGGCGATCAAATCGCTTATCGACGCAGCCCACAATATTTAGCAAAAGTGTTTGCACCTTATTTACCTGAACCTGAAAAAGTATTTATTGAAAATCTTGCAGAACAAAACACCCAAGCTTTGTTAAAAAATAACAGCATAAACCTATCTCCTGATGAAATTGCCAAAAGAGCTATATTTTGGCAAAAATATATTCAAGATTATCCAAAAAGTGCTTACTTATCGGATGCAAAAATTTTAAAAAATACTTATAGCAATTTATTATTCCAAGGTATTGAGAGCGCACCTATCTCAGTTCACTTTGAAAGCCAAAGTGATATCGATATTGCCAGTTGGATTGCAATTAAGCGCTTAGCCAAATCTAATGATGGAGAACTGTCTAAGCAAGCTGAAAAGTTTCAACAATTTATCAATATGACGACAGAGCAACGTAAACAAAAAATTCAACTCAGTGCGAAAGAGCAGAATAAGTTAGAAAACAAGCCTCAATTATTACTACTTTCACAGCTCAATCAATATTTGAACTTGTATCCAATGGATATCAAACGTGCGAAAAGAGATTGTTTTAGTGATGCCATTTGTTCCTCATCATAGCTATCCTATGCTTTATTTCTTATTATTCTAGCTACATTCAATATTCGCACATTCTTAATATGCGATAATTTGAGATTCGAAACATCTATAACTTAATAAAACTGACTTCGACATACATTATGAAAATATTAAAAATTGGTACAGTGATTTCTATTATTCTCGCTTTGAGTCTGCTGACTGCATGTCAAAAGCCTGAAACAGCTACAAAAGATGAAAAAATAAAAACATCTACTCCTGAAAAAAAATCTGATACTGTTGAAATCCCTGCATTTCCAGAGAATTGCGGTGCTGTAGATACTGCGATTAAAAATTTAGAAAAAAGCTATTCACCAGAAGACTTAAATCGACTCAATCAATTATTTAAAAAATGTGTGGCTTCTGTTCCTTTGGAAACACGTTATGAGTGGATCGATCAATCTGACAAAATCTATGAATACCAAATCAGTAAATTACCTAAAAATGTTCAAAATTACATTACCCAATTGTCTGATGATGTTAGTAGTTCAGATAAAAAGGCGCTTGCACAACTTTATAAAAAAATGACTCATCAAGAGCAATATATCGCTAAAAATCATAAAGTATTATATTTATATCAGTACAATTTAGGCGAAGGTGATTATTCTGTTGCTCAGGATCCACGTTACAAACTAGAGATTTTTGCAGCTTCATTACCAGAAGCCGATCAAATTTATTTAAAAGAAATTGTTAAGCAAGTCAATGCCATTGATGGTTCAATTGACAAAGATGCAGGGTTGTCTGCATCATTTACAGAACTGGGTAACTGGATCATATTTTGGGAAAATTACTTAACTCAATATCCAAATAGCCATTTTAATAAACAAGTTAAGAATACTATAAAATTTTATCAGGGATATTTGTTTAGAGGGCTTGAAAATACTCCAGTTTTTGAAATTGGGGACTACACTGTAAAACTAGATTCTGATGCAGACAAAGCAATCCATTCTCTCGCCAAGACAACATCACCGTCTGGAGAAAAAGCCAAAAAGTTTTTAAATTATTTTAATCACTATCCGTTTTCAAAAACGCCTTATGATGAAAAAACAGGATCGCAAGCAGATTATAATTTATTTATAAATGAAACCCTTGAAGGAGTAAAAAGGTTTAAAGAAAATAACTGGAATGATCTAAACAAATTACTCGATTTAGACCATCTATAGCCCAAAGACAAATCATATAAATTGCAAATTTAATTTAGAAAGAGTGTGTTAATATCCACCACATAGCTTGACGGAGCGCGAGTAATACCTCGCTGAGATTAGGGCAGTTCGTTTTTGAATGAACTTAAACCTAAGTACCGTTGAACCTGATCAGGTTAAGACCTGCGTAGGAATCAAGCATCTAAAAACTTACGGCCTTCAATTTATCTATTTCAGTAGAAATACACGGCTATTCTCCATTTATAAAGTGAGAATACTCAATGTGAAATAGACTAAATTTGCCATCGTTTTTGGTCGTGCTTGATTCGTTGATGTCATTCATAAGGATCATTGCAATGAACCAATTAACGAATCTCTCTTCAAATGATCAACTTGCTCAACACGAGCAAGATGCCAAAGATCTGACTCGTATTTTACCTGCTTCATCTAAAGTTTATATTCAAGGCTCGCGCCCAGATATTCAAGTCCCCGTGCGTGCAATTGCGCTAACCGACACCCCAACAGGTTTAGGCGGTGAACAAAACCCCGATATTTTGGTCTATGACACTTCAGGCGTATATACCGACCCAAATGTTGCTATCGACCTAAACAAAGGTTTACCCAATGTTCGTGAAACATGGATTGCAGAGCGTGAAGATACTGAATGTTTATCGACACTCAGCTCTTCTTTTGGTCAAGAACGTCTGAAAGATATTCGCACTGCCGAAATTCGTTTTGCCCACATTCAAAAGCCACGTCGTGCGCTGAATGGCAAAAACGTAACGCAAATGCATTATGCACGCCAGGGTATGATTACGCCTGAAATGGAATATATCGCGATTCGTGAAAATCAGCGCCAACGTGATGGTGTAGATATGCGCCAACATGCAGGACAAAACTTCGGCGCACGTAATTTAATGGAAATTACGCCTGAATTTGTACGTAAAGAAGTCGCTGAAGGTCGCGCGATTATTCCTGCCAATATTAACCATCCTGAAATTGAACCTATGATTATTGGTCGTAACTTTCTAGTGAAAATCAATGCCAATATTGGTAACTCAGCACTTGGTTCATCGATTGATGAAGAAGTAGCGAAAATGACTTGGGCGACACGTTGGGGCGCAGACACCATCATGGATTTATCGACAGGTAAAAATATTCATGAGACACGTGAATGGATTATCCGTAACTCTCCTGTTCCAATTGGTACCGTCCCAATTTACCAAGCTTTGGAAAAAGTCGATGGTGTTGCAGAAGACTTAACATGGGAAATATTTAAAGACACGCTAATAGAACAAGCGGAACAAGGCGTAGATTACTTCACCATTCATGCAGGTGTGTTACTACGTTATGTGCCAATGACAGCCGACCGTCTTACAGGAATCGTTTCCCGTGGTGGTTCAATCATGGCGCAATGGTGTTTGGCACACCATACCGAAAACTTCCTCTATACGCATTTTGATGAAATCTGCGAAATCATGAAAGCTTATGATGTTTCGTTTAGTTTAGGCGATGGTTTACGTCCAGGCTGTATTCAAGATGCCAATGATGAAGCTCAATTTTCAGAATTACGTACTTTGGGTGAATTAACACACCGTGCATGGAAACATGATGTCCAAGTGATGATTGAAGGACCTGGGCATGTACCAATGCATATGGTGAAAGAAAATATGGATTTGCAACTTGAAGTTTGTCAAGAAGCACCCTTCTATACCCTTGGTCCACTCACCACAGATATTGCACCAGGTTATGATCATATTACCTCTGCAATTGGCGCCGCGATGATTGGTTGGTACGGTACAGCAATGCTCTGTTATGTCACTCCTAAAGAACATTTGGGTTTGCCGAATAAGAAAGATGTGAAAGATGGCATCATTACTTATAAAATTGCAGCACATGCAGCGGACTTAGCCAAAGGACATCCGGGCGCACAAGTCCGTGACAATGCTTTATCTAAGGCTCGTTTTGAATTCCGTTGGGAGGATCAGTTTAATTTGAGCTTAGATCCAGATACAGCAAGATCTATGCATGATGAAACCATGCCCAAAGAAGCACATAAATCTGCACATTTTTGTTCGATGTGTGGGCCAAAGTTTTGCTCTATGAAAATCACCCAGAACGTGCGAGATTATGCACAAAATCAACAAAATGCAGCACATTCTATCAATAGTAAAACAGTTATAGAAGATGGTCTCAAAACCATGAAATCCGTTTATCAGGAACAAGGACAAAAGTTGTACCATAAAGTGTAAAGTTTAAAAAAAACTTTTATCTTTGGTTATTTCTCAGTTAGGATGAACTGAATATGTTTCATCCTAACTGTGCACATGAACATCATTCAGCAAGCAACGTATTCTCATAAAAATGTGGAAATTCAATCCCGCGAATACGCCTATAAAGGTTTTATCCAAGTCGAAAAAGTAAGCTTGCGTCACCGTTTGTTTAATCAAAATGAATATACTGCTGTTATCCATCGTGAATTGATTCATCGTCATGAAGCCGCTGGTGTACTGATCTATAATGATCAACAACAGAAGTTTGCTTTAATTGAACAATTTCGAATTGGCGCAGTCAGTGATCCAGTTTCACCTTGGCAACTGGAAATTATTGCTGGTGTTCTCGATGGAGATGAATCTCCAGAAAACTGTATTCGTAGAGAAAGTATCGAAGAGTCTGGTTGTGAATTAAACCAAATCGAGCTGCTATTTAGTTTTTATCCTTCCGCAGGTGCTTGCGATGAAATTTTTCATCTTTATGTCGCACAGGCAGAGTTGCCAGAAGAAGGTGGAATTTTAGGGATGCCAGATGAAGGTGAAAATATCAAACTGCATATTATTGAATATTCAGCACTCAAATTTTTACTACAAAGTACACGCTTAAGAAATGCGCCTGTGATCATGGCTTTACAATGGTTGCAACAACACTGTAGCAAATTAGAAAATGTCTAGGGGACGGACATGACACCAATATTCAACATACCGCCAAATCAAACTGAAAAAGTGATTATTCAAATCACAGATACTCATTTGATGGATCAAGCTGATGCTGAATTTGTCGGGATTAATCCAGAAGATAGCTTTCATGCGATTATGCAAGATATTCAACGACGTTATGACCATATCGATTTGATTTTACATACAGGTGATTTAGCCCAAGCGGCATTTCCTGAAACGTATGATCGTTATTTAAAATATATGCAACAATTTGGCGTAGATTTCTATCATATTCCAGGAAATCACGACAATCTGAGTTTCTTTCCGTTTCACACTCCTGAACCAGTTCCCACTGTGATTGAACTCGGTCAATGGGTTTTCGTTTTGCTCAATAGTGCGGTTCAAGGTCAAACAGATGGTTGGATTCAGACTGAACAATTACAACATTTACAACAGATTCTTTTAGAACATTCTGACAAGCATGTTGTGATTGCATGTCATCATCATCCTTTTGAAATGAAATCAAAATGGTTAGACCAACATATTCTAAAAAATGCTGACGAATTTAAAGCAGTCTTGGCGCCTTTTAATCATATTAAAGCGGTGGTTCATGGGCATGTTCATCAAGAATCACTCAATGTATGGAATAATATTCAATTTATTTCTACACCTGCGACCTGTGTTCAATTTAAACCACTCAGCCAAGAATTTTCTTTTGATAAAATTGCACCTGGTTACCGTTGCTTACATTTAAAAGAAAATGGTGATTTTGAAACATTTGTACACCGTTTAGATCATTTCAAAGTTACAATAAATGAAGAAATTTCAGGTTACTAGCTTTTCATTTATGCATTTTTCTATTAAGTTATTCGACCAACGAGATATGCAGAAAGTCAAATTAAAGATGAGAGGCTTTCATCTTTGTAAAAAGATCTATATGATGATGCCCCCGATGGATTCATTCTATCGGCAGTGATAAAAATACTTGCATATCACCATGATTTTTGCGTATAGATATGCGCATATAATGAGGAATGCCCTTTATGGCGAATGACAACCAAAACCCAGTCTTGGACGAACAAGCTGAGCTTGCAGATGACAAATCTGTAAAGCGAGTGCGTAAGACCAAGCCAAAGACTACTGAAAACAGTTCTACAGCGAGTCTATTTGGCATTGAGCCTTATCAGCCTAAGAAAAATGAAGAATACATGTCTGAGGGGCAGCTCGAACATTTCCGTAAAATTTTGCTGGCGTGGAAAGCAGAGTTGATGTCGGAAGTAGACCGCACCTTGAGCACGATGCAAGACGAATCTTCTTCTTTGCCTGATGTAAATGACCGTGCAACTCAAGAAGAAGAGTTTGCGATTGAATTACGTACCCGTGACCGTGAACGTAAACTGATTCGTAAAATCGAACAGTCGACTGAAGCGATTAAGAACGATGACTATGGTTTCTGTGAAACTTGTGGTATCGAAATTGGTTTACGTCGTCTAGAAGCACGTCCAACAGCAACTTTATGTATCGACTGCAAAACCCTTGCAGAGATCAAAGAGAAGCAAAATAACGGGTAATTTTGACCGTTGTTGAAGAATCTTAATCCTCCCCTGACCCCTCATTTAAAAAAAGAGGGGGAATCTCGGGTGGCTTATAAGGGCCGGTTTGCGCCATCGCCAACCGGCCCTTTGCATTTTGGTTCACTCATTACCGCTGTCGCCAGTTATTGCGATGCCAAAGCGCAACATGGACAATGGATCGTTCGTATTGAAGATACAGATATTCCTCGTATCTATCCCAATAGTGAACAACATATTCTGCAATGTTTAGATGCATTTGAATTTGAATCTGACGTTGAAATAATCTATCAAAGAAATCGTTTAGACATTTACGATGCAGTGATTGAACAGCTCAAACAAAAAAAATTGGTTTACGCATGTGAATGTACCCGCAAAATGTTAGGGTCAAATCATATCTATGTAGGCACTTGTCGTAAAAAAAATTTAGATTTTCAAGATCAAGCCATTCGGGTCAAAGTTTCAGATCAAGCACTTTGTTTTGATGATCGTTTACAAGGTCAACATTGTTCTAATCTAAGTACGGACTTGGGCGATTTTGTATTGAAACGTCGTGATGGCATCATCAATTACCAACTTGCTGTCGTTGTTGATGATTATCTGCAAGGAATGACCCATGTGGTTCGTGGTGCGGATCTGTTGGATAATACTGAACGTCAAATTTGGCTTGGGCAATTACTGGGCTATCCACAACTTGAATACATGCACCTACCGCTCGCAATGAATGATCAAGGGCAAAAATTATCTAAACAAAATCTTGCCCATGCACTCGACATTCACAATGCACCTCAATTACTTGCACAAGCGATTACAGCACTTGGGCAGCATGCTGTAGACTTAGATCAACCACATAAAATGTTAGCTCAAGCTGTCTCTCAATGGGACATTCAGAAAATTCCCAAAGGGACAGAGATTCACGGAATTTTTGAATAACATCAGCAATTGAAGCAGTGTTTAGTCAAGCTAAATTATGCAATTCAAATATGTAAAAAAGGGTTGCAACTGAACGATGCAACCCTTTTTTAGGATTAAAGCTTAGACATAATTTATGCTAAAAACTTGATACTTCACGGCTCGGATTAGCATGCTTTGTAGATGCATCAATCTTAAGAATTAAACTGATCATCACCGCACACATAATGAGAGATGAACCACCATAACTAATAAATGGAAGTGTTAGACCCTTGGTTGGCAACATTCCCATATTCATTCCAGCATTCACTAAAATTTGTAATAGGAAAATAATACTGATCCCATAAGCCAAATAACCTGCACGCAAATACTGATGATTTAGAGCGCGTTGACCAATACGAATACAACACGTCAGCATCACAAACGATAGAATCAACACGGTCGAAATACCAAAGAAACCGAACTCTTCACCTAAGATTGCCAACATGAAATCTGTATGTGCTTCAGGTAGATAAGACATTTTTTGGATACTGTGACCTAAGCCCACGCCAAACCATTCTCCACGACCAAATGCCATCAATGCATTAGACAATTGGTAGCCTGAGCCTAAAGGATCTGCCCAAGGATTTGAGAACGACATTAGGCGCTCATAACGATAAGGTTCAAACACAATTAATGATACAAATGCCACTAAGATTGCACCAAATGCAAAGCCGAACTGGATCATTGGTGCGCCAGCCAAGAAGAATACACCGAGCATCGACACAGCAATAACCACAGTTGCCCCAAGATCAGGCTCCGCAATAATTAACCCGACAGTCAGCAACATGACCACGCCAAGACGCACCAAGCCCTTGATATTATTACGAACTTCTTCAGCACGTCGAACGACATAATCAGCAGTAAAGATTGCCATCATCACCTTAGCAACTTCTGTGGCTTGCAATGTGAAACCACCTACACGAATCCAACGGGTAGAACCATTGACCTCTGTTCCGACCACCAATACAGCCAATAATAAGCCAATGGTAATGAGCCACAACGGAAAGGTATTGTTAAACCAAATATTCAACGATATTCGATAGGTGATCGCTGCTGCAACCATCGCGACAACAATCGAAATTGCATGACGAATCACATAGTGAAATTCATTCTCATGCATACGCTCTGCATAAGGCATAGACGCCGAAGCGACCATAACAGTGCCAATACAAAGCAGTGAAATAACGCAAAATATGAGTACATTACGAGGTGTAATTTCCGCAGGGAACTTAGGTAACCAACGTTCATAGACCTGATTAATTTTACTTATAGACGTCTGAGCTAACCCAGCCATACTTTTATCCTTATGATTCTTTTAGTTCAACTTATTTACATATTCTACAAAGCGATGACCACGCTCTGGATAACCTGTAAACATATCAAAACTTGCACATGCTGGCGATAATAACACCACATCATGTACATGCGTATTTTGTTGACACAAAGCCACTGCTTCTTGCAATGACTCTGCATGAAGCAAAGTCGTTGTGCCCTCAATTGCTTTTTCAATGACTGGACGGTCTTCACCAATCAGAACAGCAATTTTGGCGTATTTCCGTAATGAGTTTCGTAGTGCGGTAAAATCTTGTCCTTTGCCCTGCCCGCCCAAGATAATCGCAACTTTACCACCTTGTACTTCAATCGCTGCGCCTAAACCATCGAGCGCAGCCAATGTTGCGCCAATGTTTGTTCCTTTAGAGTCATTATAATAACGGACATGTTGAACTTCTTTTACAAACTCACAACGGTGTTCTAAACCTTTAAATGTTTTTAAAGTTTCTAGCATTTTGTCTAAAGGTAAGCCTATTGCCTCACCCAAAGCCAAACATGCCAAAGCATTGGCAACATTATGTGTTCCTTGAATATACATTTCTGAGCTTTTTAATAAACGCTCACGACCACGTGCAAGCCAAATCGTGCCATCATCCTCACGTAAAATACCATACTGATTTAAATCAGGTGCATTCAGCCCAAAGCTCTGCATTGGTGTTACATCTGGAACCAATGGACGCGTCAATGAATCATCACGGTTATAAACCACTTTTTTCACACCTTGGAAAATACGATGTTTTGCTGTGTGATAACCAAACATATCGCCATGACGGTCTAAATGATCTTCGCTCACATTTAAAACCACAGCCACTGCTGCATTTAAATGTGACGTCGTTTCAAGTTGGAAGCTAGATAGTTCTAAAATATAAACATCTGGATCATCATGGGTTAAATCGAGTGCAGGACGCCCTAAATTACCGCCTACAGCGACTTTAACCCCTGCTTGTTGTGCCATTAAGCCAATCAGTGTTGTTACCGTACTTTTCGCATTAGAGCCTGTAATGGCCACAATTGGTTTATCTGTCGCACGACGTAAAATTTGAATTTCACTAATCACAGGAATACCTTTGGCAATCGCTGCTTGAATCTCAGGTAATTTAGGATCTAACCCTGGACTGATAATAATTTCTTCAGCTTGTAATAATAATTCTTGGTCAAACTGCCCAAAACGGGTCTGTACTTCAGTTGGAATTTTGTCATGCCCTGGTGGAACGTCACGTGAATCTGTGACTGCAACTCGGTAGCCTTGCTCATGTAAGAAATTAACTGCTGAAACACCCGAAATACCAAGCCCAGCAACGACTTTTAAGCCACCACGTTGAATTAACATTATTGCCCCACTCAGAGTAAAATTTGAAACTTGCAAAATGTTAGCACTTTGCCGATTTGAAAGCTTTTTCTGTTTTGGCTTTCTTGATAATTTTTTGTGTCAGTGCGTAAAAAAACCGTCATAATTTTAAGATTCAGATCAAATTCATCTATTCTAAAAACAACAATCACTTTTCCATTATGAAAAACTTAACGCCAAAAAAAGCCACTCTATTTAGAATGGCTCTTAAAATTTCACATTTTAGAAAATACGGCGATGTACTATTTCCATTTTACCGCTTGAATTTCAACTTTCTTCGGTGCATCTGCATCACTACTTGCACAACCACAGCCACCACCACAACCTGCGGCCATTGCTGGTTGTAACCCGTTCGCTAAACGATCCCAACCTTTCGCACGACAAAATTGAGACAGCTTCAAAAACACAGAATAGGCTGTCTTTGGAAAAATCTTCTTAAAAACAAAGATTGCACTCCAAATGACCAACGCTGTAATAATCAATAATTCAACCATCTCAATCTCCTCGATTTCTAGAGCAAAATATTTATCGGTTTAAACATTCACAAACTTTTTATACACCAAAATAACGTGATGCAATTTGATAGGTTAGGAATGACATCAAATATGCCAAACCAAATAAATAGGCTGTCATACCTGCAACTGTTTTCCATGAACCTGTTTCACGTTTAACGGTTGCCAAAGTCGCTAAACAATGTGGTGCGTAAATGAACCAGACCAATAAAGACAAACCTGTTGCCAATGACCACTTCAAATCTCCTGTCGTAATCAGGGCTTCTAAGCCTTTAGATATCGCATCATCATCTGTTGCAGATAACGCATATACCACACCCAATGAAGCAACTAATACTTCACGTGCTGCCATTGCAGGAATCAAAGCAATACAAATTTGCCAATTAAAACCAAGTGGTGCAAAGATCGGTTGCATGACATGCCCGAGCATCCCAGCAAATGAATAATCAATTGGAGGAAGCGCACCTCCTTCTGGAGCTTGTGGGAAAGTACACAAGAACCAAAGCAAAATTGACAATGCAAAAATGATCCCACCAACACGCTTTAAGAAAATCTTGGCACGGTCTAATAAACCAATCCAAAGACTTTTAATATCTGGAATACGATAACTCGGCAACTCCATTAACAAAGCATGTTCAGATTTGTCTTTTTGGAAAAATTTCAACACAGTAGCAACCAACAAGGCACTGACAATACCAGACATATACAATGCAAATAGCACTAGACCTTGTAAGTTGAGGAATCCCCAAACTGTTGTGGATGGAATAAATGCCGCAATCAGCAAAGCATAAACAGGTAAACGTGCAGAACATGTCATGAGTGGTGCAACAAAAATCGTGGTTAAACGATCTCGTGGATCACTAATACTTCGTGTCGCCATGATCCCAGGTACTGCACATGCGAAACTTGATAATAATGGAATAAAGGCACGACCACTGAGTCCTGCTTTAAACATTAATTTATCAAGTAAAAATGCCGCACGTGGTAAATAACCTGATTCTTCTAAGACTAAAATAAAGAAAAATAGGATCAGAATTTGAGGAAGGAAAACAACAACGCTGCCTGCCCCTGCAATAACCCCATCAACGACTAAGCTATGTAGCAATGGATGCGAAATATATGCACCAATTGTTTCACCTAACCATCCAAAAATGGACTCAATCCCGTCCATGAATGGTGCTGCCCAAGAAAATACGGCTTGAAACACCACAAACATCATCAAGGCAAGACTGACTAAACCCAATACTGGATGTAAGAAAATTTTATCGAGAAAGTCTGTTCGCTTATCTTCTTGATCAACAAAAACCACCACATCTTTTAAGATTTGATCGATTTTTTCATGGTTTGAACCTGAAAGCTTAACATCACTCAATTCAACATCTGGTGTTTTGAATTTTTCATCGTCCAAAGCAGCCATCAAGTTTTCAATACCTGCATTTCTCACCGCAACGGTTTCCACAACGGGAATACCTAAACGCTGTGATAATTTTTGCGTATTGATCTGCATACTACGACGGCGTGCTTCATCCATCATATTCAGGACAAGGAGAATCGGCTTACCTTGCTCAATAACCTCTAAAACCAAACCAAGATGAAGTTTTAAGTTTGTCGCATCGACAATACATAAAAATGCATCTTGATCTTGTTCTTCCACAATTTTGCCCATCACTACATCACGTGTGATTGCTTCGTCAGGACTTGTTGCATTGAGGCTGTATGTACCAGGTAAATCGAGCACCCGTACCGTGCGGCTTGACGGTAAGGTAAATGTTCCCACCTTGCGTTCAACAGTAACACCAGCATAGTTCGCAACTTTTTGCCGTGTTCCTGTTAAATGGTTGAAAAGTGATGTTTTACCGCAGTTAGGATTACCGACTAAAGCAATACGTAAAACTTCGCTCATGTCGATGCTCCTTCTACTGTTATTTGAATCTCAATCTTTTCAGCTTCAATTTTGCGTAATGCAAAGCGAGTAAAACCAATTTGGATCAAAATAGGGTCGCCACCAAAGATACCTTTGGTGATCACTTGCACATATGTACCAGGTACAAACCCCAATGTTTCCAAACGACTCGCTACTAAATCTAGCTGATTGACATTATTTTCAGAGGTACGATTGACCTTGCAAATAATGGCAGTTTGCTTCACTTTCAAGTCAGACAAACGCACTGAAACTAACCCTAAAATTAATTCGATAATGATTTTATTATACATACAAATGAGAATAATTACCAAATAAGGTTTGATTACAATTCTCATTTACCACAATCATTCGACTTCACTAATTTTTTAGTCTACATTCCCACAATAAAATGATTTCTACATTACATTAAGCCCATGCTCAATAAAAAACCACGTATTCCTGTCGCTGTGACCATTCCAGAAAATTTAAGTTTTTTACAAGGATTCCGCGATTATTTGATTGCGCAAACGGTTAGCCCACATACACGCAATGCTTACTTATCAGATTTAATTCAAGCCAGTCTCTGTGTAAAGTCACATCTCCCCCAATGGACACATGACGATATTTCGGATGTACTGATTGAGTTGACCAAACTAGGTAAAAGCCCACGTTCGATTGCACGCACCCTCTCTGCTCTGCGTTCATTTTATAAATTTTTACGTGAACAAAAAATTCGTTTAGATAACCCTGTTGCAGCACATAAAACACCGAAACTAGGTCGGGCTTTACCAAAAGATTTGTCTGAGCAAGATGTTGAAGCATTAATTCAAGCACCGAATACTGAAACTGCACTTGGCTTGCGTGATCGTGCCATGTTTGAGGTGTTGTACGCCTGTGGATTGCGTGTTACAGAGTTACTAAATTTAAGATTAGATCTGATCAACTTAAAACAAGGTTATTTACGCATTACAGGGAAAGGCAATAAAGAACGTCTCGTTCCTTTGGGTGAAGTGGCGTGTGAATGGGTTGAACAATATTTAGCGCAATCACGAGGACAGTTATACAAATCATCCACCGATTATTTATTTTTAACACAACACGGCGGCATCATGAGTCGTCAAAATTTTTGGTACGCCATTAAACGCTATGCACTACAAGCAGGAATCCAAATCGAATTATCTCCGCATACGTTAAGGCATGCTTTTGCTACCCATTTATTGAATCATGGTGCAGATTTACGAGTCGTACAAATGCTTTTGGGACATAGTGATTTATCTACAACACAAATTTATACGCATGTTGCTCAAGCACGTATGCAACAACTGCATCAGAAATATCATCCTAGAGCTTAAAATGATGACTTTGGTATGTATCGCCAATTTACATCCCTTAATCAAGTTTTAACGTACGTTTGTGAAAATTTTGCTATGCTCATTCACTCAAAAAGAATTCCCTAAAATCGCGCTGATAAACATAAAGAGTTATTTATGCAATTGAATCGTTCAAAATTGATGCTGGCTTGTCTTGTGACAAGTGCTATGGCATTGGGTGCTTGTTCAAAAAACCAAGATGCCAAAAAAGATGATAATTTGACTGCAACCTCACCTGCCACTGGTGAAGCATCCAATTTAACTGAACGAAATGAAACGCAACGCTTAATTCAAACCTTGCAAGCCAATTTCAAAAAAGCGGACATTAACGCAAAAATTTTAGATGTTAAGCCAACTGAAATGCCAAATATGTATTGGGTCAGCATGGAAGGCATGAGTTCGGTTTATGCAACGGCGGATGGTAAATATTTAATTCAAGGTGATATCATTCGTTTAGGCGATAAAAAACTCAGCAGCATTGGAGATAAAATCCAATCAGGTGAGAATAAAAAACATCTGGCTAACTTAAAAACTGAAGATTTATTGGTTTATCCTGCGCAAGGTAAAACCAAGCAAGTGATTTATGTATTTACCGATGCAAGCTGTCCGTATTGCCATAAATTACATGAACATATTCCTGAAATTACCGCAAAAGGCATTGAAGTCCGCTATATCGCTTGGCCTCGTGGTGAGCAATTTATCCCTGCCATGGAAAGTGTCTGGTGTAGTGCAGATCGTCATGCTGCATTTGACCAAGCAATTGCAGGTGTAACACTTGCACCAGCGACGTGTAAGAATGCTGTTCGTGACCAATATGCTTTAGGGCTTAAAATGGGTGTGAATGGTACGCCTGCTATCTACAATGCAGATGGTGAATATCTAGGTGGTTATATGACTGCTGATGAAATTGAAAGTCGTTTAAATAAATAATTTTTATTAGTAAATTTACTATTATTTATACCTCAAGATAAAGCATATAAAGATGTGCCAAACGCTAGAGTCTGGCGCATTTTTTAGCTATGATCTAAGCTTAATATAATTTATATACATAATTTGGAGTGTGACGTGAAACCAGTTCGTCTGGCAATACTCGGTCTAGGAACCGTAGGCGGTGGAGCCCTTAAACTATTACAAGAAAATGCTGCCGAAATTAGACGTCGCACAGGTCGTGAAATTGAAATTACTCATGTGGGCACTCGTCGTCCGCGTCCAGATTTAAACTTACCTGCAAGTATTAAACAAAGTTCAGACTTGCTCGATATTGTTCGCCAACCCGATGTTGATGTCGTGATTGAGGTCATGGGCGGTATCCACCCTGCCTATGAAGTGATTATGGAAGCCATTAAACATGGCAAACAAGTGGTTACTGCAAACAAAGCCTTATTGGCAGAACATGGGAATGAACTGTTTAAAGCAGCAGATGATCATCATGTCCAAATTGCTTATGAAGCTGCAGTTGCTGGTGGTATTCCAATCATTAAAGTTATTCGTGAAGGTCTTGCAGCCAATAAAATTGAATGGTTAGCAGGTATCATCAATGGTACAGGCAACTTTATTTTGACTGAAATGAGCGAAAAAGGTCGTGCATTTGCCGATGTATTAAAAGAAGCTCAAGAACTTGGTTATGCAGAAGCAGATCCAACGTTTGATGTTGAGGGAATTGATGCAGCACATAAGCTCACCATTCTTGCTTCATGTGCATTTGGTATTCCTTTACAGTTTGATGCGGTTTATACCGAAGGCATCAGTAAAATTACTGCTCAAGACGTTAAATATGCAGAAGAATTGGGCTACCGCATTAAGCACTTAGGTATTGCACGTCGCTCAGATAAAGGCATTGAACTTCGTGTTCACCCAACCCTGATTCCAGAAGATGAACTGATTGCCAATGTAAATGGCGTGAAAAATGCTGTCTTAGTACAAGCCAATGCAGTCGGTCCAACTTTGTATTATGGTGCAGGTGCAGGTGCAGGGCCAACGGCTTCTGCTGTAGTTGCAGATGTGATCGATATTGTCCGTGACATTATTTATACAGAAGATGGCTCAGGTACGATTCCCCAATTGGCATTTGAAGCTTTAAGTGATATTCATCTTTTAAAACCAGATGAAATGACCACTGGATATTACATCCGTATAAATGCAGAAGATCAAACTGGCGTACTTGCAGATGTGACCACGATTTTAAGTCGTGCAGGAATTAGCATCGATGCCATCATGCAACAGCCTCGTTTAAAAGACCTGATCCCTATCGTGATTTTAACCGATCCTGTTGTGGAATCTAAAATGAATGAAGCTTTGGCTCAAATTCAAGCTTTACCTGTGATTCATGGCGAAATCGTAAGAATTCGTTTAGAATTGCTCGATAACTAATCAGGTTTTAAATCCCCCTCAATCTTTCTGCAAGACTGAAAGAAATGCTTAGAACTTAAACTGAATTTAAATTCCTAAGCATTCAGTACTTTATAAAAGCACTGAGGGGTTAAAAGAATATCTCTATTTGCTCTACATATAATTGGAACACCATCATGTCTAATGCCAATCGCTACACAGGACTTGTTGATCGCTATCGTGACCGCTTACCAGTATCTAAAACCACACGTGCTATTTCTTTAAATGAAGGTAATACACCGCTCATTAAATTAGACAATATTCCACGTATTATTGGTAAAAATGTTGAAATTTATGTGAAGTATGAGGGTTTAAACCCAACTGGTTCATTTAAAGACCGTGGCATGACCATGGCAGTAACGAAAGCAGTTGAAGAAGGCTCTAAAGCGATTATCTGTGCGTCTACAGGCAATACTTCTGCTGCCGCTGCTGCTTACGCTGCTCGTGCAGGCATCAAAGCCTTTGTACTTATCCCAGAAGGCAAAATTGCCATGGGTAAAATGGCGCAAGCAATGATGTATGGCGCAGTGACTATGCAAATTCATGGTAACTTTGATGATGGTATGCGTCTTGTTAAAGAAGTTGCAGACCAAGCACCTGTAACGATTGTAAACTCAATCAACCCGTACCGTTTGCAAGGTCAAAAAACCATTGCTTATGAAATTGTTGATGCTTTAGGTCGTGCGCCAGATTACCATTGCTTACCTGTGGGTAATGCAGGGAATATTACAGCACATTGGATGGGTTATACCGAAGCTGTTGCAAACCAATCCGTTGAAGAATTTGAACAAGTGGTTTATGACGCTGAAACTGATAAATTTACGGGGCCAAACCCTGTAGGTCGTCCAGTAATGGTTGGTTATCAAGCTTCTGGTGCTGCACCATTCTTACGTGGCGGTCCAGTTGCAAACCCTGAAACGGTTGCAACAGCAATCCGTATTGGTAACCCACAAAGCTTTAATCATGCAAAAGCTGTAGTACGTGATTCTGAAGGTTGGTTTGATGAATTGACTGATGCAGAAATCTTAGAAGCACAACGCTTACTTTCTATGTATGAAGGTGTATTTGTTGAGCCTGCTTCTGCTGCGTCTATCGGTGGTGCAATCCGTGATATTAAAGCGGGTAAAATTCCTGAAGGTTCTGTTATCGTATGTACCGTAACAGGTAATGGTCTAAAAGATCCAGACACTGCAATTAAGCAATGTGCGGATGCTGTAATGTTGACAATTGATGCTGAAATGAACCAAGTACGTGATTCTATTCTTTCTAATATGTAATTGGCTTGAATGTAATAAAAACCTGCCTCGTGCAGGTTTTTTTTATCTTTACATCTTACCAATCAACAATCCAATCCTCATTTTACATAAGCTATAAAAAAGCCCCGAGATCGGAGCTTTCAAATTCACAAACAAGCTTTCAAGCCAAATCAATCAAAACTGAATGGTCAGAATGAATTAAATACGTTTAGGTAAGTGGCTCACCCAATTTAATAGATTAGTTGCATCGTTAGTACGTGCTTGTGATGTACTCGCACCCAATAACACCACAACTGCAGGACGGTTATTTACAGTGGTGTGCATTACCACGCAGCGCCCAGCTTCATTGATATAGCCTGTTTTTGAAATATTAATATTCCAACCGCCATTACGAACCAATGCATTGGTGTTGTTTGATTTAAGCACTCTATAGCCCAAATTAAAATCATAGTGTGCAGTCGTTGAGAATTGGCGAATCAAGCCATACTGTGAAGATGCACTCACCAAAATGCCCAAATCACGTGCAGAAGACACGTTACGTGGATCTAAACCAGTCGATTCAGCATAATGGGTTGATGTCATACCCAACTGACGTGCTTTAGTGTTCATCGCAGCAATAAACGCCTGACGACCACCGGGATAAGTGCGTGCTAAAGCGGCAGCAGCAGGATTTTCAGATTTCATCAATGCCACAAGTAACATTTCAGCACGGTTCATCGTATCGCCAACTTTTAAAGTTGAACTTGAATTCTTACCACCCGCTCCTGCAAAGTCAATTTGCTGCAGGGTAATGTCCTCAGACATATTTAAACGTGCATCGGCTGTTATCACGCCTGTCATCAATTTAGTAATGGATGCAATTGGCATCGATGTATTGGTATTTTTGCTATACAGCACTTCACCTGTTTTAGCATCCATAACCAATGCAGCACGTGCGTTCACAGAAGGTTGTGAACTATACGAGTTAGTATCAAAAATTTGTACTGCTTTATTGCTACTTGCGGCCGCTACAGAACTTGAAGGACGAATCGTCGTTGTTAATGTTGTTGAACCCTGTGGAGAAACCTCTTCACCATCATCCTCAATAGAGTCATCATTTAACAATTGACTTGCGTCAGCAGAAGACCAGCTGAGTGCAGCTTGCCCAACACCCCCTGAAGAATTTATCACGAGATCTGCAAAACTAGTTGAACTCAAACCGAGTAGCACTGAAATGCTCAGCGCATGCATTAACATATTTTTGGCATTTTTCACGATAACTTACTCATCTCAGGGAGGTTTTCACAAACTTGCGAATTACCTCAAATATGACTTACATTTACACTCAAACGTGACTATATTAAAACAAATATTTTAATCACACTGTATTGTGTATAAATATTGAATGGATATTAGGAATAGCATTGCCAATTTTGTTATGTCATTGCAAGTGTTTTTTGCTTTGTGTAACAAAAATATTGATATTTGGAATTTAAGGAGGTGTACGTGTGATTACTGTTTTAGTGGTAGATGACCATGAATTAGTAAGAACAGGCATCTGCAGAATGTTAGAAGATCAAACTGATATTCAAGTCATTGGACAAGCAGAATCTGGCGAAGAAGCAATTACCATTGTCAGACAGCACCATCCAAATGTGGTGTTATTAGATGTCAATATGCCCGGTATAGGCGGGGTTGAAACTACGCGTCGATTATTACAAACAGCGCCAGAAACCAAAGTTCTTGCAGTCAGCGGCTTAGCAGAAGAACCCTACCCATCATTGCTATTAAAAGCAGGCGCGCGTGGATATATCACCAAAGGTGCGCCGATTACTGAAATGGTAAGAGCGATTAAAAAAGTCATGCAAGGTGGTAAATATTTCAGTGCCGATATTGCTGAACAATTGGCAAGTTCATATTTATCTGACACACAGACCTCCCCATTCGATGCACTGTCTGAACGTGAAATGCAAGTGGCGATGATGGTGGTCAATTGTATTAGCGCACAAGAAATTTCTGACAAGCTTTTTGTGAGTGTTAAAACTGTCAATACATACCGTTATCGTATTTTCGAAAAACTCAATCTCGATAGCGATGTAAAACTGACTCATATGGCAATTCGTTATGGATTGATCAAACCTTAAAATATTTTAAAAATACGGCCTGAGTAAATTTATGTTGCCTACGGTATCTATGCCTATTTATCAAACCATTTACCGTTTAGGCACGCTGTATACACTTTATCGTATTATCATTTCATTTTGTTTAATCATGATCTTCTTGATTACACTTGAGAATCAAACGATACATTATACCTATCCCAGTCTTTATTTTTATTCTGTCGTTAGTTTTACTGCCGTTGCAGTGGCACAAATGGTACTGCTCAAGTTCTATCCTCATGGAATTCGCCGTCAGTTTATCGGTTTATTTATGGTGGATATTCCTTTTTTGAGCGCGCTCACCTTTTCGTTGGGCGGCCCTAATCTTTCCATTGGTATTCTTTTTGTTATTACTGTTTTTACAGCCAATTTTTTACTCAGTAAGAGCCAAGCACTTTTTATTACTTTAGTTTCAGTGATTACGGTTGTTTATCAGCAATTTTTGGGGAGTTTTTTCGATTTCTCTAATTTTAACAATATTGGCAACAGTGCTTTATTGGCTTTTTTATTTTTTATGGTTTTTGGAATAGGTCAAATTGCGATTAACCGTTTCCAACTTTTAGAGTCAATCAATACACATCAATCTATCGAGTTATTTAAACTACAAAATATTAACCGCTATATTCTAGAACAAATTGAAATGGGCTATTTGGTTCTCGATGAACAATGCAAAATTATTGTCAGTAACCCTGCCGCGTGTTTACTTTTAGGTATTTCGCCACTCTATGCACATGAGCAATATCATTTATCTAACTTCCAACCTGATTTATACGAAATATTCAAAGATGCGATTCTACATGATGGTGAGCGCTTCCAATTTGAATCACATCAATCCACTCATATTTTAGATATTCAAGTGCAAAGATTGATCGTCCCGAACCAAGCACTTACACTTTTAATCCTAGAGGATGCACAAAAAATAAACCAAAAAGTTCAACAACTTAAATTAGCGGCATTGGGACAATTATCCGCCAGTATTGCCCATGAAATCCGAAATCCTTTAGCCGCAATTGTTCAAGCCAATGATTTAATGATCGAAAGTGACCAAGAACAACAGCTTATTTTAACTAAAATGATTACCAAACAATCTCAGCGTATTGATAATATTATTAAAGATACGTTGGATATGGCAAAGAATAGAAAAACTACAGCGTCTAAAATCGATCTTAATCATTTCTTTGATGATTTATTTTCAAATGATTTAAAAGATGTTTGTGAAAAAATTAAAACCAATATTCATTCACATTTTTTTATTTATTTTGATGATTCACAGCTCAGACAAGTGTTGATCAACTTAATTCGTAATGCTTTGCGTCATAATGACCCGAATTCTGAATATATTTTGGTGAACGTTTTCAAAAATGAACATCAGCTGTGTATTGATGTGATTGATTATGGCGAAGGCGTCACAAAACAACACCTTTCACAATTATTTCAACCATTTTTTAGTACCGAAATTAATGGAACTGGTTTAGGATTGTACCTATCGCATAGTATCTGCGAAGCGAATCAAGCGAAATTAATTTACGTAGAGCAAAAAAAACAAGGGGCATGTTTCCGTATCGAATGCCCATTCACGGATTAGATTAGGTTTTTGGGGATATGACTACACGACAGCCATTGGTTTTACTTGTCGATGATGAACAAGATTTATGTTTACTCATGCAAATGAGCCTCTCCCGAATGGGAATCAAAACACATATGGCGCATCATTTACAACAAGCCAAATATTTCTTTAATGAATACAAATATGATGCTTGTATTACTGACTTAAATCTTCCTGATGGTAGTGGCCTAGATTTAGTCAAGCATGTATCGCAACATTATCCTAAAACCCCTATAGCAGTGCTTACAGCTTATGGAAATATGGAAATTGCCATTGCTTCTTTAAAAGCAGGTGCTTTCGATTTCGTCAGTAAACCGATTAACCAATCGCATTTACAGCAATTATTGCAAAAAGCATTGCATGTACCCACGATTGATCTAGATGTAGCGACAAGACCCATCGAACAATCTATGTTGATTGGTAAATCACCAATTATTTGTCAGCTTAGAGAATCCATTAAAAAAATTGCGCGCTCGCAAGCACCTGTTTTTATTACAGGTGAATCGGGCACTGGGAAAGAGGTCGTTGCCAATCTGATTCATAGACTCAGTAATCGTAGTGATAGCCCTTTTGTCGCGATTAACTGCGGTGCAATCTCTGAAGACTTGATGGAAAGTGAGCTTTTTGGGCACAAAAAAGGTTGTTTTTCAGGTGCGACGCAAGATAAGCAAGGCTTAATTCAAAGCGCAAATGGCGGAAGTTTATTTTTAGACGAAATTGCAGAGCTTTCTTTAGCCATGCAAGCCAAGCTGCTTCGTGCTGTACAAGAAAAGAAAATTCGCCCACTCGGTAGCGAAACTGAAGTCGAAGTGGATTTTCGAATTATTAGCGCAAGTCACCAAAATATTGAAGCACTTGTCGATCAGGGTAAATTCCGTCACGATCTATTTTTCAGAATCCATGTGATGGATGTCGTGTTGCCTCCGCTCAGACAACGTGGGCAAGATATTCTAATTTTAGCAGAACATTTTATTCAACTCATTTGTGCGGAATGGCAAATTTCGGTGAAAAGCCTGACGGATTCTGCAAAAAAGTTTTTGCTGGAACAACACTACTCAGGCAATGTTCGTGAACTACGGAATATCATCGAAAAAGCCATTACTATGAGTGATGACATCATTCTCGACATTCATCACCTACAGCCTGCTCCGCATCGTAATGTAAGTGGCATCGCATTCCATCGCACAGCACCTTACGCATCTGCCGTAATACCTACTCAAACACCAATGACTGATCCAATCCATACAGCTCAAAACATTCCTGAAGAAGGTTTAGAGCAATATTTGGAAAAAGTCGAAAAAGAAGTTTTGTTGTCTGCTTTAAATCAAACCCATTGGAATAGAACGCTAGCAGCGAAAAAATTAGGCATGACTTTTCGTTCTTTACGCTATCGTTTGAAAAAATTTGGTTTAGATACAGATGACGATGAGTAATGAAAATCGATTTTCATCAATCCTAAACAAAAAAACTGAGACTTAAAATCTCAGTTTTTTTGTTTTAGAAGAGCGCATTCGATAAGACTAGCGATGTTTTAATAATTGATCTGCAACATTATTCAAATAGGTCTCTTCTTTTATATCCAAAGCCCACGGATAATCTAAATTTGGGCGAATACCCTGCCCATCTATCATATTACCGTTGGGGGTGAAATAATGCGAAACCGTCATTTGCACTGCTGCACTATTGGGCAATGGAAATAGTTTCTGCACGACACCCTTGCCATAGCTTTTCTCACCGATCACCCATGCACGATTTTGTTCTTTCATTGACGCAGTAAAAACTTCAGCCGCAGATGCCGAACGACCGTTGATTAAAATTCCTAATTTAATATTGGAAAACTCATCACCCGGTAAAGCTTGGAATTGTTGATTACCTTCAGAACGGCTCTTTGTTGAAACAATCGTTCCTTGGTTTAAAAATAGATCAGCTGTTTCAACGGCGGCAGACAACAACCCACCTGGATTATTGCGTAAATCAAATAAAACGGCTTTCACTCTTTGAGAACTATACTCCTCAATTAATCGTTTAATTTCATTTGCAGTATCTTGCTGAAATACCTTCACTTTTAAAACTAAAACCTGATTATGTAATAAAACAGGTTCAATATCTGCCACGTCTAATTTTTTATTTCTAAGCACAGACAATACTGGGCTTTTTTCATTGAGCTGTAACTGTAAAGTGGAACCAATTGATCCATGCAATAAATCATCAACTTGCTCTGCATTTAAGGTTTTTAATTCTTGGTTTTCAAGTTTAAAAATCGTGAATCCATTTTTTAAACCCAATTTAGCAGAATCAGAATTTTCTTTTAAATTTCGAATTTGCCATTGATGTGTATGGTTATCAAAACCCAATTCAAAATCCACAGTCGCCAGATCACTTTCTGTATATTGCATCAATTGCTTATATTCTTCAGGCGACAAATAACGTGAATAACGATCTAAACCACTAATTAAACCTTTGATTGCTTGTAAGAACAGAACATCATCCGGTTTTTCTTGGACATAATTATCTTTGACAATTCCGTAAATCTGAACAAATTGTTCAATCGATTCAATGGGCACTTCTGTGATGGTTTGCTCCATATCTCCATCAAAATCAAGAGCAGCATTATCTGCTGCCCATACCGAATGGCTTCCACTCGCAAGTAATCCTGTTAAAACAGCAATATATTTCCAAGCTTGAGCCATTCACACACCTGTATCTTTATCTTATTAATTCAACGTAATTAAATTACGTCCTTTCATGTCTGATGGCACTGGAAGATTCATCAACGTTAATATCGTCGGTGCAACATCTGCCAATACGCCACCGTCTGCAATGACTGCATCTGTAGGGCCGACATAAATAAACGGCACAAGTTCAGTGGTATGTTGCGTATGTACTTGACCACTCACATAGTCTTGCATCTGTTCAACATTACCATGATCAGCTGTAATTAACATATGTCCATGTTTTGCTATCACGGCTTCATATAAACGCCCCAAACAGGTGTCTACAGCTTCAACTGCTTTGACTGCCGCATCAAATACACCTGTATGTCCAACCATATCACCATTGGCAAAGTTAACAACCAACAAATCAAACTCGCCTGAATTGACTGCTTTAACCAATTCATCCGTCACTTGTGGTGCGCTCATTTCAGGTTGTAAATCATAAGTAGCAACATTAGGTGATGGAATCAAAATCCGTGTTTCACCTGGATACTCATCTTCACGACCACCACTAAAGAAGAAGGTCACATGCGCATATTTTTCTGTTTCAGCAATACGTAACTGCGTTTTACCTAAATCAGAAAGATATTCTCCAATCGAATTTTTTAATCCATTCGGCATATAAGCAACAGGTGCATCAATGGTTGCTTGATAACGCGTTAACATGACAAATTTAGCGAGATTGGGTACAACTTTACGCTCGAAACCTGCAAAATCTTTTTCAACAAAAGCTTTGGTTATTTCACGTGCACGGTCTGCACGGAAATTCATAAATACAACACTGTCACCATCAGAAATTTTAGCAATTTCACCAATACGTGTTGCTTTAACAAATTCGTCATTTTCATTGGCTTGGTAAGCTTGCTCTAAACCTTCTAGCGCAGAATCCACAACACGGAATGCTTCACCTTCTGTCAATAAGCGATAAGCTTGTTCAACACGATCCCAACGATTATCACGATCCATTGCAAAATAACGACCGATCATTGTCGCAATACGACCTTGATTTGGATATTGTGCAAATACCGCATCTAACTTTTCTAATGAAGGCTTAGCGCTACGTGGCGGTGTATCACGACCATCAAGGAAAGCATGTAAATAGACTTTTACACCACGTTTCAATGCAAGTTCACACATGGCAACAATATGGTCTTGATGTGAATGCACACCACCTTCTGACAATAAACCCATGATATGCACTGCACCGTTCGCAGCATTGGCTTTTTCTACAGCATCAATCAACACTTCATGTTCAAAGAAATCACCCGTACGAATGTCTTTGGTAATACGCGTAAAATCTTGATAAAGCACGCGACCAGCACCCAGATTCATATGACCGACTTCGGAGTTACCCATTTGCCCATCTGGAAGCCCGACATCTTCACCAGAGCCTGAAATTAAACTATGCGGATGCTTGTCTTGCATCATGGTTAGATTTGGCGTTTTTGCTGCTAAAAACGCATTATCTTCGACCGCTTCACGATGACCCACACCATCCATAATCACAAGAACGTGAGGGATTTTGCCAGCAGTTGCATCCGTCATGATTTACACTCTTTTTACTGTTTACAATTTAATCGTCATATCTTACCGTTTTTTTACGGCAGACTCTACGCTCAAACGATGGTAATCATTGATCTCCACCATCTGAATTTTTCATCTATTTTAAATTTTAATGATGGAGCTGAATCCATATTGCAAATTATCGTGCCCGATAAAGCAAATAACTGCCTACACCAAACATGAAGAAGATTGGAATAAAAACAAACCAAGCAGGTGATGGTGCATAAACCAAACTTGCATAGCCCAAAAAGTCTTGGATGTAATAAAAACCTAAGCCTACAAATAAAGCGATAACCAAACGAAAACCCATCGATTGTTGACGCAATGGCCCAAAAATAAATGAACAGGCAATCAACACCAGTGCCAGTAATGCAAATGGGGAACCGATATTTTTCCAAAACGCCAATAAATAGGTTTTTGGAATCTGGCTATATTCATTCATATACGTCATGAAACTGACCAATTGACTCGGTGCTAAATCTTCAGGATCTATCGTCACCATATGTACGTATTTAGGCTGCAATGCCAGTGCTAATGCTTGCTGATCCTGACTCACAACTTGCGATTGACCATTGGCAAGGATATTCACTTCAGCGCTCTTTTGCAGCTCCCATTGTCCATCTTTGACAAACTGACCTTGTTCCGCATTTAATAAGGACTTCAAACGATATTCATCATTAAAATCTAACACTTGAACGTTCTTTAACGTCCCTTGGGCATTGGCATAATCAATATAAATAAAACGCTGCCCTTCTCGTGCCCAATAGCCTTTGACTTCACCCAATGCGGTAACACTGCGATGGCTTTTAATACTTTTTGCCTGCTCACTGGTGTAAGGAACAACAAACTCACTCAACACGAATGAAAGAATCACCAGAAGCAATGCTGAGCGCATCACCCAGCCCACAATCCTCCATAAACTTACACCTGATGCACGCATCACAATCAATTCACTATTGGATGCCATTGAGCCAAGACCAAGCACAGCGCCAATCAATGCAGAAATAGGCAGAATATCGTAAAGATAACGTGGCGCACCCCACAATACATACTGCAAAGCATTCCAAGCCGTATAACCTTCTTTTAAATCACTTAACTCACCGAGATAAGTAAATAAAATCTGCAAGATAGATAACACCGCTGTTGCACCTAACATAGCGAGCACTGAGGTTTTTACTACATATTTTGCGAGAATTCTACGTGCTAACATTATGATCTCACTCGCTGAATGTGTTTCTTAATTTTAGGTGCTAGTTTTTGCTTTCTAGAAAATAAAGCTGCGGCAATGGCATAAACCAATAATACGGCGAGATATGCCCACATTCCCACCTCATCTTTACTGACACGAGTTTTGATTGCCATGAGTGCCACAATCAAACTGGCAAAAATCAATAAGGCTGGAAATAGTTTTAAATAACGACCTTGACGAGGGCTGACTTCACACAAGGCTGTTGCCAACATTAAAGCAACGATCATTGTAAATGGAACAAAAATTCGCCACCCCAGTTCACTCTGAACCACTGGATCATTTTTATTTTCAAGTAACTTTCCAAATGAAAGTGCTTCTACTTCACCACTGTCAAATTTAGCTTCTTTATCGCTTTCTATCCGCAAACGCCATGTTTGAAATTCTGCTTGTGAATACTTGGCAGAGTTCTGATAAATTTCATAACGACGCCCTTGGATCAGATCTACGACACTCGCTGAGTCATTTGCAATCTCTATTCGAGTCGCTTCTTTCGCTAAAATAATTTCGTCAGGTCGACCTTCTTTTTCTGCACGTTTATAAACAAAGACATCTTTTAGATTTTTACGATCTTCAGATAAAGAGCCTGCATAAATGGTATACATACCTGCGGAAATAAACTCACGAGGGCGAACAGAATCGAAACCTGTCTTCACTGCTTGAGTTGATATCAATTGCTCATACTGACGCAACCCCCAAGGTGATATCCAAATCATCAAAACACTTTGTACACATAGGTAGATAACCGTAAGCGGTATTAACAAACGAGCCAACTGAATACGGCTTACTCCACTCCCATTGAGAACTGCCATCTCATGATCGACATATAGACGACCAAAGACCAACATTAAACCAATGAAGAAACCTAATGGAAGAATTAAGGTTAAAAATTCAGGTAATCGATAGCCAATAATACTGAACAATATGCTTGGATCGATACGTCCCATCGCAGCTTGACCAAACCGCTTGATCAATTGCCCGCCCATCATGATGACAGTCAATAATGTAACGACCACTAAAGAAGTCGAAACCACTTGTTTGACGAGGTAACGTCGAATAATCAAATTAATCTTCCAAATAAGAGTAAATCGTGAAGTAGCGTTAGTTTACTCGAAGTTAAAAATATAAAACCACATTGAAATTCTATCATTGGAAGTGGTTCAATGGTTTAATGAATTGCAACCGTTAAAAGGCACCAATACAGCATATGAAACTTACGATAAATACATTGTTTTCAGCGCCTACATCTAGCCAGTCTTTGTTTATTCTGGTGGATTCTGAAAACCTAAAAAAAACCCAAGAAACATATAAAATCAATGATTTAAATACATTGACCGAAACCATTCAGTACAAAGCTGGATTCAATGAAACATTACCATTGATCGGAAAATTGTCGCAAATTACACAATGTACTCTAGTGGGCATTGATAAAGCATCTGAAACAAAATCTGCAAAATTAGCAAAAATTGCACAAACGATTATCAAAGCTTCACAAAAAAAATTCAAACAAATCAGTATTGATATTTCAGCACTACCTGTTGAATTGCATTATTTATTTGCTTTGAATCTGACTCAAGTAGCTTATGGTTACGATGAGTTTAAATCGAAAAAAAATGAATTTAGCTTAGAACAAATTGAATTGATTGCCGCTCAATCTTCTTTAGATGCAGCGCAAATCAAACTCATCGAAGCGATTCAAAATGGACAAAATTTTGCACGTGATTTAGGCAATTGCCCTCCAAATATTTGTTTCCCAGAATATTTAGCAGAACAAGCTCAGGCTTTAGCGACTGAATTTCCAGATTTATTAACAGTGACTGTTTTAGAAGAGCAACAGCTTGCAAACTTAGGCATGCATGCTTTTCTTGCTGTGAGCAAAGGCTCAGAACGTCCAGGTCGTGTGATTACCCTTGAATATAAAGCCAATACAGATCAAGCACCTATTGTTCTTGTCGGTAAAGGTGTGACGTTTGATACAGGTGGTATTTCATTAAAGCCAGGTTTAGGCATGGATGAAATGAAATACGATATGTGTGGTGCGGCATCGGTTCTAGGTACAATTCGCGCATTATGCGAAGCCAAACTTCCGATTCATGTCGTGGGTGCAATTGCTGCGGCTGAAAATATGCCTTCTGGACATGCAACTCGCCCGGGTGACATTGTGACCACTATGAGTGGGCAGACTGTAGAAATTTTAAATACCGATGCCGAAGGTCGTTTAGTACTTTGCGATACATTGACCTATGTTAAGCGTTTCAACCCAGCTTTAGTCATTGATATTGCGACATTAACAGGTGCTTGTGTTGTGGCTTTAGGCTCAGTGGTTTCAGGTTTATTCACGCCAGATGATGAATTAGCTGAAGAATTAACAATGGCTGGTCAAACTGCATTTGACCGTGTGTGGCGCATGCCTGTGTATGACGATTATCAAGAACAACTTGATTCTCCATTTGCAGATATTGCCAATATTGGTGGTCCAAAGGCAGGGGCTGTCACAGCAGCATGTTTCTTACAACGCTTTACTCGTGATTACCGTTGGGCGCATTTAGACATTGCAGGTACAGCATGGAATTCTGGTGCAAATAAAGGTGCAACAGGTCGTCCAGTACCCTTATTGATGCAATTTATTGCCAATCGTGCGCAATCAAATGGCTAAAATTAGCTTTTATTTGTTTGAAAAAAGCCCTGAACGACAGGTCGAAAGTGCCTGTCGTTTATGTCGTAAAATTTTGCGAAATACAGCTAAAATTTGGTTGTATTGCCCAGATGTAGAAATGCAGCAACAACTCGATGATCGTTTGTGGAGCTTTGATCCTGCTAGCTTTTTAGCACACGGAATTGATCAAACACATGCACCAATTTGTATTTCTGCACAGCTGCCTATGCCGACAACGTCACCCGACTCGAGTTCTAGTGAATGGATTGTGTTTAATTTTAACAATCAGCCACTTGAACAAGTGACGCATTTTGGTCACATTATAGAAATTGTTGAAAATAATGAGTCTGCGAAGCAAATAGGTCGTGAAAAATACAAAGCATATCGACGGATGGGGACAACACCTCAAACTTTCAAACTCTAATTCATTGAGATTTAATATTTAAAAGTCAAGGAGATGCGTGGTGACATTAAATGTCGGTCAAGATTTTAAAAAGCGTTGGTTAGATACGCCAGTTGCCGTGCGCCAAACTTTTGTCGATGACCTCAATCGCATCTGTGACCTTTTAAGCCCAGTAACGGACATTCAAAATTGGCATAATAATGATCAACGCCAAATGCAAGTTGCACAATTGCAAGTTGAAAAGGCCTATGCCGATTTAAAAGCACAACTGATTGAAGAAGCACGTGTGCGTAAACAACTGGCTTTAGAAAATTCTTTAGCAGAAAAACGTGCCCTGCAACAAGCTTATGATGTGCAGTTGCAACAAGATGAAATTCAACAATTTGCCAAGCAAAAATTGACCCTTCAAAATCTTCGTCAACAAATTGATACTGATATTTCACTATATAGTGAAAAATATTGTAAAAACCCAGACACCCCTGCAACAGACTATGCCAATGGTCAGTTGAGAATCGCCGATGCACAAATGCTGTCTGAATTAGACAGTGTACGTTTACGGCTTGAACTTGAAGCTGAAACTCTCATAGAACAAACAGTCAATGCTTTTCGAGCTAAACTTGAAATAGCGGCTAAAGAAGAAATAGATTACGTGCTCGCCAATTCAAACTTTTCAGCCGAATAATTGCAGCGGTTATTTACTGTAATTTTAAAGTAATTTTTTAATGTCATTAAAATGCAATATTTATGTCACAAGATAGTCATGCATCACGAAGCGATAATCAGTTTAGTGTTGGGGATAAAACTATTTAAGCGATTTTTTTTATCAATACGATTCATTATTGATACAAAATGAACCATCGCATTCAGTGGGATAAACAAAATGGATCTGTTAAACCAAATTTCGAACCAAATTGAACAACTTAATTCAGGTGAAAAATGGACTGTATCTGTGCAAGATTTATTGATTAGTCGTGCAGATTTTCAATCTGTTTCTGTTTTTTTGAGTCGTGAGTCCGAAAAAGGGCTATTCTCTTTGTCTGACTTAGGAACAATCAAAGCTAGATTTGATCAAACATCTTTAACCATCATTAAGAATTAATACCATATTGCACTAAAAAAGCCCTATATGGGCTTTTTGTATTCTCAGAAGAGCAAAACTAAAAAGAATCAATAATGAGCGATAGTAAATTACCTGCCCCATAACCAATGCCTAACAATAATGCGATCCAAATCCAGCCACCCAATACGTTATACAACATAAATACAGGCATCTTCATATGCCCTGCGCCTGCCGCAAACGGTGCAAATGAACGTACAAAAGGTACAAATCGAGCCACAAGGATAGTTTTACCACCGTGCTTTTCAAAATAATGATTGGTTTTTTGTATATATTCAGGCTTAAACCAACGCGAATGCTTGTGAAAAAACTTAAAGCCCAAAGCTCTCCCAGTATAATAATTCACGGCATAACCCAAGATTGAAGCACTAAATAGCAGTACACCCATATAATGTAAGTGCACAGACTCGGCTGTAGAACACAATGCTCCAATTGCGATCAGCAAACTATCACCAGGTAGAAAGAACATAAATACCGAGCCTGTTTCTGCAAAAATAATCAAAAACAGAATCGCATAAATCCAAAGCCCATAATTTTCTAATATGGTGGGCAGTAATTGTTCTAAATGCAGTAAAAAATCGAGCAATATACAATTCTCTTTAATGGACTCTTTGCAATATATTCGTCTATTTTGACGATGTAAATATGAAAAAGCCTAAATTAATTAGGCTTTTTCATATTTAGTGCGAATTTTATTATTTCAAAAAGCCGTTCTGAGCCAAAAATTCCATGCTTAATTTTGACTCTGCTTTCGGTTCAGCCGCTTTATCACCTAACAATAGACGCTCAATATAACGTGCCAAAATATCAACTTCTAAATTTACTTTCGCCCCGACTTTCCATGTCCCAATATTGGTACGTTCAGCTGTATGCGGGATAAGATTTAAACTCAGCACATTTCCACGTAAATGATTAATGGTCAAACTAATACCATCTACGGTCACAGAGCCTTTTTCTGCTAAATATTTGGCAATTTCAGCAGGTGCAGTCACTTCAAAGTAAAGCGAGCGAGCATCTGAGCGCACCACGGTAATCTCACCTACGGCATCGACATGACCACTGACAATATGCCCACCAAAACGTGTTGTTGGTAACATCGCTTTTTCTACATTAACAGATTGACCGACCTTCCAACTGGCTAAAGTCGAGCGATTCAAACTTTCACGAGATACATCGGCAGCGTACCAATTATCACCCCATTCAATCACGGTTAAACAAATACCATTGGTCGCGATAGAATCACCTAAATGAACATCAGACATATCTAAGCCTGTGTGAATACGCAAACGTATATCACCACCAACACTTTGTAAACTCTCGACTTTACCTAAACTTTCAATGATGCCTGTAAACATAATTCTACCCTGCTACCTCGGTGAATGAGGCTTTTAAAACATGTACTATGGTGTAGCATCTACCTTTTTTAAAGGAGAATATTCATTTTACCAGAGTGCTAATTGCGTACTCGCACCTGAAGTATCCACACCACCTAATTCTGCAAAATGATAGAGCTGCCCCAATAACTGACGTAATGGTGGCCCAGATTTGGCATGTGTATCAGTAATAACAATAAACTCAAGTACTCGTGCACGTTCAGACTGGCGCTGTTTACTTACCCGATAACGAGGTACATCTTGTGTCAACAAAGTTACTTTGCCACGTTTTAAATTTGCTGCCAATAAATCTTTAGCTTCAATATTTCCATCAGTGGAATAACTGGTGAGAATATAGCGCGCATTAATCGTTTCCAATAATTTCTCATATGCTTCTTGTGCATATTTTGAAGAATTATATTGGCTCGGCCGTTCCTTACGCCAAGCACGGTCAATCCCGCTTTTAAAGCCCTTGGTATCAGGTGTCGGTAAATCTGCTTGATCCCAAAGTGTTAAGGAGTTGAGTACATGATAATTACTGCTATAAGCGTGTTGATTATAAGGTGGATCTAAATATGCCACATCAACTTCAAAACTACTCATTTGATTGGCTAAATGCTGTGCATCGACACACCACATTTCAGCCATAGGTGTTTTTTGCTTATTATCACCGACTTCACTGAAACGGCTTGGTGTGAGCCAAAGCAAAGATTCTATTCGCTCTAAAGCAGTTTGGGTTTTCCCACCCCAACCATGGTGAAAGCTTTTGAATACGCCACTGGTATTACTCACAAAACTTGCTGAATAAAGTAATGGAGCAAGCAGAGCACTCATTTCCACATCATCAATTGCACCCTGTGCCTGCCAAGTGGCAATCTGCTGACGAATAGCATCTATACGCATACCATTACGGCGTTTAAAGAATAAACGGTCACGTGCAGGATCATAAATTTCATCATTACGGGGGCAAAGATTATGGGTCACCCAACCTTTCACTTCAGGTAAGCGATTTAAATAATCAATAGCTTTTTGATAACCACCTAATTCTTTAAACGCAGGCGCATCAGTACAGGCAAGAATCGCATGGTTCAACGCATGACTATACGGTTCCCAATCATTGGCAATCACACGATAACCATTTTGACGGGCTAAACGTGAGACCACACCACTTCCTGCAAAAAAATCTGCAAAAATCGGGGCACGTTTACTGCCTGTATTTAATGTTCCAGTGATTTCCAGTGCTTCAAGAATCAGATGTAACAAACGACGTTTGTTCCCCAAATAAGGAACAAGCTGATGAAAAAGATATTCATCTGTTGTACGCGCAGAATGGCGACGTTTGTGATAAACCGATGGTGATGGCGACTCTGAATTCATACTGACTCTTGGGAAGGGATGAGTCTTAAGCGAATATCATCACCCAATTGAGTGACGTCTTGTAGCTTAAAACGAAGTTGTTGCGCCATATGTTCAAATTCTGCATTGAACATAGCACGTGCTGATTGACCTAAAAAGGTAGGGGCAACATAGCTGATCAATTCATCAACCAAATTTTCCTGCAAAAATGCAGTGGATAACGTTGCACCTGCTTCAACCAACACATCATAAATTTGAAAATCTTTTAAAGTGTGCAGCAAATCTGTTAAAGATTGAACGTCTAATTGTACCACGCCTAACTGTGCAAGTTCCTTGCGAAATGGTCCCATGACCATGACTGTTTCAGGCTGTTGAAGAATCTGTGCCGTTAAAGATAAACGCCCCTGACGATCTAAAATAATACGTGTGGGTTGGACAATATTTTCTATATCAACATTTGGTAAAGAACGGACATTTAATAACGGATCATCGACTAAAACGGTATCAATACCAGTAATCACTGCACCAGAAATAGCACGCCAATGTTGCACATCTTGGCGTGCTTCTATACCTGTAATCCACTTCGACTCACCAGAAGCCATTGCTGTACGACCATCTAAACTTGATGCTATTTTCAAACGTACATAAGGCATATTGCTTGCCATTGCTTTTAAAAATCCAAGATTTAATTGTGTAGCTTGTTGTTCGCAAATACCTGTTTCAACTTGAATTCCAGCTTGACGTAAAATATCTACACCCTTGCCCGCGACCAATGGATTCGGATCTGAACATGCGATGACCACTTTAGCAATGCCTGCTTCGACCAGACCTTTTGCACACGGCGGTGTACGCCCATAATGCGCGCAAGGTTCTAAAGTCACATAAGCTGTTGCACCAAAAGCAGACTTTCCTGCTTGGCGCATTGCAAAAACTTCTGCGTGTGGTTGCCCTGCTTGAGGATGAAAACCTTCACCAATCAATTGTCCATCTTTGACAATCACACAACCGACATTGGGATTAGGACGAGTGGAATATTGTCCAAGTTTAGCCAGCTCAATCGCTTTCTGCATCCAAACTTGATCCGAATTAACATCTACATGCTTTGCATTCTGATTTAATTCAGACATAGTGTTCCTAAAATTGCTCGTAAATAGGCTGCAAATAAGACTTGGATTTTACTCATCTTGATCACGATATTGCATTTGTTCAATTTGATGACGGAAAGCGTCTATATCTTGGAAATCTTGATAGACTGATGCAAAACGTACATAAGCCACATGATCTAAAGCAAATAGAGCCTGCATAACAATTTCACCAATGGTGCGTGAACGTACATCACGCTCACCCAAACGGCGAATTTGTAATTGAATATCACTCAAAACTGTTTCAATCTGCTCTTGAGTAACAGGTCTTTTTTGTAAGGCATGCATTAATGAACGGCGTAATTTTGCCTCATCAAAAGGTTCATTTTTTCCGTCAGACTTGGTGACACGTGGCATAACCACTTCATAACTTTCAAATGTGGTAAAACGCTCACCACAATTAATACACTCACGACGTCGACGAATCTGACAGCCTTCAGCTGCCAAACGCGAATCGATAACTTTACTATCAGCGGCGTTGCAAAATGGACAATGCATAGTGGTTTAATTGAACAAAATTCGTAATTTGAACTAGTGTAGCAAAAAAATCTGAGGTTGTTGAACATTTCGCAATATATAGAAAAAAAACAGCCCAAATGGGCTGTTTTACACAATATATAGTTATTGCCTATAAATTACACATCATTGATATTATTCAATACGTTCGCCATGCTGACTGAGGTCTAGGCCCATACGTTCATCATCAGATTCAACACGAATGCCTATCACTACATCAATGATTTTTAAGATGATAAAGGTTGCAATACCTGAGTAAGCAATCGTTGCCAGTACACCTTCAACTTGTACCCATAATTGATGCATCATATCTGTAGGCGCTTTATCACCCATGATAAATGAGCTTGCAAATACAGCAGTTAAGATCGCACCGACAATACCACCAACACCATGTAGACCAAAGGCATCTAAAGAATCATCTGCTTTAAGAATACGTTTTAGACCTGAAATACCCCAGAAGCATACAACGCCACCAATGATACCCATGATCAATGCGCCACTGACTGTGACGAAACCTGCTGCGGGTGTAATCACCACTAAGCCTGCTACCGCACCAGATGCCGCACCCAATACAGAACCTTTACCACGTACAATTTTCTCAACAATTAACCAAGAAATTGCTGCTGCTGCCGCTGCGATTTGAGTTGTTACCAAGGCATACGCTGCTGAGCCATTCGCACCAAGTGCAGAACCACCATTGAATCCGAACCAACCTACCCACACAAGGCTTGCACCTAATACAGTTAAAGCTAAGTTATGTGGCGCCATAGATTCTTTGCCTAAACCCATACGCTTACCGAGCAAATAGGCTGCCACTAAACCTGCAACACCTGAGTTAATATGAACAACTGTACCGCCGGCAAAATCAAGCGCACCATCATTCATTAACCAACCACCACCCCATACCCAATGAGCAATCGGTGCATACACCACGATGACCCAAACAGTAATAAAGGTAATCCAAGCACTAAACTTCATGCGGTCAGCGACTGAACCACTAATGATCGCAACCGTAATAATTGCAAAAGTCATTTGGAAAATAACGAATAAAATTTCTGGAATCGTACCACTAAGCGAATCTGTAGTTATACCCGATAGCATGACTTTATCGAGACCGCCAATTAAGGCATTACCTGATCCAAATGCCAATGAATAGCCAATCACAACCCATACAATACTGACAACTGCAGCAGCACTAAAGCTATGCGCCATCGTACTCAAAACATTTTTTTTACGAACCATACCACCATAGAACAGTGCTAAACCTGGAATGGTCATCAATAAAACAAGTGCTGTAGAAACTAAAATCCAAGCCGTATCACCAGTGTCTGCTTTTGGCTTTACGTCTGGTATTGCTGTAGGTGTCGCCTCAGGCACAACAACAGGTACTGTAGCGGTAACTACTTCACTTGCAGCAACTATAGCTGTTGATGCGGGTTCAGTTACGTTTTCTTCTGCCCACGCAACTGACCCGCCAAGGAGTGCGCCAGACAGGCTGAGCGCTAATAGCATTTTTTTCATTCGTATCCCCCAACCCAATTTTGTAAGTTATGTATTGATATACACAACAAGCAAACTTTATGCCAAATTAAACAGCATCTGGCCCTGTTTCACCCGTACGAATACGAATAACTTGCTCTAAATTAGTTACGAAAATTTTTCCATCACCAATTTTCCCAGTGCTAGCAACACGCGTGATCGACTCAATGACCGAGTCCACCATGTCATCACTAATTGCAATTTCGATTTTTACTTTAGGTAGAAAATCAACAACATATTCTGCACCACGGTACAGTTCAGTGTGACCCTTTTGACGACCAAAACCTTTAACTTCAGTTACGGTAATCCCTTGGACGCCAATTTCTGACAATGCTTCACGTACATCATCTAATTTAAACGGTTTTACAATTGCGGTTACGAGCTTCATATTGTTTTCCTTCGGCTTATTTCACCAGTAAGGTTTTATGTTCAATTTTCATGCCAATCTTCTCAGCGGTTGGGGATGCTCATCGGATTAACATGATTAGTATTTATAACCTATTCTATACACTTAGGAGAAGTTTGAGATTTAAAAAATAAACATTTCTACAAGAATATTAACGATTAATCATCGGATTATTCTATTTGACCTCATTATTACTTAGGCAAAAAAAAAAGAGCGATGGTACACTAGGCCAATAATATAAACCTTTCGGATTCCTCATGATTGAAACATTATTACAAGCAATTCTGGAACAAGTCGATCAACCTAAAAAAGACCTAGAATATAACTTACGCGCACTACTCAATGAAGCTGTATCTAAAATGGATCTGGTATCTAAAGATGAAATTGAACGTCAAAAAACTGCACTTAATAATGCCAATCAACGACTCAATACATTGCAAGAACAAGTAAAAGCCCTCGAAGTTTTAATCCAAAAGAAAAGCTAATTATTTTTTGCACAAATTTAGTGCATAAAAAACAATAAAACGATTAAAAATAAAGCAAATTGGAATAACAATAATGTCTTTTGCAAAAATTTATACCCGAGGTTTACTTGGATTACATGCGCCTTTAATTGAAGTTGAAGTACATGTCAGTGCTGGACTGCCCTCTTTAACCATTGTCGGTTTAGCCGAAGCTGCCGTTCGTGAAAGTAAAGATCGTGTACGTTCTGCCATTATTAATAGTGGTTATCAGTTTCCAACCAAACGTTTAACTATCAACCTAGCACCAGCCGATTTACCCAAAGATGGTTCACGACTAGATTTACCCATTGCTTTAGGTATTTTAATTGCAACGGGACAGTTGCCTGAAAATGTCACAGATGAATTTGAATTTATTGGCGAATTGGCTTTAGATGGACATTTGCGTCCAGTCACAGGAACGCTGACAATCGCAATGGCTTGCCAATCTGCAAAACACCAACTCATGCTTCCTAAAGAAAATGCAGATGAAGCTGCGCAACTGCCTGAGTTTCAAGTTTTTGCAGCAGGACATTTAAAACAAGTCTGTGAACATTTTTTAAGCTCGAAAAAAATAGATGCGACTATTTCTAAAAAAGCTGAACAATCAAGTTATTACAAATTCGATTTAGAAGATGTTAAAGGGCAACTCCGTCCAAGGCGTGCATTGGAAATTGCGGCAGCAGGCGGACACTCCATCTTATTTAAAGGTCCGCCTGGTACAGGAAAAACACTACTTGCATCACGTTTACCCAGTATTTTACCTGCGTTAAATTCGCAAGAAAATTTAGAAGTTGCCAGTATTTATTCCGTTGCAAATGCCCAACATCATTTTGGGCAACGTCCGTTCCGAGCACCACATCATACTGCTTCCGCAATCGCATTGGTCGGTGGTGGTTCTCACCCTAAACCTGGTGAGATTACTTTAGCTCATTTAGGCGTTTTATTTTTGGACGAGTTACCAGAATTTGACCGAAAAGTTCTAGAAGTTCTGCGACAACCACTGGAATCTAAAGAAATCATTATTTCTCGTGCCTCACGACAAGTAACCTTTCCTGCAAATTTCCAACTCATTGCAGCAATGAATCCCTGCCCGTGTGGTTATGCTTTTAATCAAGATAGTCGTTGTCAATGTTCTGCCGAATCGATCAAACGCTATCAAAATCGAATTTCGGGACCATTATTAGACCGCATTGATTTACATATCGATGTGCCGCCATTAAAAACACAAGAATTACAAAATGATAATGCTGTAGAGAACTCTGCAACGGTGAGAGAGCGTGTCATTCAGGCCTTTCATTGGCAAATTCAAAGACAAGGTGCATTAAATCACTCACTTTCACCTAAGCAATTAGAAGCTTATGTCATTCTTGATGAAGCTTCGAGAAAAATGATTGAAATGGCACAACAACGCTTAAATCTTTCTGCTCGTGCCTATCATCGTATTTTACGAGTTGCAAGAACCATTGCAGATTTGGCACAAAGTGAACAGGTTCAGAGTATCCATTTAACAGAAGCTTTATCCTATAGAGGAAGCCAAGCCTAAATTTTTAAAATTGAATGAGGACACGCTATGCTCAATTTAACTTTACGCAACGAACAAGTAGATGATACTGAAGCGATTTTCAATCTCACCAAGCGAGCTTTTGAAAATGCTGAACATACAGATCATAATGAACAATTCATTGTTAATGCATTACGTAATGCTCAACAGTTAACAATTTCCCTTGTTGCAGAACTTGATCAACATATTATTGGACATATAGCTGTTTCACCTGTAGAAATTTCTTCTGGAGCAAAAAACTGGTATGGACTAGGACCTATTTCTGTTGCGCCAGAATATCAACGACAAGGGGTGGGATCTACTTTAGTGCAACATGCTTTAGAGCAACTCAAACAATTTTCTGCGGCTGGATGTGTTGTTTTAGGTGACCCTAATTACTATTCAAACTTCGGATTTAAGGTAGTTTCAGGGTTAATTTTAGCGGATGTTCCGATTGAATATTTTCAAGCTATTTCCTTTGATGGAACCTTTCCACAAGGTGAAGTTCAATATTCCCAAGCTTTTGCAGCAACAGCATAATTTACAGGCTCATTGAGGATATTTTTGCAAATAAAAAAGGTGACTTAAAGTCACCTTTCCTAAACGTCACGATCAATTCATCATGCTTAGAATGCTTTGGTTAGGGTAAATACTGCACCCGTTTCCACACCGCGTTTACCTGCATGACTTAAACCATCAGTATCGATATTACTACCAATTGCAGCCAATTCTGCGGTTACAGTTGGAATAGATTTGAGTGTATACGTTACACCAGCTTTCCAATCGACATAGTTGTCTTTACCATTGAAGCTATATTTATCTTCATCCACAGTGGTATAGCCCACATTCGCAACACCGCCAAAACCTGTTGCACCAAATGGTACTGAATAACCTAAATTAATATTCCAGCTATCTGCTTTAGCGCCCGCATAATCATTGGTATAGTTAATATTGGTTAAAATGCTATCGCCTTCAGTAAGCGCATTTTTAAAGATTAATTTCCCGTACAATTCTGCCCAATTCAGGTCGCTTGCACTTGGATAACCATAATACCAAACACCTACATCTAAAATAGGTTTTCCAGCAAAGCTGTCTAAAGCTGTTGAATAACCAATGAAAGGATCAAGCTCTAAGTGTGGATCAGGGCCGCCAAAATTTACATTTGAACCCCATAAGCCACCATACAATCCTGAGCTATGAGACAAAGTAAAACCAGCTTGCACAGCAGGATCATTTGCCGTTTGCGTAATCCCTCGATAACGATAATCACTCGTTATGGCAGCGCTACCAGAAAAACTTAAACCTAATTTAGCAAGTGCATTATCTTCAGCCATTGCCATTGTTGCTGTAGAAGATAAGACCGCCAGTACCAGTGCTTGAGTAGAAAATTTCATCTTGAGTGCTCCCCCATCATACGATGTCTATTTGTTTTGCTTAAATTTGATGAACTCGTAATGTATTTAGCAATTGCTATGCCAACTTTGGCTGTATGGTGTAAAAGCACATCACTGTAAGATGCTAATAATTTGTTATTTATAATATTATTTTTTTTAAATAGTCGTAATTGATGTGCATGGTGCTGTTGATGAAGTTCTATTTCATTCAATACAGCAGTGAGAATATACATATTGACCTACTTTGATCCTAACGCTAAGAGAACAGCAGTATCGAAGCGCAGCCCGTAAAATTGCTATTTCCAAAAACAGTAGATACGTAAAAATAAAGTAAAATAAGCAAATAGACGGGTATCCTATAATTAAAAACTTGGTTTTGTATTATTTTTGAACATAAGTTGTGATGAATTTTATAAAATGCTTAAAAAAAGTGCATTATTCATTCCAACAATGCACTTTTCACTATCATAACCATTTTCTAACCATCATTTGAAAATGGTTTGAGTTCGAAGAATCGAATCCAAATGCTCGAACTTCAAATTAAATTAGAAACTGTAATTTAAACCCAAGACAGCATGATTATCCAATTCTTCACCTAAGCGATCCTCACCACCGACCACATAGTCAAATGAAGCAGTTAAACCAGTATTTGTAAAACTCTTACTCACTCCCACACGCGCTTCATTAAAAGCAAAATTTTGAGTGGTTTGGATAATATTGTCATCACGTTGACTGTTATAAACCGAACCGCCAATTGATGCATTAAACAGAAAATCTTGCGGCAAAGCATGGCTATAACGTGCGCTTAAATAAGTATCTCCAGCATTGCCAAAAGAAGCATCTGCCAATATAACCGCAGCATTCAAGCTAAGATCTTTATAAGCAACTTCGGCAAGTACATCAAATGCTGTAGTACGACGATGATCATTTCCTTCTGTATAAACCGTCCCACCATTTTGGTAAAGATATGCCGTCGTTTGTAATTTATAGCTCCAATCTTTGCTGATTTGATGGTGATAAGCTAGATAAATGTCATGTTCAAAACCATGGTCGTGCTGCTCATCTGTAGAATCATAATCTAAAGTTGATCCCCAATAACCCACAGAGAAACCACTTTTATGGGCATATTCCACACCACCTTGTATGGCAATGTCATTATTTTCCACACCACCACGGTAGATATACTGAGAGACTAATCCTACATCTCCAGAAATTATGCCCTCTGATGTCGAAATCTGGCTTTCTTCTGCAAATGTGGAACACGTAAGTATACATATAGGCACGGCCCATACGCATTGAGTGAGTAGTGAATTCATGAGGTCAGTAAAAGTAGGGAGAAAAATAAAGCAGAATTTTACTATTTTTTTAAACTTTTGGTAAAATATTACTTTAAATCGCCCATTTTTTTAAATGAATTGTATCTTTTCTGATTAATGAAAGATTTTCGCCCTCCTTATACTTTTTCCGTATAAGTAAATGACTTAATATTCAGTAAATATATTACAAAAATGAAATATTCTTGATCAAAATAGATTCTTTTTTATAGATTAATTATACAATTCACCTATTATCTGTTCTGAATTTAATCAGACGGTACTATATTATCTCGCTTACGAGGCAACTCATGTTGAATGTTCCAAAACTTACTTTAGCGGTATTAATTAATGCTGCAATTTTTACTCCTGCCTTTGCTAGCGAACAAAGTGATGCAAAAGGTTTTGTGGAAGATGCAAATGGTTCAGTATTATTTCGCACGGGTTATATCAGCCGTGACAAGAAACATGGCATAGAAGACCAAAATTCATTTGCACAAACGGCAATTGTTGACTTAGATTCAGGCTTCACTCAAGGTATCGTCGGTTTTGGTATTGGCGTCGTTGGCGATGGTTCTTTTAAGATTGGCGATAACAACCATTCTAGCAACAACATGATCCCACGTGATAATCAAGGTAATCCTTATGATCATTGGGCGCGTGGTGGTGCAAATGTAAAAGCTCGCTTCTCAAATACCACTGTCCGTTATGGTACACAAGTTTTAGATTTACCTGTACTTGCCAGTAACACAGGACGTTTAGTTCCAGAATATTTCGAAGGTACGTTATTAACCAGCCGTGAAATTAAAAACTTAGAATTGGTTGCAGGTAAATTTACTAAAGATCAAATGTCGGATCAAATCAATAGAGATTCTGATGTGAATGGCAATGGACTCGATAGTGCTATTGTTTGGGGTGCCAAATACAAATTTGATGACCAATTAAATGCATCTTATTATGGTTTAGATTCTAAAAACACTTTAGAGCGTCATTATATCAACGCCAACTATAAATTGCCTTTGCAAAACAAAAGCTCTTTAACATTTGATTTTAGTGGTTATCACACTGAATGGGACAAAGCTGCAGAAACTTACTCATCATCTATTGGCAATAAAGATGTAGATGGTCGTAGCAATAATATATGGGCTCTATCAGGTACATATAACCAAGGCCCTCATTCTGTGATGTTGGCTTACCAACAAAATACAGGAAATACAGGTTATGACTATGGTCAAAATGCTGATGGCTTTCAAAGTATTTATCTACCGAACTCATATTTGTCTGACTTTATTGGTAACCATGAAAAATCAGCGCAAGTACAATATAACTTAGACTTTAGCGGTTATGGTGTTCCCGGTTTAAATTGGACGACTGCATTTGTTTATGGTTGGGACATTAAAGTCCGTAATGTGACGGATGAAGCGCAAGAACGTGAATTCTTCAACCAAGTGAAATACACCATGCAAAGTGGTTTTGCCAAAGATGCAAGCTTACGTGTACGTCACTCTTACTACCGTGCAAGTGAAGCTTATAATCCTGTCTATATTGGTGATACCAACGAATGGCGTGTATTCCTTGATATTCCTGTGAAATTATTTTAATTCTCAGACAAAATATTAAGTTAAAGAAACCTGCATTTTATGCAGGTTTTTTATGAATCATATTCTATATAAGATGTATGATATTCACTGTATAAAATCAAAAACATATTTTATGAACAATATAAATATATTTATGAATCAAATTTTTATAGATATTTATGGACTGATCTATTTTGAGTCAAGTAATGGTGATTTTTCTGTTTTTGACGATTCAGATATTATTGAATATGAATTACATTTCGATAAAAATATTCTTAACATTCGAGGAGATCAACTCGCTATGGGTGTAGATACATTTATCAATAAAAAATGTAAGGATTTAGATATGGATGAATTTGGAATACTAAAAAAAATAAAATTAAACGAAATGACGAGTGTAAAACAAGCGATTGGAGAACCGCTTAGAGCCATACAAAAAATTGTTTATCAATCCACTCAAACAGGTATTTCACTCATATTCAAGGATATGAAAATGATATTTATAAACCTTGGCGACGAAATTTATATTTATAATCATCTTACACAAGAATTATTGCATGATGGATACCAAGAAATCTGTGAATAAATGAAAGACTACGTTTATTTTAAAAATTTTCATTAAAAAAACCTGCACAATGTGCAGGTTTTTTTATTTTTAGATCTGAATGTCATCGTTCATTATTCAGCTCTAAAGCAGCTTAGAACATTATTTTTTCGCAGCTTCGATTGATTTGATTACTTCAGCTTTCGCAACTTCAGAACCTTCCCAACCCGTTAACTTAACCCATTTACCAGGCTCTAAATCTTTATAGTGCTGGAAAAAATGTTCAATTTGGTTGATCAACAACGGTGGAAGATCTGTATATTCTTGAACATCTTTATACAACGGTGTTAATTTTTCATGCGGAACTGCGATCAGTTTAGCATCGATACCACCGTCATCTTCCATGTTCAATTTACCCACTGGGCGGCAGCGAATCACTGAACCATGAACCAATGGATGTGGCGTTACAACCAATACATCTAATGGGTCACCATCTTCAGACAAAGTATTCGGCACATAACCGTAGTTTGCAGGATAGAACATTGCCGTACCCATGAAACGGTCTACAAATAAAGCATCTGAGTCTTTATCGACTTCATATTTAATTGGCGATGCATTTGCAGGAATTTCAATGATCACATAGATGTCATTTGGTGCATCTTTACCCGCAGGGATATTGCTATAGCTCATACGATACTCTTTTACAGTGGAGTCTAATTTAAAATCTTGTCGATTATAACGCTAAATTGCGCAAACAGTTGTCGATTATACATTTTGCTGGATCAAAGTGAATATGGCTTTATCGAGAAATCGGTTTACATCATGCGAACAATCAACAGTAATAAAACAACTGGGCACGCCATTGAAAGAAACCAAATAATTGATCGTAATGCAGAAATATTAGCAAGATAACAAATTGCATAGATAATTCTTAGAATAATATAAGCAATACCCAGCATCATAATCAGATGTTGCGGAATCACCATATATTCAGCCATTAAAACCGAGCTGATAAATAAAGGAAGACTTTCAAAACTATTTTGCTGTACTGCATTGGCACGTGCTGCAAGCCCAGTGGTCTTGGCTAGAAATTCACGCGGATTTTTATTATCTGCAACAGTAAACCCACCCGCTGCTTTGGCGATAATGGTAAAAGCATAAGGAAGTAAGCAGGCAATTAAAATTAGATATATGATGCCATCTATCCCAGACATGATTTTTTCTCATGGAGTACGAATGCGAGTTATCATAGCATGGCATTAACAGAATGTTTTTTGTTAAATATAGAGTTTTGATAAATTGTGTAGTAAGGGGCTGTATTGTGCAACAAGATCAAAAAGAGTTGTTTGAGGGTTTATCAAAACAGCAACAACAACATGCAGAAATTGATCGTATCTTAAAAATTACATTACCAATTATGGCTTTTTTGCTTTGTGTGATTTGTGCGAATTATAATTGGCAATCAACACTAGGCACATTGATTATACTCATCTTGGCTTTTTTTGCTGTTGGCATTAAACGAATGAATTTATATTTATGGTTGGCCATTATAGCGGTGTATTGCCTCGTAGATATTTATTTTAGCTATGGAACAATCAATCCTTCTGCCTTAGGTCGTCAAATGGGGACGATGCTCACATTTACCGCAATTGTCGGGCTCAGCCGTCCTTATTTCGACAGTTGGTATAGTAATTCGAAAAAATATCAGCTTTAAAATAAAATCGGATTCAACCATACATTTTAAGTCTAATTTGTATTTTCTACAGCTAATCTTTAAATAGAAAAAGCGCCAATTTTGGCGCTTTTTCAGTATCTTACGAGCAATATCTAACGTGTGATTACTTACGTAAATCTTTACGCAAGATTTTACCTACATTTGATTTTGGTAATTCATCCAAAAATTCAACATAACGTGGACGTTTATAGCCTGTTAAATTCTCTTTTGCATATGCCAAGATTTCTTCTGTCGTTAGTGTCGGATCTTTTTTCACTACAAAGAGTTTCGGCACTTCACCTGATTTTTCATCAGGTACACCAATCGCAGCAACTTCCAATACTTTTGGATTTAGTGCAATGATTTCTTCAATTTCAGAAGGATATACATTGAATCCTGAAACTAAAATCATATCTTTTTTACGATCTACGATTTTAAAATAACCACGAGCATCCATCACGCCAATGTCGCCTGTACGGAAATAACCATCTGCGGTCATTACTTTGGCAGTTTCATCTGGACGATTCCAATAGCCTTTCATGACTTGCGGACCACGAATCGAGATTTCACCTTGCTCACCTTGAGCTAAGTGATTGCCATCATCATCCAGAATTGCAACATCGGTTAAAGGCAATGGAACGCCGATTGTACCGCTGAATTCAGTTGTCGCAGGTGGATTTGCTGTTGCAACAGGTGAAGTTTCAGATAAACCATAACCTTCAATAATGATTGAACCCGTTAACTTTTTCCAAGCATCTGCAGTTGACGGCAATACAGCCATACCACCGCCCATCGCCATTTTCAATTTACTGAAATCAAGCTGTCTGAATTCTTCATTGTGTACTAAAGCATTAAATAATGTATTTACTGCTGGGAAGAAACTTGGTTGATATTTACGTAACTCTTTAATCACTGCAGGTAAATCACGTGGATTCGGAATTAAAATATTCGCTTGACCTTTGTACATGCCATACATTGCACAAACCATGAATGCAAAGATGTGATACAGCGGCAATGCACAGAAGATACGATCATCTTTCGAGCCATCACCGACACCAAATTTACTTTGGAAAATACCATCACACTGCAGCAAGTTTGCAACAAGGTTACGATGCGTTAACTCAGCACCTTTCGATACGCCTGTTGTACCACCAGTATATTGTAATACTGCTGTATCGCTCAGGGTCATCGTTGGGCGTTTGTAGTTATTTGGATTCACTTTTGCAAGTGCGGTATTAAATTTCGTGTGACCTGGAATATTCCATGCAGGAATTTGCTTACGTACAGTACGTAAAACAAAGTTCACCAAAGTACCTTTTAGCGTTCCAAGCATGTCACCTACAGAAGCAACAACAACGTGCTTCACAGGAGTTTTACCTAAAATTGCTTGGTATACAGTGGCAAAGTTTTCAACAATAACCAATACTTCTGCAGCAGAGTCATTTAATTGATGTTCTAACTCACGTGCAGTGTAAAGTGGATTCACATTCACTAAAACTAAACCTGCGCGGAACACAGCCAATGCAACAACTGGGTATTGCAATACGTTCGGCATCATCACTGCAACACGAGAACCTTTTGCAAGTCCAAGGCTTTGAAGATAGGCAGCAAATTTACGGCTAGCAAGTTCAAGTTCACTAAAAGACAGCGTTTTATCCATAAAGATAAAAGCGTCACGTGAACCAAATTTCTGGAAATTTCGCTCAAAAATATCAATAAGCGAGGTGTTTTCCGGTGGCAATTCTACTGTCTCTGGAATCCCAGTTTTTTGGTATTCAGCGAACCAAATCTTTTCCATTATGCCATGTGCTCCAATCAATAATCCTTGGTTTTAAACTATTTTTTTCAATATTAAGCTTCATTTTTTAGTTTCTGTCTGCTTAATATTACATCCATATCTACGAATACTTTCCATATATAACGTATTTCGTGCTATGGATGCTAGTTTTATCTTTGAATCAACAGTCTATTTGCTTTTTGATAGCCACGTGGTAAGAGTTGCCCCTTTGACGCGCGCTTCCCTATATATTTTTGTAAATCATCGCCTTTTAATTTTAGTTGCTGCTGCCCTGCAAGCACTTGAATTATTTCATCTAAATTTAAAGTTAGCATAAATTGGATGAAATCATTACTTTCAAGTTGTATCAACTTGTTTCCTTTGCCTTTGCTTAGCGTTGGCAAATCTGACAAATCAATTAAAAGTAAACGACCCGCTGAACTAAGTATAGCCAAATGCGTATGATTGCCAACCGCTTCTATCGGTAAAGCTTTAGCACCATCGGCAACAGTTAGGAACGACTTGCCTGCTTTAGCATTGGTATCCAGTTGTTTTGCTTGGGTTTTAAACCCATAACCATTCGAGCTGACAGCGACAATTTCATTATCATCTTCTTCAATGACAATTTGAATAAAGCCGACACCATTTGCAGGTGAAAGTTTTGAACTCAAGGGTTCACCTAATCCGCGCGCGGACGGCAAACTATTGATAGCAAGTGCATAACTGCGGCCTGTTTCATCCAGTATATAAACCTTCTGATTGGTCTTACCCTGCGCTGAACTTAAATACTGATCGCCTGCTCGGAAGTTCAGACTGCTTGCATCAACATCATGCCCTTTTGCCGAACGAATCCAACCTGCTTCAGAAAGTACAACAGTTACGGCTTCAGCAGGCATTAAATCCTGTTCGCTGATAGCTGTTGCTTCAGAACGCTGCACGATTGGCGAACGACGATCATCACCAAATTTTTTCGCATCATCTTTAAGTTCTTCAATGATCAAAGATTTTAAAGATTCAGGATTTTCTAGTTGTTCACGAATAATCGCTGCTCTTGCTTCTAATTCATCCTGTTCACGGCGCATTTCCATTTCTTCAAGTTTCGCCAAATGACGTAACTTGAGTTCTAAAATGGCTTCGGCTTGAATTTCATCAATATTGAAACGCATCATCAATACAGGTTTAGGCTGATCTTCTTCACGAATGATGCGAATGACTTCATCAATATTTAAATAAGCAATGATTAAACCACCCAAAATATGCAGGCGTTTTTCAATTTTATTTAAATGATATTGTAAACGGCGAGTCACTGTATTTTTACGGATTTCAATCCATTCAAGCAAAATACGTCGAATAGATTTGACCTGTGGACGACCATCTGCACCAATCATGTTCATATTGACACGATAGCTCGACTCTAAATCTGTCGTTGCAAAAAGATGACTCATCACTGCATCTGCATCAATACGATTTGAACGTAGCACGATCACTAAACGTGTTGGATTTTTATGATCAGATTCATCACGTAAATCACTAACCAATGGCAATTTTTTCGCCTGCATCTGATCTGCAATCTGAGTGATGAGTTTAGAACCTGACACCTGATACGGTAATTCAGTGATCACAATTTCATTTTTTTCAATAGTATAAACCGCACGAGTACGGTAACTACCACGACCTGTGATCTGTATTTTCAACAATTCTTCTGGTGGGGTAATAATTTCCGCTTTGGTCGGTAAATCTGGTGCAGGAATGTATTCAGCAATTTTTTCATCAGTCAGATTTGGATTACGGATTAAAGCAATCGTGCCTTTCACCACTTCACGTAAATTGTGCGGTGGAATATCAGTTGCCATCCCAACAGCAATCCCTGTTGTACCATTAAGTAATATATTGGGTACACGAGCAGGTAGGTTGACTGGTTCTTTCATTGAACCATCAAAATTATCCTGCCAATCACACGTTCCTTGTCCAAGTTCTGACAATAGTACTTCGCTATATAGCGATAATTTTGCTTCGGTGTAACGCATCGCAGCAAATGATTTAGGGTCATCGGGTGACCCCCAGTTACCTTGTCCTTCGATAAAGGGATAACGATAACTGAAAGGTTGTGCCATCAATACCATGGCTTCATAACACGCTGAGTCGCCATGAGGGTGGTACTTACCCAACACATCACCCACAGTACGTGCAGATTTCTTCGGCTTACCACTATTTTTTAAACCGAGTTCGCTCATCGCAAAAACAATACGACGCTGTACGGGTTTTAGACCATCACTAATATGTGGTAATGCACGATCCATGATCACGTACATGGCGTAATTGAGATATGCCTGTTCGGTAAATTCTGCTACGGAACGATTTTCTGTCGCATGATGCGCAAGGCTTGTCATAACAACCTGTTATCCTAAATAAATGCGAGCTAAATGTGTTTTTGGTTCTATGTTCTATGCTATGTCGCAGGGTCTGACGACACAAGAGCAAGCGTGTGACACAACGACAATTTGCGTCTTCAGATGTTTCTAATGTCGTAAAATTATCCATTTTTAAGGAAATGAGCAACTGATTATTTTTATTTTAATAATTACTCTCGCCTTCAATTAATTTTCACGATATTGAAAACCAGATTAATATGAACAAATCCATGACCAGTACAGGAACACCATCGCAAATATTACTATCACATGGCAGCAAAGATACCCCTATTAAAAATTGATATAAGACGTACCCTTAATTCAACAAAAGAGCTGTGTTACTTTTGCTTCAAAAAGTAAGAATACCCCTACAAAAATCTATTTAAACTTTCCAATATAAGATGAAGTGATATTCATCTTTTAGTCATTTAACAATCTGGATAAAGCATCGAAATATTCAAATCAACCTACAATCCAATCTCTTCCAACGTCTTGCCTTTGGTTTCTTCACCTAACACTAAAATCACGGCAGCAACCGCCAATAACACCGCAGTAAACATCATAAAAATAGCGCTAAAACCATTACTTGCCACCATCATATGCGTGACCACCAATGGTGCAACAATACCGCCCATACGCCCAACCGCAGATGCCCATCCCGAACCAAAAGCACGAATATTTGTCGGATACTGCTCAGGTGTGTAGGTATATAACACGCCCCATGCACCAAGGTTAAAGAACGACATCAAACAGCCCCACAGCATGATCGTATTGACAGACGTTGCCTGACCGAAGAAATAAGCAGATACAGCACACATGCCAATAAAACCTGCCAATGTTGGCTTACGTCCAAGTTTTTCCACTAACCATGCGGCGACGATATACCCCGGAAGTTGTGCCAAAATCATTCCCAAGACATATTCAAAAGATTGCACAATGGTAAAACCCTGTTGCACTAACAGACTTGGTAACCATGTAAAAATTCCATAATAAGAATAAACAATACCGAACCAGATTAACCACAACATGAGTGTACGTTTTGCAAAAGCGCCTGACCAAAGCTGTGAAAACGAAATATTCTGCTTTTCTGCTACAGGTTTGACTTCAATAATTTTAATCACTTCTACGCCACATTGACGTTCAAGTTTTTGTACCAGTGCATGTGCTTCTTCAATCCGCCCACAGTTGATGAGATATGGGACAGATTCAGGCACATTTTTTAAAATCATAAATACATAAATGGCAGGTAAGCCACCAATTAAAAAGGCAATGTGCCATCCATACGTGGGAATGACGAAATAGGAAATTAAAGCAGCTACAAGCCAACCGAGTCCCCAAAAACTTTCTAATAGGACAATAAAACGACCACGAACATGTGCAGGTATGTACTCACTCACCAAAGTCACAGCAACAGGTAATTGCCCACCTAAACCTAATCCAACAATAAAACGAAAAATTAAAAGCCATGTTAAATTCGGTGCAAAAGCACATAAAGCCGTGGCAATACTATAAGTCACCAATGTAAGAGCAAATACAGTACGACGACCAATCCTGTCCGCTAAACCACCTGAAAGCACAGCACCAATCGCCATGCCGACAAAGCCGATAGATACAACCCAGCCTTTTTCCGAAGGTGTCATTTGCCATTCTTCTGCCATTTTTGTCAGGATGAATGAAATGAGCCCTGTATCCATGGCATCGAACATCCAGCCGAGTCCGATCACCCAAAGTAAGGTGTAGTGAAATTTACCAATCGGCAGCCGTTGTACCCGTGATACTAAATCCATAATGATTTCTCTGAATAAGTGAAAATGGAGGTACTGCTTTCACAACAGAATTTATTGTTTTGTATATTCTTTTGATCATCTGAATTTAAAGCTAAAAACAAATCATCCGTTTTATTCAAAATTAGATAAGAATTGAATAAACATCTTACATAAATCCCCTAAATTTCACTTAAAGAGCAAAATGAAGAGGATTATAAATGATGTGAGAAGTCTATTATAAATCAAGTTTCATCTTTAGAAGATGCCGATTGTGCATCATCATCTTTATAAATAAATTTCGGCATTTCCAGCCCAAAATAAATCGCTATACAGCGCAGTGAAAATCCAAAAACCAATGTTGAAATCACTGTAATTTCAAGAGATAGCCCCATTTTTATACAGAACCAGTAGAAAATTACCGCAACAAAAGAGATCGATGCATAGAGTTCTCGACGGAACACCAAAGGTACATCATTACATAAAATATCACGCAGAATACCACCCGACACCCCAGTTAATACCCCAGCTACAGCACATACGACAAAGCCATGCCCCATCTGTAAAGCAATCTGACAGCCAATGATGGTAAAACCGATTAAACCAAGTGCATCTAATAATAGAAAGATAGAATGTAAGTGCTTCATCCATTTGGCAATGAGAATGGTGAAAAAGGCTGCACAGCATGTAAGTACTAAGTATTCGGGATGTTTAACCCAAGTCAGTGGATAGTGTCCTAGCAACACATCTCGGACGGAACCGCCACCCAAAGCTGTGACACATGCGATCAGCACTACACCGAACCAGTCCATGCTTCGTCGTCCTGCCGACAACGCTCCTGTCATGGCTTCCGCTGTAATTGCGATAATATAAATAATGGTGAGTAACATTGCCCTTCATCCACTGAAGGTAAAAGATGCACGCTATTTTAAGTTAAATTGCATGAAAAGCTAGAGATATTGTGCGCAACATTGCTTAAATTTTTTGCCTGATCCGCAAATACAGGGCTGTTTCATCGTAAGCTGCTGATCTGTTGTTGGATCGAGAAAATACCAAGCACCATCATGTTTTACAAAATGCGAAACTTCATGGTGAATTTGCTCTTTTTGCGAATTGTCTTTCGCATCTGCATAGTGTGCTTTAAATTCAACTTGAGCATGATTTTTATCAAGTTTTTCTTGCGCTTGCACGATTTCCAGTTTGAGCCACTGATTAGCTTTGCTCCAATCTGCAATCGCTTTGATATCTAAGCTTTGCTGTTGTCCAATTGCCGTGGTTTCAACAATGTAATCAATCTCTTCTTTTGCAAATGCGCTGTAACGTGAACGCATCAGTTGTTCTGCACTTTCTGCTTTTTTCTGACCTAGATGTAAAGGCTGGCAGCATTCGCTATAGAGTGGTGAACCGCAGGGGCAAGGAAGATTGTACATAGAAAAACCATATTAGAAATACTAAAGTATAAAAACTTAATGAATCACTTTCATCACACTCTAAAATTATTTTTAGCATTTAAAAAGCAAAATTTATAAAGTATTTTACAGTTTACATTAATCCACCTACTTTAGAAAAGAACCTCAAAAACCATCACTAAAAGCAACACATATCACTGAATATAAAAGAAAAAATGAATTAAAAATCACCAATTTCAGGTATATATATCCACCATTCATATTGATAATTTTATATTTCCTCCACACGGAATTTAAGGAAATAAAATGAAAAAGTTTTTTCTGGCATCATTAGCCTTATCACCACTTTATTTATCTACACAAGTGATACATGCTGAAAAGTTCACACTCGCCGTTATGGGAGATCCACAATATAAATGGTCTTGTTCTGCTGAACAGTCTATATATCCAAAGGATGTAGATATAAACACGTTATCTGATTATTGTTACAGTGTTCAAGGACAAAAAATAAATCAAGAAAAAGATAGTAATGAAAAAGCTATTAAAGCGATTAAAAATTTAAGAGATAATGCCTCTACACCATTTAAAGGACTTATTATTAATGGTGATCTAACATCTTTTGGTCATGACTACGAAAGAGAGTTTTTTCATAATAATTACACCATACATAATCCGAAAAAAGATGATTTACTTATTTATCCTGGGCTAGGTAATCATGATTACCAAAATAATGTTAATGACTGTGGCGCCAAAGGTACTCAAGGTCGAAATAATTGTGCTGGTGGTATGATGCATATAATGGCTGATTGGATATTAGGATATAAAGGATTAGATAAAGGGAAAACACCTGTTTGTAATAAATTACTTATATCATGCGATATATACGCATTCAACAAAAACCCTTGGCAAACCACAGGTAATCGAAATGTTAACGGAAGCCTTGCTTACTCATGGGAAATAGGAGATTTTAGATTTATACAATTACAAAACTACCCTCATTATACCGTGACATTTAAAAGAGGTTGGAATAAAGGCGCATCTTCGTGGACTATGCAAGCCAAGAACTCAATGGTATGGTTAGGAAAACAGTTAGAAGATGCTCATAATAATAATAAATATGTTGTTTTAAATTTACATGATATTCAGTATTATTTTAATGAAAATGGCGATCAGAAAAAAGAACTTGAAGACCTCATTAAACAGTATCAAAAGAATATCCGAGCAATATTTGTAGGTCACTTACATCAGAGAATTGGAAAACATGGTTCATTAGGAGGTGTTGATATTATTTATTCAGGAGCACCTATTGCTGGAAGATTCCTTAAAGTTGAATTTGACTCAACTAAAACCGATCCAACTAAAGACAAAACCTGTATTACTGTTACTCCTACAATGACCGTTGCAGGTACTCCTCTAAATCCTCTAACTTCATTTACAATAAAATGTGAACCTCTGCCTGAACCTACACCTACTACGTAAACTAATCAAAAAGGGAGCTTTTAGCTCCCTTTTTGATATTAAACAGCCCGACATGATTTGACGCAGTTCTGTCACATTAAGGAATAAATTAAGATTTTCTAAAATTAACATAATACACCTTATGCGAAATAAATAATTTATTTTGTTATAAATCAAAATCTTACAAACAACATAAAAGCCCAGCCTCAACAGTTTTGGCTTTTTTTCGGATTCTTCACGTTCCACGTCTAGTATTTTATCATTGTTCCACAATTTTCATTAGGTACAGTAAACAAACTACTCAATAAAAAAGCCAGTCTTTCGACCAGCTCTTTTTATTCAAAAAATCACTTACTCATCTTCAGATGGTTCAAGTGCCACTATATGCACTTTATCAATCTTATGACCATCCATTGTGACCACTTCAAAACGATATCCATCAGCTTGAAGCTTTTCGCCATTTTGTGGTAAACGACCCAAATGAGACAAGATATAACCTGATAATGTTGAATACTGTTCAGATTCATCAACCAGATCACGACCTAATAACAATGACACATGACGAATATCAGTAGAACCGTCAAGCATTAACGAACCATCGGCTAGACTTTCTGCTGCTGTCTCAAGTTCATCTTCATCAGGAAACTCCCCTGCAATCGCTTCCAATATATCAATTGGAGTTGCAATTCCTTCAATTGAACCATATTCATTTAGGACAATCGCAAGCTGTAAGGGCGCTTGACGCAGCTGTTCCATCACCATTAACACTTGCGCATTTTCATGCACAATCACAGGTTCACGTAAATGCTTTTCAAAATCGAGTACACCTGTTTCGATATAATCATTCAACACTTTATGCGTGAGCACCACACCTGCAATATTGTCTAACTCACCATGTGCCACGATTAAACGTGAATGTGTCATCGACATCAAATGTTGTTTAATTGAGATAGAATCATCATCTAAATCAATCCATTCCAACTCTGGACGTGGTGTCATAACGGATTTTACTGGACGCTCAGCTAAGCCTAAAACCCCCTGTACCATCACACTGTGATACACACCATTTTCAGGGTCAAACATTTCATCTGCCAACGCTTGCGTCGCAAGTACATTTTCAGATTTATGATGTTGATGATCGGCTGTACTTAAGCTTTTTCCACCCAGCATTCGCATGACTGCCGAAGCTGTGCGAAAGCGTAAATCTGTCGTCGTGACTGTTTTTTCTTGGTTTTTACGCATGGTTTGATTCAAGAATTCAATCATGACCGAGAAACCAATGGCTGCATACAAATAGCCTTTTGGAATGTGATAACCAAAGCCTTCGACAATCAATGAAAAACCAATCATCATGAGGAAACATAAACACAAAATCACAATAGTTGGGTGTTTATTCACAAATGCCATGAGTGGTTTTGAAGCCCACAACATGATTCCAACTGCAATCACTACGGCAATGATCATTACCGAAAGCTGTTTCACCATACCAACAGCAGTAATCACACTATCGAGAGAGAAAACAGCATCTAACACAACAATTTGAACGATCACCATCCAAAAAGCAGCATGTACTGGATTTTCTTCTTTAATCGATCCTTTACTTTCTAATTGCTCACGTAATTCCATTGTTCCTTTAAATAAAAGGAATACCCCACCAAACAATAAGATCAGATCTCGCCCTGAAAATGAGTGATCTAAAAAATGGAACAAAGGCTGAGTAAGCGTAATCACCCATGCGATAGATACAAGCAGTACCATACGCATACAAAGTGCGAGTAACAACCCAATAATGCGCGCTTTATTACGCTGTTCTGGCGGTAATTTTTCCGCAAGAATGGCAATAAAAACAAGGTTATCGATACCTAAAACAATTTCAAGAACCACTAATGTTGCGAGACCAACCCACGCAGACGGATCTGACATCCATTCAAGTATCATTGATCTTGCTCCATTGAAGATGTGCAATAGCGATGTTCAGCATATGAGCGCTGTTTATTTGAGAACTGAAGAAGGAACTTTAGTTTATTTTGAAGTTTTGTTTTGTCTAAAGATTGTGCATTTTCGGAGCGACTACAACCACTACCCATGATGATTCATTTGTTGATAAACGTGTATCTAGTATAGGTAAAATCGCCAAAAAATTCATCTTAATTTTTAGCATGGCGCAATACTTACTGTTCTTTACAGTCACATTACAAAAAATTTAAAACAGTTCACTTTTTCCAATATCGTTGTCATATTTGTGACCTAAAGTAGAGCTAAAAGACAGAACATGCTAAGTTAAGGTGAAAAATAAATTATGAATAGCGCACTTAAATCTATGACCAATGAAACTGAAATGCTTAACCCTGAAATTAAAACCAATCAACATTTAATTGCTTTGTATTGCGGCTCTCGTTTTGGAAATAATCCAATTTATAGGCAAACTGCTATTGAGTTGGCGCAAGGCATTGCAGAATATGGCTTTGGTATTGTCTATGGTGGTGCAAGTATTGGCTTGATGGGTCAAGTTGCAGATACCGTGATTGAACATGGTGGTGAAGTGGTTGGGGTTATCCCTGAATTCATGTTGGATTATGAAATTGCCAATAACGATTTAACTGAATTACATATTGTCAAAAATATGCATGAGCGCAAAGCGATAATGGCAGAACGTGCCAGTGCCTTTGTTGCTTTACCCGGTGGATTTGGTACGTTTGAAGAGATTCTAGAAATTGCCACTTGGGGTCAATTGAATCAGCACCAAAAACCAATGATGCTTTATAACGTGAATGGTTTCTATGACCACATGATTGCACAATTAGACCATGCCGTTGCAGAAGGTTTTATTCCCCCACAACACCGTGCCAAGCTGATTGTCTGCCATCATGCAGAAGAAATTTACAATGCAATTAAAAATTTAGAAACACCTAAGCAGTTTGTCGTTTAATCCTACTGAAGCGATGGATGAACTTTTTCTGAAGTGATACTGCTTTGTTAATAATTCTAAAATTTTCACCTCCTTATTGTTCAAAGGAGGTAGTTTTTCTTATCTAAAATTATTTTTAATATAACAACTTCTTAAAATTTCTAAATTCATTAGTTTTGGAATATTTGCCAACCATAGATCAAGCCTGCTGCTGCAATAATCCAGCACAGTGTTGCCACACCTAAACACGACCACATCGGTAATTTAGTTGCCAACACATATACCATCAGCAAATAAATAAAATAAGGAATCAAAGACCATAGACCAAACAGTGCCGTTTGTTTTAATGCTTCTGCACCCCGTTGCTGCGTAACAATCACATGCGCGATCAATGCAAATGTAGGAAATAAAGGCACTAAACCTGCAATATAAAATGCCTTACTTTTCGAAAGAATAGAGATCAATAAAACAACAGCAGCGCCTAAAATACATTTTAAAAATAAAGATAACATTGATACTTACTCTATATACAACACAATCATGTGCAGAGTTTACGCCAAGATTGATTCATTTATAAAATATGAGATGTTTTTAAAACAGAAATTGAAAATATCAAAAATGATGCACAACAAATTTCTATGACTATTTAAAATCTATGGCGTAACTTATGACGATAAACAAATGCAAAAAAAGCAAATAATAGCGTCGCACCGAATAGAAAAATTAACTTAACATTCATGTAATTAGAATTAAAATCGAGTTGTTGTGATGATGCAATACGCGTAGCCGATATAGACTGAGTATACGTAGCAGATTGTATGTCTTTAAAATTTAATTCACTGAGCTGTGCAGGTTTTTCACCTTTACCCACCACGACATAAGCCGCAACAATATTAAAGTCGATTGGATTTTGATAAGCAATTTTTACTTTTGTTGGCTCATAACTGTTGTATTCAGGAATCCAATCATTCACTTGGCTATAAATACGAATAGTATCTGTTTCTTCTACAATAGGATCTTCAATTTTTTGATCTGTTTCACTTTCAATCCATTGTTTTAATGCTTTGAATTGGTTAAATGAAAAATAATGAGTTTGAGATAAATCTTCCGCAACCAACGATGTCGTGACTGTATGCTCACTAGGTTTCGCTTTATTTAACAATCCTTGGTTTTGAATGACAAAATCCAATTTCGAAGTTCGTCCTGGATAATTTTGCTGAGCAACCAAATACACAGCCGTCCAAATTTGATCACCTGCTTGTACATTTTCTAATTCTAGAGCGTATTCTTGATTTGGTTTTAAATTGATATTTTGGTCAAATAGAATATCGGATGCTTCTTGCGCAAAAGCATACTGACAAAATGCGCAACAAAGAACCAAAATAACTTTCTGTATATCCATAATCAGAACCAATAAAAATGTGACAAACTTCACAAATATAATATCGCTAAACTCAAATCGCTCACAAAAATTTTGTCTGACAATTTTATTTTCTAGACAAACGGTCGTTTATTTGAAGAATAAAATCATCGTGTTATATAACCTTGATCATTTAGTTTGCAATACATTCACAATAATTTAGCTTAAAATATTTAGGAAAAAATCCTATTATGAATGTAGATTTTAACGATGCCATTTCCTCCAATAAATAAACATCAGCGCCCCTGCAATCACAAAAAAAATAAGAAATTTTGCTTCCATTCTTGCCAGTGTAGATTCTGGGCGATTTGATACATCACGAAATTGTTGTTGTTTTTCTTCGGCACTCAGATTGCTGTTTTGTTTCATTAAATCTGTAATCTGTTGTGGCTTATCACCTTCTCCAACAATCACATAAATTGCCAAAGGTTCGAAACCTTCTTGTATGGGTACACCTACGCTCAGCTTCATCGTTGTTACACCATAGTCAGGTACCCAATCTAATACTTGAGCATAGGTACGAATCACATCACTATCATAAACAATAGGATCTTCAATTTTAAAATCCGTCTGGTCTTCAATTTTATCGGCAATGTCATCAAATTCTTTCAGTGAAAACTTTTTGCGTAACGGTAAATCATCAGCGATTAATAAAGTTTGGGTTACTTTTTCCGTGGGATTGGCTTTATTAATTAAACCTTCTGGCAAAACCACTAAATTCATTTGTGCTGTACGATTTGGAATAATCTGCTTGCCAACAACATAAATCGCAGTCCATGCTTGAGTGCTGGGCGAAACACCCTCAAACTCCATTTGTCCTGCATGTTCTGTATCTAATTTTAAAAATTGTTCGAATGTCACAATTTTGGTTTCGAGTGCAAAGGCATGAAGACTAAAAACCAAAGCCATTCCCAAAAATAATATTTGCTTTAACATGACTGACTCTGCTCTAAACCATTTTATTTTGAATAAATTATAAGTATTTCCGTAACATATAAAAATTAGACTGTGAAAATTGGTTAATATGCCAATAAGTATGTGAATAATAATATTTTATGTTAACTTTACCAAAGCCGTCACATATTTAAATGGTCAGTTAGATGACACAATTTGTCGTTTAAAAACTATTTTTTACAGCTTGAACAAAATTAAATCGCTATCATATATAACCTTCAATTTGCACAATTCCGAGATGTTTTATGAGCCAAAGTCACATCCGTATTCGAGGTGCACGTACCCATAACCTAAAAAATGTGTCCCTTGATATTCCACGCGACAAGTTTGTGGTGATTACGGGGCTTTCAGGTTCAGGTAAATCTTCCCTTGCATTTGATACCCTGTATGCCGAAGGTCAGCGTCGTTATGTCGAATCACTCTCTGCATACGCACGTCAATTTTTATCGCAAATGGAAAAACCTGAAGTCGATTCGATTGAAGGTTTAAGCCCTGCGATTGCCATCGAGCAGAAATCAACAAGTCATAACCCACGCTCAACTGTGGGAACGATTACTGAAATTTACGACTATTTACGTCTTTTATATGCTCGTGTCGGTACGCCATATTGTCCAGAACATGATTTACCAATGGTTGCACAGACTGTTTCAGAAATGGTCGATGCCGTAAAAGGACTGGAGGAAGGTACGGCTCTCATGTTGCTCGCACCTGTCGTCCGTGACCGTAAAGGCGAGTACACCAACCTATTTGAACAATTACAGAGTCAGGGTTTTGTTCGTGCCCGTGTGGATGGTGAAGTCATTGATATCGATACGCCACCTGAACTGGATAAAAAGAAAAAGCATACCATTGAAGTGGTTGTTGACCGTTTCAAAGTCCGTGATGACTTAGGCAACCGTATTGCAGAAAGCTTTGAAACTGCTTTACGTTTAGGCAGTGATATTGCAACGTTATCGTGGATGAATGGCGAACACAGCGACCGTACATTCTCGGCAAAACATTCTTGTCCTGAATGTGAACGTGCTGTTGGTGAACTTGAACCTCGCCTATTCTCATTCAACAATCCATTTGGTGCATGTCCTGTTTGTGATGGTTTGGGAACACGCAGTCATTTCAGTGCAGATAAACTTATTCCAAGTCAGGATGTTTCGATCAGTCAGGGTGCAATTCGTGGTTGGGACAGACAACGTCCTTATTATTATTCCATGATTGAGAAAGTCGCTGCACATTTCGAATTTTCTTTAGATACACCGTGGAATGAGTTGGATGCAGATACCAAAAAGAAATTCCTCTACGGCACAGGCAAAGATAAGATCGATTTAAGTTATGTCGATGAACGTGGTCGTAAACACAGCCGTGTACAACCATTTGAAGGTATTCTGCCGCATTTAGAACGTCGTTACCGTGAAACTGAAAGTAATTATGTGCGTGATGATTTAGCGCAATATTTATCTAATGCTGCCTGCGATGCCTGTGATGGTTCACGCCTGAATGAAATTTCGCGTAATGTCAAAATCTTAGACAAAACTATCGCTCAGATTACCAAAATGTCGATTGGCGATGCCGAAAGCTATTATCAAGATTTACAGCTTGAAGGTGCGAAAGGCGAAATTGCCGATAAGATTTTTAAAGAAATCCGTGAGCGTTTGCACTTCCTTGTTTCTGTGGGTCTAAATTATCTAAGTCTATCTCGTTCTGCGGAAACATTGTCTGGCGGTGAAGCACAGCGTATTCGTCTAGCTTCACAAATTGGTGCAGGCTTAATGGGCGTGATGTACGTTTTGGATGAACCATCTATCGGACTACATCAACGTGATAATGATCGTTTGCTTGAAACCTTGGTACGTTTACGTGACTTAGGTAATACCGTACTCGTCGTTGAGCATGATGAAGATGCCATTCGTGCTGCTGACCATATCATTGATATTGGCCCGGGTGCTGGTGTCCATGGTGGTCATATTATTGCGGAAGGAACTTATGAAGAAATTTTGGCAAATCCAAATTCACTGACAGGTCAATACCTATCAGGAAAATTAAAAATTGAAGTACCAAAAAAACGTATTCAACCACCAAAGCCTGAAGAACAAATCAAGCTCATGGGTGCATCTGGTCATAACCTGCAAAATGTTGATCTCATCATTCCGTTAGGTATCATGACCTGCGTGACAGGTGTTTCGGGTTCAGGTAAATCAACACTGATTAACCGTACTTTACTACCGCTTGCTGCAACACAATTGAATGGTGCAACGACTTTAACCGCAGAAAAATTCGACTCGATTGATGGTTTACAATTCTTAGATAAAGTTGTCGATATTGACCAAAGTCCGATTGGACGTACCCCACGTTCTAACCCTGCAACATATACAGGTTTATTTACCCCAATTCGTGAGTTATTTGCACAGACGCCTGAAGCCAAAGCACGTGGTTATGCCGCAGGTCGTTTTTCGTTTAACGTGAAAGGTGGTCGCTGTGAAGCCTGTGAAGGTGACGGCATGATCAAGGTAGCAATGCATTTCTTGCCTGATATGTATGTGCCTTGTGATAATTGCCATGGTGATCGTTATAACCGTGAAACCTTGGAAGTTGGCTATAAAGGCAAAAATATTTCCGATGTTTTGGGTATGACTGTTGAAGACGCTATGCATTTCTTTGAGGCGATTCCTGTCATTCACCGCCGTTTAGAAACATTGAATCAGGTAGGTTTGGGTTATATCCGTTTGGGTCAGTCTGCAACAACGCTTTCAGGCGGTGAAGCACAACGTGTGAAATTAGCACGTGAATTGGCAAAGCGTGATACAGGCAAAACCATATATATCCTTGATGAACCGACTACAGGTTTGCATTTCCACGATATTGCTAAGCTTTTGGATATTCTTCATGAGCTGCGTAATAAGGGGAATACCATTGTGGTGATTGAACACAATTTAGACGTGATTAAAACTGCTGACTGGGTAATTGATTTGGGCCCTGAAGGTGGTGCAGGTGGCGGTATGATTATTGCGGAAGGTACTCCTGAAGAAGTGGCGAAGTCTAAAGTTTCACATACAGCGAAGTTTTTAAAGCCACTGTTAAAATAAGAATCTCCCCTAGCCCCTCTTTTATAAAGAGGGGAATTCCCTCCTTTGAAAAAGGAGGGTTAGGGAGGATTAAAAGTTAAAAAATTCTCAACTTTTAGGGGGAATAATGCGATTTTCAGAAAGATATGGATATAAGCCTATAAGAGAAATTATTCAAAAAGAAAGTATGGATGAAAACTTACGTAATGGAATTTGGAGTTTATTCATCGTATCAATCTCATGGAAATATAAATACATCAAATTTAAAAACACTCATAATTGCTTATTGGTTTAATTTTTTCAAACAACCCATCGATACGATTCCCATTCAATTTGAAAAAGTATTATGCACAGTCAGAAGTTCTTTTTTAACTGCAAGTGGCATGAGATTTATAGCTTCATTCAAGAAACATTAGAAAACTATCCAAAAGAATTAAAGAAAAATAAGAGTTCTTCATTAAAGAATTAAATAATTGTTTGGAAAAAGAAAATAGCGTATATCGAATAATCAATAATGAAGTTACCCCTATTACTTCCGAACAAGAGATCCAATCCATCGAAGATGCCTTAGAAAATGCAAATCAATATTCAGGTGTACAACAACATCTAAATCAAGCTTTAAAATTGATGTCAGATCGTCAAAATTCTGACTATCGAAATTCAATTAAAGAATCGATTAGCGCTGTTGAATCTATTTGTAAAATAGTCACAGATGATGAAAAAGCAACTTTAGGAAAAGCTTTAAAAATAATTGAAGATAAATTTGGGTTACATTCTGCACTTAAAGGAACTTTAAGCCAACTGTACGGTTATACTTCTAATGGCGATGGTATTCGTCATACAATGCTTGAAGAATCAAACCTCAGTAATATCGATGCAAAATTTATGCTCGTTGCATGTACCAATTTCATTAATTATTTAATTGAAAAAACTAAAATTTAATTTCATTAGGTAAGAGGAAAAAATGAGTAAAACTAAAAAATTTAAATTTCTAATATTAATTCCATTTTCTCTAATGAGTTTAAACGCCCTCGCCGACGGCTATATCAACGAAAACATGCTGATTTTTACTTCATCGTCAGATGGAAGCGATGACCCATGGAAAGAACACCCAAAATGTATCGCAATAATCCAACCTGCCGAAACAGCTAAAACGTGGACAGTTCAATATACCTATGCAGACAATAAGCCACTGACATCACCATTTATCACCACACAAAAACCTTCGACAAAGCCAAATGAATGCGAAAATAAAATCCATTTTCCAGATAATATTGTCGGTTCAGGCATATTTGAAAGCTTTTATCCTAATGGCAAAAAGCGTAGTCGTATTGAATATACCGACGGTACATATCAAGGAAAACTTGAGTTTTGGTTCGCCAATGGTCTAAAAGAACAAGAATCCTATGTACTAGATGGCTCAACTACTGGAGATTACAAAATGTGGCATCCCAATGGTCAACTCGCCCTTTCCATGAAATATAAGAGTGAGCAAGTAAATGGAATGAAACAACGCTGGTATGAAAATGGTGAACCGTGGACCTATGTCCGCTTTGAAAATGGCGTGATGATTGGTGAACTCAAACAGTGGTTTCAAAACCAAAAATTAGAACGCCAAGGACAATATCGCAATGGTTTACGCCAAGGCGAGTACAAAATTTGGTTTAACGATGGCACACCAGAAGCAATCTTAAATTATCAAGCAGGGAAAATTATCTCAGGTCAGTGTTGGAGTGAAAACGGTAAAGAATTGACATTAAAAAAATGTATCAACAATTACGGTGACGAAGAATAACCTACGCATAAATGGTGGTAGCGAAATCACACTACCACTTTATTTTTACCCTGTACTTTTACCTTAAACAAAAACTTATCTGCCTGAATAAAGGCTTAATAGTTTTCTGCTCCAGTCACTACATCGATACTCGCAAATACTTTCAGCAATTTGAATAAGCCAATCTTACCGAGCATGTTCAATCAAGATTAAAAACTCATCTCCACCAAAACTTACAATCGGATTAGATTGGCAATATTCAATACACCTAACTTTTATTAGCGTACATAAAAAAACAAACCTAATTTATCCAAAATATCTAAAGTTAATTGTTTACGTTCCGCAGGATCATCACCCGATTTCATTTGCATATTTAAAGCAAAAGCAGTGACTTTTCCATTGGGTTGTTCCACCCATCCCGTATACCAACCGACTTGTGGTTCTACATCCATTCCCCAACCACTTTTGGCATAAAGTTTTGTATCACCACGACGTTCAATATAAAGCATGTCTTTAACTTGTTGTTGAACAGTGCTGTCAAAAGCCAATTTTTTCATTGCCAGCTGATAAGCAAATTGGGCCTCTTGCTCTGGACTAATTTTTAATGGTCCCACTAACCAAAAACTGTCGATTTGTGATCCAATTTGAGCATTACCATATTGGATTCGTTGTACTTCTTGTTGCATCAGATCATGACCAATACGTCTTGCTAGCACTTGATAGACAGGTACAGCCGAAACCTGCATCGCTTCTGCCAAAGTCATATCTTTTTCCCATGCAGGAATAAAACGCTTTTCACCATTCCATTTAAATAGTTCGGTAGTTGTGACTTTTTGATGTTGTAGACCGATTAACGCATTCAGCATTTTAAAAGTAGATGCAGGAATATATTGCGTATTTGAACGTTTTAAATCGTTGCCATAACGTTTTAATGTTGAACCGTCATAAGTGACAAATACCGCTTGAGTCTGAGCATGATTAAACAATAAAGGAATATCCTGCGCGCGTTGAGTTGTTATAGTCTGACCCTCTTGATGATGATACTGACAACCTGAAAGCAATAAATTCACGAATAATGCACACATGCTTATCTTTTTCACAACACCCATCAATTTAACTCACTGTTCTGAATGACTTTCTCTACTCATATTCTCAAGTTTTGGCTTTTTTATTGGAATTATTTTTAATTTGAATGTAAGAAAATATTTACACGTGCAACATATCAGTGCATAATGCACCTCATTAGGGCGGTTTAGAATGATTCCTCAGCAGAATTTCTAAATCTTCCTCAGATTTTGGCGAAAAATCCCAGTTTTCTTGAAAATTGGGATTTTTTTTGGCAATAATCATGCCAATGTTGATACACCAGTGAAAATAATGATCCAATCTAGTGCGTAATCAAACATATTGGATAGAAATAAATTCCAAAATAAAAAAAAGCCCAGTCTTGGGGAAAACTGGGCATATAAACTTTAAAATCAGTTAAAGTTCAATTTTTAACCAATGAACTTTATTCGTCAATTATGTGAAATAGATCCATATTTGTAAAGTTGATTAAAATGATAGTTTTTGAATTAATTATCGGATTTTTAAATAAATGAGTTTATAAACACATTATAAACTATATGATATGTATTTAATCATTAAATAAAGCTTTACCACAACCGAGTCGACTAAAAAATCCAACTATTGAACACTACCTCATGATTGATAATACCGATTGCTTTCTGATAATTGAAAAAAAATTTAATAGGAAATTTAATATTTTGTCATATTTTTGACATGAATTAAAACTTTCTTATCAATTTACTGTCTTGTTCTGATTGATTTTTTTATAGGGTTGACTTGTAACAAACCATTTGTCTATTTTTTAGACAGCATATTTTTATTTCTTTTTCAATTATTCAATGTTCTTAAACATCATTGACTTAATATATTGTTACAATACAATGCCGTGTGTTTCAACAATTCGTCCTATCGGAAAAGATTATGAAAAAACTCGGTTTAGCCACTGCTTTATTATTAGCCATGACTGGTGCTCAAGCTTATCAATTCGAAGTTCAAGGTCAATCTGAATACATCGATACGACTGTAAATGACAAAGACTTCACTGGCGGTCTTCAAGGTACTTACTTCTTCAAAAATGTTGACTCTTCAAAAGGTCCATTGGCTGAAGCAGCGTTCTTAAACCAAGCGTCTAACGTATCTTTGGCATATAACTATGGCGAATTAGATTCTGACGTTGTTGTACATAACTACGGCGCTAAAGCTGAAGTTTATGTTCCAACTCCATATGTACCTGCATACGCGAGTGCTTCTTATAGCCACACTATCCTTGATGGTAAAAATGGCGCGTCAAATGATCAAGGCGACCGTTTTGCATTTGAAGTAGGTGCTCTTGCTACTCAAAACTTCCTAGTTGCTGTTGGTTACACAAATGTTGCTGACCAAGCTGCTCTAGATGCATTCAATGTTATGGGTAACGGCGTTGCTAAAGCAGTTGCTGAAGCTGTAACAATTGGCGAAGACCAAGATGCGATCACTGCACGTACTAAATACGTTGGTGCTATTGACGGTACTAACATGTCTTTAGCGTTTGAATCAGGCATCATCTATGGTGATGCGACTGCATACCAATTGAAAACTGACCTTTATTTAAATCCTAAATTAAGCGTTGGCGCATCTTATGCAGCTTCAAGCTATGCTGGTACTCCAGATTCAGCTTGGGGTGCTAACGTAAATTACTTCATCACTCCTGCTATTGCAGTTGGTGCTAGCTATGTAAATGCTAACTATGAAGGTAACCGTGCTCAAGACGAAATGCTTGCTGGTGACACTCAAACTGTTGGCGTAAATGCTAAATTCCGTTTCTAATTTTTTAGAAATTGAATCAAAAAAAGGACTCATATGAGTCCTTTTTTTTTTGCGCAAATTATTTAATTTCGAACCACACTTAAGAAATGTAAATGACGTTCATATTGGTCAATAATGTCTTGGAGTAAATCTTCTTGCGTCCACTCCATCACATCATAATTTTGACCACCTTCCCTCAAGAAAACTTCAGCTTGATAAAAATCATCTGATTGTTGATGCATATCATTCATCATAAAACTTGCTGCTACCGTTTTTCGAGCAATGACTTTATAGATAAAATTAAATTCATCATGATGATCTACACTCAATTGCACTCCATCTTCAGTTTCTTTGATCAGTACATTTAAATCACGGCGTTTAAATTCAAAACGCACACTTTCAAATGCTTTCACAACATCTTTTTGAATGTAGTGCTGCACTTCTGCATAGCGATGTGGATAATGCATAATCAGCCCTAAGCGTTGCTGCCAACTTCTTGGGTTCTGCACAGCTCTTGGCGTAATTCGTGCCACTTGCAAGGCTTGCATTTTCATAGCATCTAAACGTAACGCTTTGACTAAGCCCCAACATAGCAGCAACATGATAAAAGTGAATGGTAATGCACTCATCATCGTGGCAGATTGCAAAGCCCCCAAACCACCAACCATCAATAAAATAATGGATAGGATTGCCATAAGCGCTGTCCAAAACAACCTTTGCCAAGTCGGAGAGTGTTCAGTTTTTGCAGTTAAATAATCTGTTACTAACGCCCCTGAATCCGCAGAAGTCACAAAAAATAAAATCACCAAGACTGTTGCGACTAGACTGGAAATCCCTGCAAAGGGTAACTGGGTTAACATCTCAAATAATGCGACAGATGAATCTTTTTGCACTGCCGAAATTAACCCAACATTGCCCTGCTCTAAAATACTGAATAAGGCAGCATTTCCCATGAAGCCCATCCAAATCAGCGTAAATCCTGTCGGAATAAGCAGTACTCCTACAATAAATTCCCGAATAGTTCGACCTTTAGAGACTCGTGCAATAAACATTCCCACAAATGGCGACCATGAAATCCACCATGCCCAATACATAATTGTCCAACCGCCAATCCAACCATTGGATTGATAAGCATATAAATTAAAGGTCATGCTAAATAGATTGGAAATATATTGCCCAGTGTTTTGAATAGTGCCTTGTAGGATATAAACACTTGAACTGGTGAGAAATACAAAAATGAGTAGTAACAATGCTAAAAGCAAATTCAGCTCAGAAAGCCGCTTGATGCCTTTATCTAAACCCATAAAAACAGATAATGAAGCCAGTGCACTGACAAAAATAATCAACATGATTTGGGTACTAATACTGCTTTCCCAGCCAAATAAATAATTCAATCCTGAATTAATTTGGGTCACACCAAAACCCAAAGTCGTTGCTACACCAAATACCGTACCAATGGTGGCAAAGGTATCTACTGCATCACCAATTGGACCATAAATTTTTTGACCAATAATTGGATATAAACCCGAGCGTACTTTGAGAGGTAAGTTATAGCGAAAGGCAAAATAAGCCAAAGTTAAACCGACAATGGCATAGATTGACCATGCATGTAAGCCCCAATGGAAGAAGGTGATTCTCATGGCTTGTTGTGCGGATTGAATACTTTGTGGGTCACCTGTCGGTGGGTTGACATAGTGCATGACGGGTTCAGCGACCCCAAAAAACATCAGTCCAATTCCCATACCTGCGGTAAACAGCATGGCAAACCATGATCCATTGCCATATTCAGGTTGGCTGTGATCGGGTCCTAGTTTGATTTTCCCCATGTCTGAAAAAGCAATACAAATCAGGACAATTAAGAATATGGCGACTGATAATACATAGAACCAGCTAAATGAATCAGTGATCCATAGATTCATTTGTTGGGTCATTAACTCGAAAGCATTTGGTGCAAAAACAACGACTGCTAAAAAAAGTGCAATAATTCCTACAGTGCTGAAAAAAACATTTGGATTGACATTATCAAACCACTTGGCTTTTTTGGAAGGCATAGTTCCTCCAGGTTTTTATATTTGATGGATAGACTTTTTAAAGTCAAAGAAAGGCATTCACAGATGTGAAAAAAGACGAACCCTGCAGAATAACGATTGGGTTCGGGGCATATTATAATTTAAATTATCATTTTCAACAATTTAGTAAATGTAACAACACCTTATTGTTATGATTTAGGTTTAATATCAATATATTGCAAAGCAATCATCCGTGAGACGATGAGGGCAAAATACATCACACCACAAAACATTTGCAACATTGCAAGCACACGAGCTGCGGGTGAAATCGGAATTAAATCGGATAAACCCGTCGCAGATTGCAAACTAAAACTAATAAATAATAGGTCTAACCATGATTGGTAGTCTGCAATATGATTTGGATTTTGAAAACTTTGTGGAACTAATAATTGGCATACACTATATAAAAATGCAAATCCCCAAGCGATCAGAGTAAATACAGCACCCGCAGCAAAAAGTTCATCCTTAGTTAAATAACGGTCTTCAAACATATAACGAATCAAACCATAAGCGGCACAAAAATACGCTGCTGCCTCAAATAAATGGGTAAAAACTTGCAATGTGACTGAACTAAAACCCATCAACATGAGCAATGAGAGTAGAAATGCACCAATGACAAAAGTTAAGCCCAAAATGGTAAATGTCGGGGTTTGTCGGATCACTTTGGCAATCATTAATAATGCAAAAACACCCAATGACCATGTAAGAATCTGATAACTTCGACTGCCACTGGTATATACCGATAAAATAAGAATGAGTAACTGCACCAACAACAACCATGCTGAAGGTAATAATTTAAAGCCTGTCCAAAAGTCGATGATTGAACGCATATTTTTAGATTCTGTTTGTTTTTATCAGTTTTAAAATTAACACATTCATCAACATTGATAAATTTTTTCTGATTTTAAAAAATTAAAACGCCATAAAAAAACACCTCCAAGGAGGTGTTCTTCATATTATCGCATCGTTTCAATTAGTGATCTGAAGTGCCTGAGATACCAATACCTGTTTGTGAACGAACGTATTGTGCATCAAATGCTTTGCGTTCTGCTTCTGCACGTGCTGATTTATCAGTCACAGAGAAGAACCAACAGCAGAAGAATGCAAGTGGCATAGCGAAGATCGCAGGACCATTGTATGGGTTAATTGGTGTATCAGAGATTTTTAATGTATCTACCCAAACTGCTTTAGATAAGATAATTAATGTTACTGCTGTGATTAGACCAGCCAAACCACCAATAACCGCACCACGTGTTGTTAAACCTTTCCAGAACATTGAAAGTACAAGGATCGGGAAGTTTGCACACGCTGCAACAGAGAATGCCAAGCCAACCATGAATGCAACGTTTTGTTTTTCGAAAACAATACCTAAGATCATTGCAAAAATAGCAAGACCTAAAGTTGCAATCTTAGACATACGTAATTCAGATTCAGGGGTTGTTTGACCTTTCTTGAATACGTTTGCATACAAGTCATGAGAAATTGCTGAAGCACCTGACAATGTCAAACCTGCAACAACTGCAAGAATGGTCGCGAATGCTACTGCTGAAATGAAGCCCATGAACAAGTCACCGCCAACAGCATCAGACAAGTGAACCGCAGCCATGTTGTTACCGCCAACAAGTTCTAACTTACCAGTAACCGCCATTTTTGCAACGTCGATGAATTGTGGGTTGTTTGATACGAAAAGGATCGCACCGAAACCAATGATGAATGTTAATAGGTAGAAGTAACCAATAAAGCCTGTCGCAACAACAACTGATTTACGTGCTTCTTTTGCATCTTTAACCGTAAAGAAACGCATAAGAATATGGGGTAAACCTGCTGTACCGAACATCAATGCAAGACCTAAAGATAAGGCATCGAGTGGATTGGCAGCCAATTTACCTGGCCCCATGATGTGGCTTGCTTCAGCGACAGTAACGTCATGTACTTTTGCAAATACATCAATAGACTGTCTGAACATTTCTGCGAAGCTATAACCTACAGAATGCATAACCATGAATGCCATGAAAGTTGCACCTGAAAGTAACATCACCGCTTTGATGATCTGTACCCAAGTGGTCGCTAACATACCGCCAAAGATCACGTAAGCCATCATAAGAAGACCAACGATTACAACTGCGATGTTGTAGTTCAAACCAAATAATAGTTTGATGAGCTGACCTGCACCCACCATTTGCGCGATTAAATAGAATGCAACAACAACCAATGAGCTAATAGCAGCAAGTGTACGTACTGGTTTTTCTTCTAGACGGAATGCAACCACGTCTGAAAGATTATATTTACCTAAGTTACGCAAACGTTCTGCAACTAAGAACAATACGATTGGCCAACCCACCATGAAACCAAGTGAATAAAGCAAACCATCAAAGCCTGAACTAAACACCAATGCGGAAATACCCAAGAACGATGCTGCTGACATATAGTCACCTGCAATCGCTAAACCATTTTGGAAACCTGAGATTCCACCGCCTGCTGTATAGAAATCTGCAGTACTCGTGGTTTGTTTTGCTGCCCATTTGGTAATGAACAAAGTTAAGCCGACGAAAATGGCAAACATGATAATTGCATGCCAATTGGTCGCTTGTTGCTGGGCTTCACCCAAATCAGGGCCAGCTTGCGCAAGGGTAGAAAGCAGTGCAGTAGATGCTAGAGCTGCTTTAGTTTTTAAAGAGTTCCATTTCATCTTAGTGTAATCCTTTCTCATGAGCGATCGCTTCAACTTCTTTCATAGCATCATTGGTCAAATGATCTAATTTATTATTGGCAATGTATGAATACACACCACACAAAATGAAAGATAGAACGATAATACCCAGACCTAAAGGAATACCCCAAGTCGTAACCCCACCAGGAGTGACCGTCGTTAATAAGAATTCCTTGTTGTAACCAACTAAAAGCATAAATCCAACGTAAACAAACAACATAATTGCAGTTAGTGTCCAGCTCAATTTACTTTTTTTAGCAACCATTTCTTTGAATTTTGGATTTTGTAGAATCGCATCTACTTGTCTCTCATCCATAACCATGCTCCTTGTTAAGCGACCAGTCCTCTGGTTGCTTTTTTTAATCATTTTTAACACTGTTAAAATTAACAATGTTGTGGGGTTCTCGTAACTTAGACTTTGGTCGTTAAATTTTGATCAAATTGAACGTGTCAGTTCACCGATGCGCTATTATAGCCATAGCTTTTTATACTGTAGTCCTTATGAACAGTTGGTTAATTATAGGGGTTCTCGCCCTTTACATCCTCATTCTATTCGTCTGCGCCTTCTTTGGAGAGAAGCATGCGAGTCGATTAAGTACACGCGGAAGGATGATTCTCTTTAGTCTAACATTGGGCGTTTATTGCTCTTCTTGGACATTTTATGGAGCAACTGGCGCTGCGGTTCGTGAAGGGATTATTTTCCTCCCCATTTATTTGGGACCACTACTGTTCGTTTGGCTCGGTTATGATATTTGGCGACGTTTAGGCCGTGTACGTCAACATCATGCTATTTCTTCTATTGCTGACTTTGTCGCTGCACGTTACGGCAAAAGTGGAACATTGGCGTCTTTAGTCACCATTCTTGCTGTCGTTGCGATTATTCCTTATCTTGCTTTGCAATTGCGTGCTATTGCGCTCAGTGCATCTGTAATGCTCGATCACAACACAGAGGTCATATCTAGTACAACCAACGGTGTATTGGGCTTAACCGCTGTTTTAGCCATCTTGGCGATGATGTTTGGAACACGACAAATTGCCAATACAGAACAACATGGCGGCTTAATGCTCGCAGTGGCATTTGAATCTTTTGTAAAACTCTTTGCGCTGCTGTGTGTGGCATTTTTCTTTATTTTCGATGCGCCTGAAAATATTGTGCAAATTTCCAAAGATGTACAAAAAACTTTTCATGAAGTTCAATTGTTTGGTGTCCCTGAAACTTTTTGGGTTCAAACACTTTTAGCCGCATTAGCCATTATTTGTTTACCACGACAGTTCCACGTTGCAGTGGTTGAACTACGTGATGAAAAACATATTCGTGGCGCACGACGTTGGTTTGCGGCATATCTAATACTCACAATTATCGCCATTATTCCAATTGCCAGTTGGGCACTGCATGCTGCACCACATTATTTAACTATTCCAGATGTTGCCGTTTTATCTTTACCGATCAGCTACAACCAAGACTGGTTATCGCTCTTAGCCTTTTTAGGCGGATTTTCAGCATCGACAGGTATGTTATTGGTATCGTCTGTTGCCTTGTCTATCATGCTCAGTAATGACTTGATCATGCCTGCATTATGGCAATTTGGCATTCTTTCACGGCATGATAAACGCTTACCACAAGTGCTTAAATTTACTCGTCGAGTCTGTATTCTTGCCGTCATGTTATTGGGCTTTTTATTCTTCCATTTCTTTAATGATATTGATCAGTTATCTACCTTTGGACTATTAGCATTTAGTGCTGTGGCTCAATTCTCCCCTGCCCTCATTGGTGGTTTGTACTGGCGTGGCGGTAGCCGTCAAGGCGTGTATGCAGGTTTAGTGGTTGGCTTTATTCTTTGGTCATATACCTTATTATTCCCAACCATTTTACGCAGTTTACCGAACGAATATAGCCAGCTTGCACACCAACTTTTAATGTATGGACCATTGGGTGTTGAATGGTTACGACCAGAAGCATTGTTAGGTTTTGAATCTTTCGCTCCCCTGACACATGGTGTGATTTGGGCACTGGGTTTAAACATCACGCTATATATCTGGGTTTCTAGAATTTACCGCCCCAGTATTGCAGAACAAATTCAGGCAGAAAGTTTCTTCTATTACGAAACCAAGCCATTGCCTGCACAAAGCACATCCACAGATATCAGCTATTTACATCATGATGTTGCGAAATTAAAAGTTGGCGATTTAATTGCGCTCGCGAAACGCATTACAGGTGATGGGCCAGCCACTCACGCATTTAAACAGTTCTGCACCATCAATAATGTAGTGTTGAATGAAAATAGTAGTGCCAATGGTATGTGGTGGCGTTTTACCGAACAATATTTAGCAGGCACGATTGGAGCTGCATCTGCACGAACATTACTCACCACAGCAATGGTGAATAATGGTTTAGCTTTAGGTCAAGTCGCCAATATTCTTGATCAAGCTTCACAATGGCAACGCTTCAATCAAAATCTCATTATGACCATGATTGACCATATGACCCAAGGGGTGAGTGTGGTCGATGAAAATATGTGTTTGGTCGCATGGAATAATCAATATTTAAAACTTTTTGATTATCCAAAAGATCTGGTTTATGTCGGTTGTCCAATTTCAGATTTAATTCGCTATAACGCTGAACGTGGTGAATGTGGACCAGGTTCCATCGAAGAGCATGTGCGTAAGCGGATTCATTGGATGAAAGTCGGTAGCGCACATGAGTTTGAACGTATCCGTAAGGATGGTCGTGTCATTCAAATGCGTGGTAATCCAATTGAAGGTGGTGGTTTTGTTACAACCTTTGCCGATATTACCGCCTTCCGTGAAAATGAGGCTGTTCTAGAAGCACGGGTATCGGATCGTACTCAACAACTTGGCGATGCATTGACCGAACAACAGTTGGCACGTGAGCAAGCAGATAAAGCCAATATGTCGAAAAGCCGCTTTATTGCAGCAGCCAGTCATGACCTACTTCAACCTATGCATGCTGCACGCCTGTTTAGTACCGCCTTAGAACAAAGTATTCAATCCGATGAAGACAGTAAAACCTTACAACAACTTGATCGAGCCTTACATGGTGCAGAAAGTATGCTGTCTGCCTTGTTAGATATTGCACGTTTGGAAGGTGGCTCTATTCAACCTAAACGTCAAGCTTACCCACTGCACGATTTATTGAGTGATCTAGAATTACAATTTAAGTCTATTGCAGCACAACGTAATATCCAATTTAAAGTCCATGATGTGCAGTTTTGGATTGATACTGATCCGCAATGGATTCGTCGTATTATCCAAAATTTCGTCAGTAATGCCCTACGTTATACTGCACGTGGCCGTGTCATTGTTGGTGTATTACGTGATGCAACACGTCCGCAACATATTAAAATTGGTGTTTGGGATACAGGCCCCGGTATTGCAGAAGAACAACGCATTAAACTGTTCCAAGAATTCGAACGTTGTGGACACACTTCTCCATGGGGTGAGCAAGGTTTAGGACTTGGCTTAGCCATTGTGCAACGTATGACCAGTCTATTGGACTACCCTGTACATGTTTATTCAGAGTTAGGTAAAGGTTCCTGCTTTATGATTGAAGTGCCAATTGTGGCTGCACCAAAAGTCACGACTTCTCCAATTCAAGCGATACCACTCAAGACCAAAGCCTATAAAATTCTATGTTTAGATAATGATGAAACTATTTTAGAAGGTATGTCGACCTTACTGACCAAATGGGGCTATCAAGTATTCAAAGCCACTGAACCTGAACAAGCCTTGGAAATAATTCAGCAGGAAAATATTCAAGTGTGGTTGGTCGACCAACATTTGAATCATGGCAAAATCGGTTTAGATTTTATTGTTGAAAATCGTCAAGAAAATGTCCCATCTGCGTTAATCACTGCCGATTCTGACCCTGAATTACCGCAACGTGTTAAAGATTTAAATGTGGTCTTACTTAAAAAACCATTGAAGCCAGCATCATTACGAGCATGGTTATCGGGTTTGAAAATATCTCAATAATCGGATGTTATATTTCAGCACTTTATGAAGCTTTTTCCTTTAGAGGAGAAAGCTTTTCTTTTTGCACATTCAAATGAATATTCCTCATTTTTAAATATCTAAAAAATTTCTTCTTCATCTTTTGAAACATTTATAAGGATGCTGAACTTAAACAATAGACATATTTTTTAAGTGAAATAGCAAATTTTTCTTGGATTTATGCAAAAACATTCAAAAATTAGCAAAAGTGAATCAGTTTGATTGACCAAAAAATTCAAAGTACCCTTTTCTATGGCAAAGAACATCAAAATACTCAATATACACTTGTATAATTAGTTACAAATTCACATTCCATTGATTTCAATCATTAAAAATACACATTTTCAACCTTGTACAACTTTAGTCGCATTCTTATTGCATCTCAAATAATTCCAAAATTAGAACATTGTTAGAAAACGCTTAAATGTGCAGGGATGCAACGTTGATGCGTCATCAATTTTTTAAATAGGATTTTTGCTATGAATATTTCAGAATTTGTTCCGCATGGAATTCATCAAACTCAACAATTCCATCGTCAATACGGTGTAAATGCCATCTTGCCTGAAATTAATTGGCGAGAAATTTTTAAATTTACCAAGTTGAACGATACCCATATTCAAGCTTTAAATTCACTGTATCAAAGTGCTGTACCACTTGCGTTACAAATTTTTGATGAACTTAAACTTGATGTATTTGCACCGACCGCATTTCATCCACAAGGTTTGGGATTATTTGACAAATTAGCGCAACAAGAAGAAAAACTGGTGCAACGCTTAGAAGATGAATCGAGTTGCCTAAATGACGAAGTACGCCATCAAATTTGGAGTATGTTGCTTCGTGGTGGAGCAGTTTTGGTCTTTAAAGCATGGTTGGCTAAAGTCAAAACCAATGAAAATCAATTGGATATGACCCAATTTGATGAACTTTCTGACCTACTTTTCATTAAAACGTCTCCAACAACATTGGCACACCGCTTAGATGTAAATGCACAAGCAGATTATGACCATATCTTCTTAATGTACGGTAATGATATTTTCCTTGACCGTTTTAATAGCTTAGAAACAGCTGCATTGTTCGTAGATTTAGGCGTTTACGATGCTGCTTTTTTAAGTCTGCGTGATGATCGTGTTGCAGATTATTTAAAAAGCAAAGGCTATGTGACTCAAGATCAGATCGATGATCTAAAATGTGCTTTGAATCCTTTAGGCTGTCCAGACCTTGTTTCTAAACAAGATTGTTTGGCTTAATTCATTCAAAGATCATAAAAAAGACCTCAATTGAGGTCTTTTTACTTTTTATGAGCAGCTTAAACTTTCTTTTCTTCTATATTCAAAGCACCAATCGCTAAAACCGCCTGTGTACGATTCTGTACACCTAATTTACGGAAAATAGCCGTAACGTGCGCTTTAATGGTTGCTTCTGAAACGTCCAATTCATAAGCAATTTGCTTATTCAATAAACCTTCTGCCACCATCATTAACACACGGAATTGCTGTGGTGTTAAAGACTGGATACGTTCAGCCAAAGCCGTTTCATCTGCAGCACGTGGGTCAAAATTCATATTTGCTGTCGGTAAATTTGGCGGTAACCAAAGATCGCCCTCTAGCACTTTACGAATTGCTTCACCAATCAGGCTCGGATGCGCTGACTTCGGAATATAACCCATTGCACCATGCGCAATCGCACGTTGAATAATAGAGGGTTCTTCGTGAGCTGACACAATAATAATTGGAAGGGATGGATACTGCGCACGAACATGCACCAATGCAGAGAAACCTGAAGCACCGGGTAAGTTCAAATCCAATAAGACTAGATCTGGTTCTGGACCATTTTCCAAACGTTCATAAAATTCATTAACTGCCGCAGTTTCATTGATCTGAGCTTGTGGCAAACTATAACGAACCGCCTGAATTAACGCATGGCGAAACAGTGGATGATCATCAACGATTAAAATATTCATAAGCGAAGCGAGAGATCTCTCTAGCACAGTTATTTCATTCTAACCGCACTATTGCTATTAAGGATACGTAAATCTTAACGAATTTTTGGATTATTTATCGGCTTTAATTATTATTCCCTACATTTTTTATGTTATTCAGCAAAATTGAGATTTAAATATCATTTTTAATTATAAAATAAAGATATAAAAATGAATTGCTTATTTGAATTTAAAATAACATTTAGCTTCATGTACTTAAAGCATTTATCTGATGGTTATTTAAACACATTTGAGGTTATCTTAAAAACTGATAACCAATCTGTTTTTGCTTATTTTACAGGGCATCCCACAATATAGATTAATAAATGGTATCCCGAGATTAAGTTTATTAGGTCGCCAACATGTCTATTTTTACTCAACAAAAACCATTAAATATTGTTGCAGTTTCAGGTGGTTTAAATAATCCATCAAAAACAGAAAGTCTAGTTCAAGCAATTATTGATGAACTTGGCCAAGCAACGCCAATTAATGTGCATTTCATTAAATTCAGTGAAATTGGGCAATTATTGGGTGGTGCGATTTACCGCAATCAACTTCCGCAACGTGTGCAAGATGATTTGGCTGCTGTTGAAGCTGCCGATGCGTTGATTGTCGGCACACCCGTTTACCGTGCTTCATTCACAGGTTTATTTAAACATTTTTTTGATTTCGTAGAGCAAACAGCGCTTGTTGATGTTCCTGTTTTACTTGCAGCTTCTGGTGGTTCAGACCGTCATGCTTTGGTCCTTGAGCATCAACTTCGCCCATTATTCAGTTTCTTCCAAGCACAGACTTTACCGATTGGTGTCTATGCAACGGATCGTGACTTTACGCCTGAATACACCATTAAAAGTGAACATCTGCAAGATCGTATCACCTTAGCCGTGGCACGTGCTTTACCTATTTTGGAATGGGCTCCTGCCAAAGGTCAACGTGCAGAAGTGGTCAAAGCCAAAACTGAACAAGCCAATCAAAACTTAGGTATTAACAAACAAATTGAACAGGAAGATGTTTTGCCATCGGCTGCTGTTCCAAGTTTGGATGCTGCGGAGAATCTATTACATGCAAAATCTAAAACTCCACAATCTCAGGTTGCTTAATAACAACCTTATATAAATTGATCATAAAAAATAGAGGATGAGAAAATGTCGAAATATCTCTTTAATAACGATCCATTAAAAAATGCCCCATCAAATAACAATGAAGCCGTTAAATTTGCCTATTGGGTTCCCAATGTCAGTGGCGGCTTGGTAGTCAGTAATATTGAACAACGTACAGATTGGAGCTATGACTATAACGTCCGTTTGGCGCAAGCTGCGGAAAAAAACGGGTTTGAATATGCACTGACTCAAATTCGCTTTACCGCAGGATATGGGGCGGAAAATCAGCATGAATCAGTAAGTTTTAGTCATGCTTTATTAGCTAAAACAGAAAAATTAAAAGTCATTGCAGCAATTCTTCCTGGTCCGTGGAAACCAGTCCTAGCAGCAAAACAATTGGCAACCATTGATTATTTAACAAATGGTCGTGTGGCGATTAATGTCGTTAGTGGTTGGTTTCGTGGCGAGTTTGATGCCATTGGCGAGCCGTGGCCAGAGCATGATGAGCGTTATGTCCGTTCGGAAGAGTTTATCCGTACTTTAAAAGGCATCTGGACGACAGATAATTATAGTTTTGAGGGTAAATATTACCAATTTAAAGATTACACTTTAAAACCAAAACCTGTGCAAAAGCCACATATTGAAGTGTTCCAAGGGGGTAGCTCTCGTGCCGCACGAGACATGGCTTCTCGTGTTTCCGATTGGTATTTTACCAATGGCAATACACCTGCCGAGCTGAAAAAGCAGATTGATGATATCCGTGAAAAAGCCAAATTGAATCATCATTCAGTCAAAATTGGTGTAAATGCCTTCATCATCGCCCGTGATACTGAAGAAGAAGCCAAGCAGGTTCTACAAGACATTATTGATGGTGCCAATGTCGAAGCAGTCAATGCTTTTGGTGATGCAACGCGCGAAGCAGGTGCTGCGTCTAAAGAAGGTGAAGGTAACTGGGCAAAATCTACTTTTGAAGATTTGGTGCAATATAACGATGGTTTTAAAACCAACTTAATCGGTACGCCACAACAGATTGCAGAACGAATTGTTGAGCTTAAAAGTGTGGGTGTAGATTTAGTGCTTTCAGCCTTTTTACATTTTATCGAAGAAGTTGAATATTTTGGTGCAAAAGTGCTGCCTTTAGTTCGTGAATTAGAAGAGGCTCAAAAAAGTCAAATCACCGCAAAATCAGCTTAAAATAAATGTTTGAAAAAATAGTGCTGTGAAAACAACAATAAATAATTAAAAGTTTTGCAGTTTTTCCCTCTTGACTCGGCTTGAGGGATTTTTTTATTTTAATTCTTCAATAATTTTTTTAACTTATCACTATGGAAAAAATCAAATATTCTATTACCAAGTCGATCACTGCATATTTCCAAATGCATATAGAGCTTGTTACTACCTCACACATAGTTGATCAACAGACGCAATTATCAAAACCTTATACATCAAAATTCATATTACAATTAAAGTCCATAAAATACATTTTGATTAATTTAATCCACATCACATTAAAGCTACTTTATATAACACAATTCAATTTAAAAACAAAAAGATAGCTTCAAAAAAACAATACTCAAATCAAAATTCCCCATATAATCGAATGATCTTTTTATGACATTTTTGTCATTATTTTTATTTTGGGGAACGCATCATGGCTTTAAACGCTTTAGCATTTAGAACCACATTATTGGCACTATCTTTATCCATCGGATTAACTGCCTGTGGTGGGGGCGGTAGCAGTAACGGAGATTCTGCTCAGCCAGAAGAAAAACCTATTATTCCGCCTGTGATCGTTCCCAATGACCGTGTGAAACTGGCTTTAGAAACAGGGAGTGCCGCAAATTTAACAGAACAAGATCGCCAAACACTCATCAATTTAGCCTTGAATACCGCAAAACAACAACAGAATTGGCAAAAAAAACTGCTTACCGCTTTGTATAGCAATACCAATAATCAGCCGCTACAGCCCTATTTACAATTTACGCCAAATGCTTCAATTAATATATATCCAACCGATTTAAGTACAGCATTGCCGATTGCAGTCAGTGATAAAAACTGTAACTGGGCACTGACTTTACAGAACAATAAAGGCTGTGGCTTGGGCGTTGCCAGTCAAATTGGCAATGGTCGTGCCCTCGCCTACGGACAGAATATGTTCAATGGTGTATTGAATAGCAATCCAGATTTCACCCAATTTACCGAAGTACTAAACAACAGCCTACGTTGGCTTATTACTGGTGATACCAAACAGGCAGTGAATAAAGTACTAAATGTCTCTGTACAAGGTATGCCCGTTGATCAAGTTAAACGCTATTTGGAACAACAACTTGGAACAACTGTAACATTTCCAGAATGTAATGCTTTAGATCCTAAAAATGCCTGTTGGCAAGACCTTGACCTGATTGTAATCAGTTCCAATATTGCCAACCAAACATTTGAAAAAGAGCTAATTGAAAAATATTTAAAAGCAGGTAAAGCTGTTTATTTTCAAGCCAATACATATGGCATGAATAGTAATATTGATAAAGTGTTGGCAGCAATGAATATGCAAGCCAACAATAGCTATTATCGTAATAAAGATGAAATTCTGCTGTCGGCTAAACTCAGCCCTCAACAACGCTGGGATCAATTCAATCAAATTGATGCAACCATTAATGTCTTACAATATTTTGCAGATCCCGCTGCGGTTAATTTAGGCGAACTGAAATCTGACCATGCCATCATTCAAGGCATCAATACGCTATCCAGTTCATTACAGAATTTGAATAATCAGGGCCTTTCTGCTTTTAGCGAGCAAAATACCAACAGTATTTTAAAACCACTGGTGTTGCTTGCAGATCTATGGCGTCCAAGCGTAAATTACAACAATTTAAAGAAAAATGGTGATGCTCAGGCATTCATGCAAGCCTACGCCTCCGATGCATGGCTCGATTATAAACGTCATGCAACCACAGCATCGCTTACTGGTGCAGGCGACTATATGCCTGTAGAAGCTCAAAATATGCCTGTCAGCAGTGACTGGGAAACCATCACGGTCACCATTCCGCAAACTTCAGGAATTACCGCCATTGGTCGTGCCAGTATTCCTGCCAAAGCGATGAGCATTCAAGTGGTAGATGCTCAGGGTGCAAATCTGTCAGTACAGACCAGTTATTTACGAGCTTGGGGTAATCCATTTGATGATGATGGCTATAAACGCCCACTGCGACCAAACAGTTATAACGTCAAACTGGATACGCAGCAGGACAATGCTTTTATCAGTCCATTTGGTGGACCATTGATGCTAACTTATAACAATGCCAAGGCAGGTAGCACCATTACGCTGAAAATTAAAGGCAGTGCAAAATATGCACATTATGACTTTACCCAAGAGATGTCTCAGGCTGAAAAAAGTCAAGCGACTCAGGTTCTACAAAGTAAAACCTTTGGATGGAATACCTTTAAATTTGTCGGCGGGGAAATTCAGCAGACCAATGCCTATGCCCTTAAAGCGATTGGTAATTTAACACCCGATGTATATATCGAAAGAATCAAGACTGTGATATATGACAGTAACCATATTGCCAATGGTTATAACAACATGCCACTGGATAACAGCACTCAGCAATACTGTAATACACTGGGATGGGATTGTACGGGTACGATTCACCGCGCACCAAATGTTCAGCATTTTGTCGGATGGATTGCGACCTGTGGTTTCCTCTGTTCTGGTAATCCGTCAGATGGTTCAACTGGACTGGATATTGGTTGGGGATGGGTACATGAACTGGGACATAATACAGTTCAAGGTGTTTTAACCATGACCTTCCCATCGACAGAGAATAAGACCACCATCGGCTGCGGTACAGAATGTAATAATAATATTCTGGCGGGTTTGAGCATGCTTCGTAAAAATGAAATTTATGGCTTGGACAATAATGGTAATAACTTTAACCATCCACAGTTATACAACTACATTAAAACCAATCGTGACAGTGGTTTAAGCGGTGAAGCTTTACGCACGAATATGGAAAAAATGCTTTGGCAAGGCAGTGACAATGCCAAACAGGCTGTTCACATGCAACTTGCGCTGAACTATACAAAATTGCATCAGGGCAAAGCGAAACCCAACTCTCAAGGCGTGATGGAATTTATGCGCTTACTGAATATTTCACAGCGTCTATACAATCAGATTGATTTGAGCAAAGCTTCTGAAGCAGACAAAAACAAACTGGGCCTAGGCGCATACAGCAGCAAAAATCTGACCAATCCTGAAATGATTTATGTACTGAGCTCAAAAATAATCGGCTACGACTTGAGTGAGATATTCAAACTCTATGGTTTACCTATCAGTGATACGGCTCATGCATCGGTTGCTATGCTGAATTTACCTGCTGCACCGTTAAATTTCTATGCACAACCTGCCAACCGTTCGAATTACTTAAACGAAGGCACTTGGATCACTTTGCCCTCTACAGGTGTTGTTGCAAATTATCCATATTGATGCTGTTTGAATTAATACATCTTTACTGATCATTTGAATGATCCACAAAACAAAAAGCCCTGAGTCAATATGACTCAGGGCTTTTTGTTGGGTTATTTGAATTGGTATAAATTAGTATTAACACCAAAATATTATGGATAAAGCTTTATGAGTAAAAACTCGGATCAGGCACTTTTCCTGTCAGCACCCACTCCCCAATTTCTTGATATTTATAATCAATTGGATCATGCAAAGTTTGTGTACGCACATTGCGCCAGAAACGATCTAAATTAAGTTGTGCTGTGGTTGCCCTCGCACCCATCACTTGGAAAATATTTTGTGTCACAAATAAAGAGGTATTGGTCGCTGCAATTTTCGCAGTCGCAATAGCAACAGAGACTTCTCCACGCTGCTCAGAAGTCAAATTCTCTCCAATATTCCAAGCATGCTGTAGGGTTTCCACAGCTTTATTTGCCAATAAACGAACACTTTCAAGCTGCACATAGAACTCGGCAAAATGCTTTTGAGTAAATGGGTCATTTACTACATTTTCAACCAATGATTTAGACCATGCTTTTTGGCTTTGCACCGTTTGCTTTGCCACTTCAAAAGCACCTTCTGCAACCCCTAAAAATAAATGCACAAAAATCAGCTGTGCAATCAGCGGACGTAAACTTGAATACGGAGTACTTAATGGCCCAGGATTAAGCAATAGCTCATCTTTATGAATTTTAACCTGTTCAAAGTGACTGCTACCACTGTCCGTTTGGCGCTGTCCCATATTGTTCCAGTCCCCTAAAAAGCTGACACCTTCACGTACAGTAGAAATCGCCGCTATCAGTAATTTTCCTGCATCGTTATAGCCTGAACACAACAAAATGTCCGAATCTATTGAACCTGAACAAAAGCTTTTATCACCCTGAAAAATATATTCATGTTCAGAGATTTGTTCTACTACCGTGCGTTTATCCAAAGGATTTAGAGTATTACCCCAAAATAAATTGTCTTTTGCTGTTTGTTCAAACCACTTCCCATATTGTTCAGGCTGTGCAAAAAGCTGCACTGTTGCGATCAGTAAATGATGAAATCCATATACATGCGCTAAAGAACTGTCCACTTGTGCAATAGTTTGAATGGTTTTGAAAATAGTCGACCAGTCTGCCCCCTGACCACCGTATACTTTAGGGATGGATAAACCGAGCAAGCCACTATCACGAATTAAATCACGTTCCGCTTTAGGATTACCACCGAGCTTATCCCGTGCTGCTGCTGTCTGTGCAAACTGATTTGCCAGTTGTTGTGCAATTTCAAGCGGATGCTGAGTAAAACTCGGTTGTGCTGCGTTCATTATCCAGTCCTTATATCATTCTATTTTTAGCTTAGCAGATCACTGCAATATTCCTTATCTAAATGCCTGCTGTGCTTATTCTATAATTTAAAAACATCAATCAAAAATACCGCCTGAAACATTCAGACGGTATTCAACTTTCAGATAGAATTTAAAGTTAAATGATTAAAACAAAGGCTTTAACTATTGGCTTTTACTTCCGTAATCAATTGATCTACGACACTTGGATCTGCCAATGTTGATGTATCACCGAGACTATCCAATTCGTTTGCGGCAATTTTCCGCAAAATACGACGCATGATTTTACCCGAACGTGTTTTAGGTAATGCAGGTGCCCAATAAATTGCATCAGGTGTGGCAACGGGTCCAAGCACTTTACGCACCCAACCAACGAGTTCCTTTCGTAACTCATTTGTTTCAGCTTCACCCGCCTGTAAGGTGACATAAGCAGCAACGCCCTGACCTTTAATATCATGTGGCATACCCACCACAGCGGCTTCAGCCACTTTTTCATGGGCAACCAAAGCACTTTCAATCTCTGCTGTACCTAGACGGTGACCCGATACATTCAGGACATCATCCACACGACCTGTGATCCAGTAATAACCATCTTTATCACGACGCGCACCATCACCAGTAAAATACGTTCCCGGATAAGTAGAAAAATACGCTTCAATAAATCGCTCAGGGTCACCCCAAATAGTACGCATCTGACCCGGCCAAGAATCCTTAATAATCAGATTCCCTTCGCCCTCGCCTTCAACTACGTTACCATCAGCATCGACCAATGCAGGCTGTATACCAAACAATGGACGAGTTGCCGAACCCGGTTTCAGTGGCGTTGCACCGGGTAATGGAGAAATAAGAATACCGCCTGTTTCCGTCTGCCACCAAGTGTCTACAATTGGACAACGGCTTTCACCCACCACCGTATAGTACCAATTCCATGCTTCAGGATTAATAGGCTCACCCACAGAACCCAGTAAACGCAAGCTGCTGCGATCACTTTCACGGACAAAAGCATCACCCTCACGCATCATTGCGCGAATCGCTGTCGGTGCTGTATAGAGAATCGTAATATTGTGTTTATCGACAATATGTCCTGTACGTGCCCACGTTGGATACTGTGGAATCCCCTCAGACATGACCGTGGTTGTACCGTTAGAAAGTGGACCATACAACACATAAGAATGCCCTGTAATCCAACCGACATCTGCGGTACACCAAAACACATCATTTTGTTTTATATCGAATACTTCACGGAAGGTTGAATTGACATAGGTCAGATAACCGCCAGTGGTATGCAAGACACCTTTTGGTTTTCCAGTTGAGCCTGAAGTATAGAGAATGAATAAAGGATCTTCGGCATTCATCGGTTCAGGTGGGCAAATATCGGTTACCGTCATGATTTCCATGTGGTACCACAAATCACGCCCTTCTTTCATCTCAATTGGATGTCCCGTGCGATGTACCACAATCATATTCTGCACAGAAGATGTGCCATCCAGTTTCAGTGCAGCATCGACATTTTCTTTCAGTGGAATCGTTTTACCACCACGCATGCCTTGATCCGCTGTGATCACCAATTTGGCTTGGCTATCATCAATACGGCTTGCCAATGAGTCAGGTGAAAACCCACCAAAAACCACGCAATGCACAGCACCAATACGAGTACACGCCAACATTGCAATCGCTGCCTCTGGAATCATTGGCATATACAGCACAACACGGTCGCCTTTAGTAATACCTTGTTTTTTCAGGACATTGGCAAAACGACAGACTTCATCATGTAACTCTTCGAAAGAAATGATTTTATGACGTGATGGATGATCACCTTCCCAAATAATTGCAGGTTTAAGCGGATGCTCTTTTAAATGACGATCTAAACAATTTGCGCTGACATTCAATTCGCCATCTGCAAACCATTCAATTTTAAAGTCATTATTGTCAAAACTAGTATTTTTCACTTGCGTAAATGGTTTTATCCAATCCAGTTTATTCGCAGCCTCTGCCCAAAATGCATCTGGATTATCTATAGACTGCTGATATCGTTCAAAATACTGTTGTTCATTTGTTCTTGCTGTTTTTACAAAATGTTCTGGCGCTGGATATATTTCATTCATATTTATACTTCCTTGGTTTTTTCACCCCATCACGGGATGTATGCCTACGTTCTTGATTTTATTACTTGCATGCTGTCAGTATTACGATAGCGCATTTTGTATAACAATTGTGCTTTGGTCGTAGATGCGGCGTTCACTCTAACGACATGAATTTGCTAAGTCATTTGCAAAAATATTCTGATTTTCAATATCTATGCACTTCTTTTGATCTTATAATTTATCTAGGTAAAGACATATGACTTTTTTCAGAAAAAAACATTTACTTATCGAGCATCTTTAATTTGGACAAAACTGTCATGCAAGCTCAAGAATCCGCACCGTTTTTTTCAAAGAAACAAATTTCTGCAACAGATCATCCATTATCCAGCCAAGGACGCTTCACACGCTTAAGTTATATTGCATGGTTGGGCTTATTACAGCTTTTTTTCTCAATTGCAGCACTACTTTTAAGTTTTACATTGGGCGTTGTTAATTTCAGTGCACTACATTTAAGTCAACCTGCACTCAGTTCACTTTCATGGATAGGTGAACTTTCATATTTCATCTTATGCGCTTTATATATTTATAGCTTGGTCATCGTCATTATTCGCAGACTCCATGATCGCAACAAATCTGGTTGGTTGATCCTATTATTCCTCATTCCAATTGTTCAATTTTTTATGATGTTGTATTTACTCTTCGCTCGAGGTTGCAACCGTGCTAATCGTTTCGGACACCCACGCCCTACGACTTTTATTGAAAAATTAATCGCTTGGTCAATGATTATTGTCTTCGTTATTGGCTTATTTACATCTGTAAGTGTTGTGTCGTATTTAGTAGGCTCGGGAAATATTGACAACCCAAGTGTGATACTTCAACAAGGTACTGAATATTTTTAATATTTAATCTTTATGAAAATTTGTTCACTTTTACTCCATAAACTGTGCGGTTATTTATTTGTTCTGCGATAAACTGTAATCAAAGCTGAACATCTCTGAAAATTCAGGCAAAATATCGCGATCATTTTATTGGACATCGTTGTGACTGAAGAAGTAAATACATTAAGTGAAGTCGCACAAGACACCTCGCAATTGATCCACGCTGCAGGTGAAAAAACTGCACAAACGGTCATTCAACATACTGCAAAATATAATGATGCTTATAGCACCATCGATAAAATTATGGATGGTTTTTGGGAGCGTGTACCATATTTATGCATTGCATTAGTGGTACTTATTGTTTTCTGGATATTGTCAAAAATTTTCAAACTTTTTGTTCGTAAAACTTTAGAAAATCGCACCTATACACGTCAAAACCTAGTATTGGTACTGAATCGAGTGGGTAGTACCGCAATTATCTTCTTCGGTTTTCTCATTGCAATGGTCATTGCGATTCCCGGATTTACCCCTGCGCAATTGATGAGTGCTTTGGGGATTGGTTCGGTTGCAATCGGTTTTGCGTTTAAAGATATTTTCCAAAATATGTTGTCTGGTATTCTAATTCTTTTGGGCGAACCTTTCCAAATTGGTGATGATATTATTGTCAATAATATGGAAGGAACAGTTGAAGATATTCAAATTCGCGCAACGTTCTTACGCTCACCAGATGGTCGCCGTATCGTCATTCCAAATGCAACGGTTTATACCAGTCCAGTGACTGTAAATACGGCGTATCACCGTCGTCGTTGTGAATTTATTGTCGGTATTGGCTATGAAGATGATGTGCAAAAAGCCAAAGATATTATTCTACAATTGCTTGACCGAGATATTAAAATTCTCAGTCAACCCGGCTTCAGTGTCAATGTTGCCACTCTTGCGGACTTCTCGATTAATTTGAAAGTCCAATGGTGGGTCAATACCACAGAAACTTCAACTTCCGCTTCTGTCAGTGAAGTGCAAGAACTGGTGATTGAAGCCTTTGCCAAAAACAATGTTTCTATTCCTTACCCTGTTCAGGAAGTGAAAGTTTACCGTGGTGATCCATCGGTAGATGATGCCAACTCAGGTCGCGCCAAATAAGCGCCCCAATACATAGGGAATTGCGCTTTCAGTTCGCAAAATACGGTTGCCTAAGCTCACTGCTTGGCAGCCGTTTTTTATGAGCAAATCAATTTCATAGGGAATAAAACCACCTTCTGGGCCAATAATGACGCTACATGGATGATCGATGGCAAAAGGCATTTTCTGTTCTGCATAAGGATGAGCCACGTATGCAGGATTTTTTTCAGCAATCAATGTCGGTAATATATCTTCTGTAAAAGGTTTAAAGCGTTTATATAATTCAATTTTAGGTGCAAAGGTATCACCTGCTTGCTCCAAACCTAAAGTCACATAATGATCAAGCTGTTGTAAAAAAGGTGTTTGCCAATAACTTTTATCCACACGATAACTGTGAATAAGGATCAGCTTATCTACCCCCAATGTGACAGCATCCATAATTAAACGGCGTAAAACCTTTGGTCGGGGTAATGCAACAATCAAAGTCACAGGCAATTTTTTTGGAATTGATTCTTCTTTTAAAGGCCTAAGTTGAATTGAGTTTTCTGAAATATCAATAATTTCAGTTAAATAGCGTTTTCCCTCACGAATACCAACTCTTAGTGTGTCTCCAATTTTGACATCAACATGGGTTTGTAAATGCTCAATTTGCCTTTTCGAACTGATTGTCCATATGTCCGATTGAGTTTGACGAGGGTCTAAAAGAACAATATTCATAAATACTGATCAATCACAGCAATATGCTTCTGCAAAGAGCCCTTATTCCGATCCAAAACCTCAATTGCATGTTGACTCAATGTATGTGCAAACATTTGATCTTCTAAACAACGTACCAATAACTGAACCACATCATCGACAGACTGCCCTACTGCAACAGCATCGGCTTGTACAAATTCATCCACAATGGCTTGGAAATTAAAATAATTTGGACCAATCACCGTTGCTACATTCAAAGCCATTGGCTCTAGAATATTATGTCCACCACCTGGCTCATTCAATGAACCACCGACAAAACAAGCCTGACTCAGCGCATACCACAGCCACATTTCACCCATACTATCTGCCAAATACACTTGCGTATCCGCTTGAATAGCTTGCTTTAAACTACGACGCTGTGTATTTAAATTGAGTGCTTGTGCCATATTAAACACACCATCAAAACGCTCAGGATGACGTGGTACAACAATACATAACCATTCAGGATGTTCATTCAAATACGGTTTTAAAGCAGCAAGTAACTTCTCTTCTTCTGGAGAATGAGTACTGGCAATGGTGATAATTTTACGTGAATTTAAATTCCAATCTCGTTTTAACTGCTGCGCTTTTTCGACAAAAGATTCAGGTGCAGCAATATCAAATTTAATGCTACCAACCACATTGGTTTTATTCTGTGGAATCCCTAAATCAGTAAAACGCTGCTGTGTTGCGACATCTTGCGCCAATAAACAATCCAAACCCTGCAACATTGGACGGGTTAAACTTGGGACTTTACCATAACCTTTGGCAGACTTTTCCGAAAGTCGTGCATTGACCAAAATACATGGCACATTAAATTGCTTTGCTTGATCAATCAAATTTGGCCAAAGTTCTGTTTCAACCAGAATAAGTAATTTCGGTTGATATTTCTGATAAAAATCAGCAATTAAATAGGTTTGATCGGCAGGTAAATACACCGCTTGAAATAAAGCTTCATACGCTGCTTTTAAAAAGAGCGACTTAGAACGTGCCTGACCTGTTTTAGTGGTATTGGTGACTAAAACAGCATGACCTTGTTGAAGATAATACTCAATTAAAGGCTGTGCAGCATTGGTTTCGCCTACAGAGACACAGTGAAACCAAAGTGTTTGTTTATTTTTGGCGGTTTGAAATGGGCCAAAACGTTCAAGATATTCCTGTTGATACTCTTGCAAATTTTGCGCACGTTTTTTGATTCGCCATTTATACAATGGCTTAACGATTGCGAGTGCTGTGTTATACCAAAAAGGAGTAGCCAAACAAATGCCCCAAAATAGATTTAATCGGCAAATATAACAGAGCTGTATGCAGTTGTTAATCAATAATATTGAAGGATTTGTTGCGTGGATAAAGCACTTATTTATTTTATAAAAATCACAAGTTAAGCCAAACAGTCACTTGTATTTAAAACGATACTTATACCAATCGTTAGAATTAAATTAATATAAATGATTTGTTTTTATTCTTTAATTGGCTGTAAAAATGATTGGAGCTATCGCGATAGGCGACATGGATGTCGCCGTTGGGCAAGGGTGATAGGATATCCCCCTTTGCCTAACAAAGGATTTTTGTTACTTTTAATCCTTAAAAGTTAGGATTAAAAGGCTGCATCTATACATTCATAAACACAGCCTCTCAACTTTAAGCGGGTAATTCACCCTCAATTTTTTCTTCTAAAGTAGGATAATCAATATAACCTTGCGCAGTTTGCGCACCGATCATATTTTCAAATACCAACTCATTCAAAGGTGCATCTTGAACTAAACGCTCAAATAAATCAGGATTGGCAATGTAAGCCTTACCAAAAGACACTGCATCAGCTTGACCTGAAGCCAATAAATCAATGGCATCTTCACGACTCAGTTTCATATTGGCAATATATGGTACACCACCTGAACGCTGTTTCATGTATGCACTCATACTGTCATCGGCTAAATATTCACGAGTAAAGAAGAAGGCTATTTTACGCTGCCCCAACTGTTCCAATGCATAACCAAATGTTTCACGTGGATCAGCATCACCCATGTCATGTTCATCGCCACGTGGCGCAAGATGCACACCTACACGACCTGCACCCCACACTTCAATTAAAGCATCCATCACTTCAATTAAAAAACGTGTACGATTTTCTACTGAACCACCGTACTCATCTTCACGCTGATTGGTCGAACTTTGTAAAAATTGATCGATTAAATAACCATTGGCTGCATGCAGTTCCACACCATCAAAACCTGCTGCTTTGGCTTTGATAGCTGCCTGCTTAAATTGCTCAACAATGGCTTTAATTTCAGCAATATCTAAAGAACGTGGTACGACATAATCACGTTTAGGACGCAATAAACTCACTTGACCCGCTTGTTGTACATTACTTGCAGAGACAGGTGTTTCACCATCAAGTAGATCTGGATGTGATACACGACCCACATGCCAAAGCTGTGCTACGATCAAACCACCTTTGTCATGAACAGCTTGTGTAACCTGTTTCCAGCCTTCAACTTGCGCTTCTGTGAACAATCCTGGGGTATTTAAATAACCATTGGCTTGTTCGGAAATGACTGTTGCTTCAGAAATAATTAAGCCTGCGCTTGCACGCTGCGCATAGTGTTCAGCCATGATTGCCGTTGGTACACGGTCAGCTGTCGCACGGCTACGGGTAAGCGGTGCCATGATCACTCGGTTTTTTAGTTGTAAATCGCCAAGTGTTAAAGGAGAGTTAAGTTCAGCCATATTTGCCTCATCACTCAAACGATAAATTCCAAATAAAATTTCGCATCGTTTTTTAGCCTCTTGTTCATTTTTTCCTAGTCGGAAGAAATACGGAAGGAACGATGTAAATTTTGAATTGTGGATTTACAGTGAGTTTTGTAAATATTCAATATATTGCTGAATGAGGATTTCATTGCGTGAAAAATATGACCATTGACCATATTTTTCTGCTTGAATTAAGCCTGATTGCTGTAATACCGATAAATGATTAGACATCGTAGACTGAGAGACATTACCGAGCTTCTCGATATTCCCTGCACAAATACCACGACTAAAGCCTCCACACTGCTCTTCAGACAAATATTGCTGTGGTTTTTTCAACCATTCCAATATTTGACGTCGAGTCGGATTTGCCAAAGCTTTAGAAATTAAATCAACATCCATACCTACAACTCGTATCAGATATATTCAATACAGAGCAAAGCCCTATTCAGCACCTTTACAATCAATATATCGTATTTTATCGATTTTAATATCGATTTTTTTAGATATATTGTAAAGATATCGTTAAGACTTTGCTTTTATTGAAAATTAAATTAAAGACCTTGCTTTAAACTAGCTTCAATAAATTTATCCAGATCACCATCCAGTACTGCACCTGTATTTGAACTTTCCACACTGGTGCGTAAGTCTTTAATACGTGAATCATCCAGTACATACGAACGGATTTGACTGCCCCAGCCAATATCAGACTTGGTATCTTCTAAAGCCTGTGCAGCATCTGAACGCTTTTTCATTTCCAGTTCATACAATTTTGCACGGAGCTGTTTCCATGCATGATCACGGTTGGCATGTTGTGAACGTTGGTTCTGACAAGCCACCACAATACCTGTTGGGGCATGGGTTAAACGCACCGCTGAATCGGTTTTGTTAATGTGCTGACCACCTGCACCAGAGGCACGGTACGTATCAGTACGAACATCGGCAGGGTTAATATCAATTTCAATATTGTCATCAATTTCAGGTGATACAAATACTGCCGAGAACGAAGTATGGCGACGGTTACCCGAGTCAAATGGTGACTTACGTACTAAACGATGTACGCCAGATTCAGTACGCAACCAACCATAAGCATATTCACCTTCTACACGGATGGTTGCAGATTTAATTCCTGCAACATCGCCGTTAGATTCTTCCATCAATTCAGCTTTAAAGCCATGACGTTCAATCCAACGCAAGTACATACGCAACAACATAGAAGCCCAATCTTGTGCTTCTGTACCACCAGAACCTGCTTGAATTTCCACATAGCATGGATTTGGATCCATTGGATTGCTGAACATACGACGGAATTCAAGTTTTGCCAATTCTTCTTCTGCAGATGTTAATTCAGCCTGAACATCGACCAACAAACTTTCATCATCTGCTTCAACAGCAAGATCAAGCATAGCCTGCGCATCATCAAGCTGTGTAGACAAGCCTTCCAAAACGTTGATTACGTTTTCAAGTTCACCTTTTTCTTTCGCCATCGCTTGTGCACGGCTTTGATCATTCCAGATCGTCGGGTCTTCTAACTCGCGGAGAACCTCTTCTAAACGCTCTTTCTTTAGATCGTAGTCAAAGATACCCCCGTAGTGTTAGACCACGGTCATTTAAGTCTTTTAGCTGAATTAGATAAGGATTAATTTCCACGAGTTTAAATCTCACATTTAACGTTTTTTAATTCGCAGGCATTCTACCACAGAGTGAAAAAAGTTGAGATATCGCTTTTTTGTCAAACAATACGATTGACTCGTGTGTACCTTTTATGAACAATACACACGCTTTGGAAACACTATTACATTTTTTTTACAACAAAAACTTCTTAAGGAAAATGATATGAAACGCTCACTTCTTGCTTTAGCTTTAACAGCAATCGCTACTTCTAGCTTCGCATATGATGCTCAAATTGATGGTGGCTTCACGTATTTTGATTTTGATAGCAATGCAATTGACACTGCTGGACAATTAGATGCTAAAGCTACTTTCTATTTTACACCTGTTCAAACTAAAAATGGCCCTCTTAACGAAGCAGCCTTTTTAGGTCATAACAGTAATGCTTATGGAAAATATACTTATAATTATCTAGATAGCGAACCTTTCTATGATTTTGATGGAAAAAATACAGCTGAAGTAGATGTTCATCAAATTGCTGGTGGTCTTGAATACTTCTATGAACAATTTTATGTCAATGGTGAAATTGGTTTTGGTCAAAGCAAAACTGAAGTAACTGTTGGTGGTAATAAATTTAAGTCGGACGACGACGTTACAACCTATCGCGCATTGGTTGGTTTTATGCCAATCACTAACTTACTCTTAGCAATAGGTGTAGACGGTTATCAAGGTGATGGCGACGATGATGCAAATAATTTTGCGCTTAAAGCGAAATATGTCACTCCAATTGGTCAAGCTGGACAATATTTAAACCTTGAAGCAGATGGTTCTTTGGGTGATGTAGATAATATGACCATTGGTGCAGATTATTACTTGAACAAAACATTCAGCTTAGGTGCAGCTTATAATATCCAAGATGATGGTGATGACAATATTGACTCGTTCTTAATTCGCACTAAATACTTCTTAAATGATGCCTTTGCTGTAGGCGGTGCAATTGGTTTTGGTGATGATATCCAAACTTACAATGTGAATGCAACATTCCGTTTCTAAGTTTTAGACACTTAAAACTAAAAGGCATTTCAAAATTGAAATGCCTTTTTTATTACCAAATATGTCTAATATTCATCCAAAGCCGACTATTCTCCACACTATCCACACAATTTTAATAAAACAAAACATAAATTTTATTTATCTATTTTCAGCAACTTAAGCAATAAATATTACACAAACTCACCGAGATTACACTCCCGTTACCATAGCGTGGTTGACGATAATTATATTTCCCTTAGACTTGAAATTGTAACGAAACATGTATAAATCAATCAATTCTTCATAAGGGCGAAATTCCATGAAAAAATTAGCAATCGCATCTGCAATCTTTTCCGTAGCCGCTTTAACTGGCACTGCACATGCTTATCAAGCCGAAGTTGGTGGTTCATATACATACAATGATCCAGATAATTTTGATGCAACCCATAGTTTTGGTGTAGACGGTACTTACTACTTCAAACCTGTTCAAACCCGTAATGCACCGCTTAACGAAGCTGCGTTCTTAGACCGCGCAAGTAATGTGAAAGCCAATGTCGAATATGCCAATAACGATGGTATTAAAGATACACAATATGGCGCAGGACTTGAATATTACGTACCTAACTCTGACTTCTATGTAAGTGGTCGTTTAGGTCGTGATGAACTTAAGATTGATAACACTAATATCAATGATAAATTAACAACTTATGGTGCCGAAGTCGGTTATTTACCTACAGCAGGTTTATTACTTGCACTTGGTGTGACGGGTTATGACGTTAAAAATGGTGATGATGGTGCAGACCCAACAATACGTGCAAAATATGTCACTAAAGTCGGTCAATACGATGCGAATTTTGAAGCATTTGGTGCTTTTGGCGACTTAGATGAGTATAAAGTACGTGGTGACTTATACTTAGACAAAACATTAAGTGTTGGGGCAGACTACTATAATAATGATCTAAGTGAACGTGATGAATTCGGTATTTCTGCAAAGAAATTCATTAATCAAAATGTAAGCTTTGAAGGTCGTGTCGGTTTTGGCGATGACTACAACACGTACGGTGTTCGTGCAGCGTACCGCTTCTAAGCAAATCGCTTATCGGCATACCGATCAAAAAACCGCTCAATTGAGCGGTTTTTTATTTTCCAATACAGCATTCAAAATTAATGTTCTAAATACAGCATACGTAATTGTAAACTCACATTGCCATTAAATTGATTTTTATCCAATTCATACACAATTCGAACATTTTTCTGCATTGGATCAAAATTAAATTTATTCAATGCATTAAAAGCAATTGCATCTACAGATTGACCATTTGCCAAAGCTAGTTTTAATTTTAGATGAACATCTTTGAGCCAACGATAATCCAATATCTTAAATTGACCTTCAAAAACAGGCGAAGGAAACTTTTGTCCCCACGGCCCTAAAGACTCAATCAAATCTACCGTTTGAATTTGAAAGGCCTGAGCAGGCAATTCTCCATCTGTCCAAAGCGTCGCTTGAAATAATTCATTATCAGATTGAGCAATAAGCTGAGTAAAAATCTGTTTAAATGATTCGAAATGTTGTTTTTGAATGGTTAAACCTGCCGCCGCCGCATGCCCACCAAAATGACTAACTAAATGTGGATATTGTTCAGCCACTTTTTCAATACTGTCACGAATATGAATCCCATCGATCGAACGTGCTGAACCTTTGATGTGAATGCCATCTTCATCGGCAGCAAAAACAATACTGGGACGGTGAAACTGTTCTTTTAAACGCCCCGCGACTATTCCAATAACACCTTGATGCCAATTTTCATCAAACATCACCAATGCCGCAGGTAAATTTTCTTGATCTAATTGTAATTTTTCCAGTTCAGTTAAAGCTTCTTGCTTCATCTGTGACTCGACTTGACGACGTTCTAAATTTAAATCATTCAGTTGCTGTGCAAAAGCATAAGCCGCTTGCATTTCACTGGCGAGTAAACATTCAATACCAATGTCCATGGTATCCATACGCCCTGCTGCGTTAATTCTGGGTCCAAGGACAAAACCTAAATCAGAAGCTTTTAACTCTGCAGGATCACGCCCTGCAATATCCAACAATGCACTAATACCCATACGACATTGATTTTGTTGAATACGTTTAACACCAGCATCGACTAAAATTCGGTTGTTATAATCCAAACTCGCGACATCGGCATAGGTTCCCAAAGCAACCAGATCTAAATATTGGCTGATTTTTGCTGTAGATTTTGCTAATTTTGCACGATGACTCGTTAAATTTGCCAATAAATAAAATGCAACGCCCACACCTGCCAAAGCTTTACTTGGAAATTCACAACCGAGCTGATTTGGATTGACCACCGCTTCGGCTTTTGGCGTTTCTTTAGTGGTTAAATGATGATCGGTAATAATCACCTGCATGCCATGCGTTTGAGCTTGAGCTACGCCTGCATGACTGGAAATACCATTATCGACTGTAATGAGTAGATCAGGCTGATACGTTTCAAAAGCTAAGTCAGCAATTTTAGCGGTTAAACCATAACCATATTTAAAGCGATCTGGAACAAGATAATTTACATTCGCCCCCATTTCACGCAAAGCAAGAATCATCAATGCAGTACTGGTCGCACCGTCCGCATCATAATCTCCAACAATGACAATTTTTTTCTGTTCATCAATGGCTTGATCGATGATTTGAATGGCCTGTTCTAAGCCCTTCATATTCGGTGCAAGTAAATATTTAAGTTTTAAATCGAGTTCTTGTTCAGACTGAACGCCACGACGTGCCAAAATTTCAGCAATGAAAAGCGATACGCCCTGAAATGTATCGGGACGCGTCACTAATGGTCTTTGTTTAATTTGAATTTTTTGCATTATTTTTTGATTACTTATGGCATTAAACGTTGTAATTTCCACGCACCATCAATTTTTTCATAAGCCAGACGGTCATGTAGACGATTCGGACGACCTTGCCAAAATTCATAATAAGTTGGTTCTAAACGATAGCCTCCCCAAAATTCAGGTTTAACCAATTCTGCTTGTTCACCAACACGAGCATGTAAAGCTTGAAAGTTTTGCTGTAAAAGTTCGCGACTTTCAATCACGCCACTTTGTGGAGTGCTGATATGTGCTGCAATTTGGCTATCTCTGGGACGTTTATGATAATAATCTGTCGATTCTTCTACAGATATTTTTCGTACAATACCGCTCACACGAATTTGTCGTTCCAGTTCATCCCAATAAAATAACAATTCAGCATATGGATTTTCAGCTAAATCCAAACCCTTTTGACTGTCATAATTGGTATAAAAATCATAGCCTGCTTCTGTCGCACCACGTAATAAAACAGTTCGTACATGCGGACGACCTTGTGCGTTTGCGGTCGCTAAAGACATAGCATAAGGTTCATGGAGTTTTGCTTCTAATGCGGAATTAAACCAACCGAGAAATTGCTCATGTGGAGCAGCATCCACATATTCCTCATGAAGTTCACCTTTTTGATAAGTGAGGCGAAGCTCGCTTAAATCTTTAATTACATCACTCATGAACCTAGACCTTTCATTCCCCTCTTTACTCAAGAGGGGTTAGGGGGAGATTAACTTACCCATTCACATTTTTAAAAACTGACTTATTAAAGCACCTAGTTTTAAAGTAGCGAGCTTTAAAATCATTAAGCTGCATTTTGACGAACAGCATCAGCCAAAGAATTTGCTAAATCAGTCACTTCTTTTAGATTATCACCTTCAACCATGACACGAATCACAGGCTCTGTACCCGATTTACGAATCAATAATCGTCCACGACCTTTGAGTTGCACTTCGGCTTTATCAAATTCAGCGACTAAAGCAGGTACTGCAAATGGATCAAACATTTGCTCAAGGCGGACATTGACCAATACATTCGGGAAAACTTTAAAATCAGTAACAAGCTCATCCAAAGATTTATCCTGTTCTACCATCACGGTTAAAACTTGTAGCGCGGCAATAATGGCATCACCTGTTGTACTCTTATCTAAAGTCAAAATATGACCTGATGGCTCGCCACCAATGACCCAATTTTTTTCTTCTAAATTTTGTAGTACATAACGGTCACCAACATTAGCACGAACAAATGGCACACCTGCTTTTTCAAGTGCCAATTCAAGCGCCATATTACTCATGACAGTACCCACAATCCCTGCTGGCTTATGATTAGCTTGCGTCGCAAGAATATACAAAATGTGATCGCCATCAATTAACTGACCATGGCGGTCGACCATGACCACACGGTCTGCATCACCATCAAAAGCAATACCCAAGTCTGCTTGATTGTCGATCACAGCTTGTTGCAAACTTTCAGGGTGCGTTGAACCACAATCTTTATTGATATTTAAACCATCCGGATCGTTATACATTGCAATAACTTTTGCACCCAACTCACGGAATACCGCAGGACCTACGCTATACGCTGCACCATTAGCACAATCCACCACAATTTTTAAATGGCGTAGATTATAATGGTATGGGAATGTCGATTTACAAAATTCGATATAACGCCCATTGGCATCTTTAACACGAACACTTTTGCCCAAATTTGCAGTGTCTTCAATCACAATGTCGTTTTCAAGTTCTTTATTGATCGCATCTTGAATTGAATCTGGCAATTTTTTGCCTTCATCTGAGAAAAATTTAATACCATTATCAAAATATGGATTATGCGACGCTGAAATCACAATGCCTAAATTGGCATGTAAAGCACGTGTTAAATGTGCAATAGCAGGTGTAGGTAATGGGCCAAGCAAATGTACATAAACGCCAGCGGCATTCAAACCTGCTTGCAAAGCTGCTTCTAAAATATAACCAGATAAACGAGTATCTTTACCCATGACCACAATTGGTTTTGATTTTGGGCTAATTTGCTTTAATACTTTCCCTGCAGCAAATCCTAATTTCAGTGCGAATTCAGGGGTAATCGGGAGTTGACCAAATTGTCCACGAATACCGTCTGTTCCAAAATAACTCATTCTTTACCCACTTATTATATGTTGTATAACAATCAATTTTTCAATAGCACTACTTTACACCAAAAAAAAAAAGCCGTCATAACTTGACGGCTTTTTCAATTAAATCACAACAAAAAATTAACCCACACGATAGTTCGGTGCTTCTTTAGTGATCGTTACATCATGCACATGAGATTCAGACATCCCTGCAGATGTAATTTTTACAAACTTCGCATTTTGGCGAAGGTCTTCAATCACGGCAGAACCTGTATACCCCATAGAAGAGCGTAAACCACCCATCATTTGATGCACAATATTGCCCATAGGCCCTTTGTAAGGTACGCGACCTTCAATGCCTTCTGGTACAAGTTTCTCTGCACCTGCTTTAGAGTCTTGGAAATAACGATCCGCAGAACCTGTTGCTCCTGCCATCGCACCCAATGAACCCATACCACGGTAAGCTTTGTAGTAACGACCTTGGAAAAATTCAACTTCACCAGGGGCTTCTTCTGTACCTGCCATAAGTGAACCAACCATGATCGTACTTGCACCTGCACCAATCGCTTTTGCGATATCGCCAGAGAAGCGGATACCACCATCTGCGATTAACGGAATTTGATCTTTTAGTGCATTGGCAACGCTGTCAATTGCAGACATCTGTGGCATACCAATACCCGCAACAATACGCGTAGTACAAATTGAACCAGGACCGATACCTACTTTAACTGCATCTGCGCCTGCATCAAGCAATGCCAATGCAGCATCACCCGTTGCAATATTTCCACCAATCACTTGTACTTGCGGATAGTTTGCTTTCACCCAACGTACACGTTCGATTACACCTGCAGAATGACCATGTGCAGTATCCACAACAATCGCATCTACACCAGCTTCAACCAACGCTTCTACACGGCTTGGGGTTTCTGCACCTGTACCAACAGCAGCACCAACACGTAAACGACCTAAATCGTCTTTGCAGCTATTTGGATAAAGTTCTGCTTTACGGAAATCTGTAACCGTAATCAGACCTTTTAACTCATTGTATTCACCAACAACCAGTACTTTTTCAATACGGTATTGTTGTAATAATGCTTGAATATGTTCTTTAGATTCGCCTTCACGAACTGTTACTAGACGATCCTGACCCGTCATGATATTGCTGACAGGTTGTTCTAAATTGGTGACAAAACGTGTATCACGACCTGTCACAATACCGACTACTTTGCCATCTTTAACAACAGGTACACCACTGATGTTATTGGCTTGAGTAATCGCGAATAACTCACGAACAGTTGTTTCTGGGGTGACAGTGATAGGATCTTTCACCATGCCCGCTTCGAATTTTTTCACACGGCGAACTTCTGCAGCCTGTGCAGAAATATCCATGTTTTTATGTAGAATACCAATACCACCGTTTTGCGCCATCGCAATAGCCATACGTGACTCAGTCACAGTATCCATTGCTGCTGAAACCATAGGAATATTCAGATTGATGCCGCGTGTAAGGCGTGTCTTTAGGGAGACATCTTTTGGGAGGACAGTAGAGTAGGCAGGGAGTAATAAGACATCATCGAAGGTCAGAGCTTCTTGAACGATAGTCAACATAACAGTCTCGCTGGTAATTTCCGTGAGCTATTATATACAAATTTCAGTTTAAGTTTCATTTTTTATTGTGATGATTTTTTATTCTCTATCACACTTAATGTTCAATATTTTTTATCTATAAAATAGGCTGTGAATATAAAACGTCTATGAATTCAGCGCTGCCATCACTCTTTTTTTATAATATTTGATTGTAAATTAATCAATTTCTCACCGTTTCGAGACATAAATACAAGCATACTTTGACTGAGGATTTTGAACAGTTAAAAGAATATCACCTGATAAATAACGATATTTTACAAACCAATATATGTCACGATCTGCCAACATGGTTTCAGAAATAGAATAAAGATCGGAGCATTTCGATCCAGCGTTGTAATCGCCATTATATTTCCACCACTGCTGCAGCAATGCTTGATCACTGGTTGCTGTTCTTTGTTGAATAAAAAAGTATAAAAAAAGCAAAACTATGAACAAAAAGATAAGACTGAGGATTTTCATCATCGAGCGCTAACACACCTGATCAAAGTCTTCATCATTACTTGGATATGCAGGTTCAATGTCGATGAGTGGAATCAAATTATATGCAGAACGAGCTTTATTGCATTGTGCATCGCCTGCCTGAACCTCTTTACAACTGGAACTCCGCTGCTCATACATTGTACAACTCACCTGCTGACCAATTTCACCCGAAAGCATGACACAGCGCGGTTGTTGTTGATTGGTGCCTTTCATACAAGAATAAACAGCGGTTAGTGGCTCTACCACTTCTTGCGGCATAACATCCCCTTCTGCCCAATAAAAGGACACTCGAAAGAAGGCACAACACGCTCCACAGCTTAAACACGCATCCTGCGCTGCAATTTGAGATAACATTTCTTAAGATTCTCGTTATCAAATTAAATTTTGTTCGAAAATCCTAAGAACATTGACTTAAAAACTCAATACATTTTTCAGTTTTTTTATTTAGGACAAGTAAAAATCGATTCGTCCATCAAATCGATACCACACTGTAAATTTTCAATCCAATCTAAGAATTGATTAATCATCTCTTTACCAACAAATGGCTTACCGTGTTGTGGCACTATCATTTCAATATCCATTTGGCGCACCATTTTCACCCACAGACGGATAATGCGATTGCTACACATATAACGCTGATGAAAACCGTGCATGCTTGGAATATGTGATAAAAAACTCTCAATCGGTGCAGTCGCATCATCAACAATTGAAGCACCCATATCACCCGAAAATAAAATTTTTGAAATTGGATCGTAAAATTGGAAGTTACCAACAGAATGTAAAAAATGAGCAGGCACAACAATAATTCGAGTTTCGCCCAATGGAATAGAACCGCCTTGGTCAGGTAATTCGATTAAACGCTCCAGCCAACCGCCTTTCATACGATCACTCATAAATGCTGAATTTAAATGTGGTAAAAAGCGTGCCCATAATTTTGAAGCAACCACTTTGGCATCTGTATAAACCAACCAACGCGGCATAGACGTAATAATGTCTGGATCTTGATGTGATGCCATGACATAGTCTAAATTTTGTAAACGAGTATATTTATTCAACTCCATGGTCAGTGGTACATAAGTCAAATCACCACCTGGATCCAACACTGCTGCACGGTCATTATTCAAAATTAAAAACTGATTGGCTTGTACACCTTCACCCTTAACTAAACTGGTAAAACTAATGCATTTATGAATGCCATTATCAAACAAAACATGTGACGTGGTGCGATCTAAAGCCATACCCAAAAACCCCAAAACATTTTTTAAAATAAATCTTTACTTATTCCATACAACATATAAGGTTTTCTTTATAGTTACAATAAAGACACACCCTAAGTTTGATTATTATTTGTGTGATTTTTCTCATAAAAGTAAAAAACCCTAAACTAAGTAGGGTTTTAAATAGAATTGAATGAAATATTTTTAGCTACGATCAGGCTTTAGAAAAAATAATGTTGAACCAATGCAGCAACACCGATAATCAAGAAAATAGCTGCACCAATTTTATGAATTAATGCAATAGGCAATTTATCTGCGAGTTTATTACCAATAAATACTGCAGGCGCATTCACAAGCATGATGCCGAGCGTTGTCGCCAAAGTCACCCAACCTACACTGTCAAAGCGAGCGGCTAAAGCAACTGTGGCAATTTGGGTTTTATCACCAATTTCAGCAAGGAAGAACAATACAAAAGTCGCACCAAACACGCCATATTTTTGCCATTTATTAATGCTTTCAGATTCATCATCCAATTCATCAGGAATCAGCAGCCAACCCGCCATTGCAATAAAGCCCAGCGACACGATCCATAATAATACGGTAGGACTAAGTACAGTGGTGATCCATTGTCCAAGTACGGCAGATACACCATGATTGAGAATGGTAGCGAGTAAAATTGCGAATAAAATAGGAATCGGTTTGCGGAATTTTGCAGCTAGAAGCAAGGCAAGCAGTTGGGTTTTATCACCCATTTCAGATAGCGCAACAACCACTAAAGAGATGAAGAATGCAGATAACATGTTGGGGTCTCTGGCTAGCAATATTTACCGATGACCTATCCCTCCTGCTAGCCAAAAAGAATAGTCGCCTATTCAACGCAGAGTGATAAATCAAAGGTCTTGCCAACAAAAGATAACTGAGGACGCAATAAAACATCATCTTCAGCTAAATTGGTTCTTTGCTATGATGACCACGCTCTGTTGAGCAATTATGTTGATCATCACCTATTCATTCTTTTTGCAAAAATGAATAGCGGCTACTCCCCAATGAAGTGAACTCTATTTTAAAGTGCTTAGGATGACATTTCAATGAAATTCATCCAAGAAAATATATTTCATCGTCTAAAAATCAAAAAACCTGCCGAAGCAGGTTTTTAAATTCATCATATTGATTAATGAAGCTTAAAGCAAAATATTACGAATATCAGCCAAAAGCTTGGTCAATTTATTGCTAAAACGTGCTGCATCTGCACCATTAATAACACGATGATCATATGATAATGATAATGGCAACATCAACTTAGGATCAAAACTAGAACCATTCCATACAGGTTGCATGGTCGCAGGTGAAATTCCTAAAATCGCTACTTGAGGCCAATTAACCAATGGTGTGAATGCAGTACCACCAATTGAACCCAGACTGGTAATGGTAAAGTTTGCACCTTGTAAGTCTTTCGGAGAAAGTTTCTTATCACGTGCTTTTTTGCTCAACTCACCCAATTCAATAGCAATTTGCTTTATCGATTTTTGATCAGGATTGCGCAATACCGGAACAGTCAAACCATCTGGAGTTGCAACAGCAATACCCATGTGGATTTCATTGCGTAATAACACACCTTTTTGATCATCCGCCAAATGCCCTGCGAAATAAGGTTCTTCTTTCAGTAAGAAAGCTACAGCTTTGGCAATGAAAGCAAGGATGGTTAAACTAATACCATCTTGTTTAAATTTACCTTTTAGCTCACCACGCCAAGCTTCAAGCTCAGTAATATCAGCTAAATCAAACTGCGTTACTTGTGGAATAAAGTTATTCAATGACAATTGTGGAACAGAAACCTGTTGCAAACGTGTCATTGCAGCGACTTCACCACCGCCAAATGCACTGAAATCTGGTAATGCAGGCAAACCTGAAGCTACAGCTGTTGTACTTGCTACAGGAGCAACTTGTGGTGCAGTCAGACGAGTTTTCACATAGGCAAACACATCATCTTTGATCACACGTTCATGCGGCCCAGATGATTTTACCTGAGACAGCACAACACCCAATTCACGTGCAAGTTTACGTACCGCAGGACCTGCATACACTTTAGCATTTTCAGCTTGTTGTGCTTTAGATAACTTTTCAGTACCTGCTTGAGCAACTGCTACTTCAGCTTTGGAAGCTGATACTGTCGTTTTAGCAGCTGGTGTTGATGCAGCTTGTAGTACTTGAGCAGCTGGTTTGTCTTGCGGTACTGGTGCAGTCTGACCTTGTGCTTCAATTGTCACTAAAGCCGTGCCCTGGCTCACGGACTGATTCAATTCCACATGAATCGCCGTCACCGTACCTGCAACCGTACTTGGTACTTCTACAGAGGCTTTATCCGACTCAGCAACACATAGGCTCTGGTCTTTTTCAACTGTATCGCCCACATTAACTAAAATTTCAGAAATCGTGGCTTTATCTACACCAAGATCAGGAACAGCAATTTCAACTTTACCCGATTGGGTTGGTGCTGATGACTCTTGTGCAGTAATTTGAGTCGGCGTTGCTGCCGTTTGTGGGGTCGCTTTAGAAGGTTCTGCCACTGAACTCGTTGGAGCTCCTACAGTTTTCACTGTAATCAGTACCACGCCCTCTTTGACACTGTCACCTTCTTTGACAATAATACTTTCGACAATTCCTGCGACTGTACTTGGAACTTCAACTGTGGCTTTGTCAGATTCGACCACAACAATACTGTCTTCAACGGCAATTTCATCACCGACTTTGACTAGAATCTCACCGACCAGTGCTTTTTCCACGCCAATATCAGGCACTTTCACTTCTACTGTTTGCGTTGAAGTAGCTACAGGAGCACTCGCCACTGCCGCAACTTGTTCTGCTTTAACGTCTACAGCAGGTTCAGCTTTCACAGCTGCCTGAACCATTGGTGCGTCGTTTGTCGCAGTTGCATCAGCAGATTCAACTTCAATCAGTACAGCACCTTCTGAAACCTCATCACCTTCAGATACAGCAATACTTTTGACTACCCCTGCCAAAGTGCTTGGCACTTCAACAGAGGCTTTATCCGACTCAAGCAAAACGATGCTGTCATCGACAGAAATCGTATCGCCAACTTTGACTAAAATTTCAGCGACAGTGGCTTTATCTACACCAATATCAGGAGTTTTAATTTGCATTATTATTTCTCCTCACTTGATTCTGTATAAGCTGCAACTTCTGAAACAGATGGGTGCGCTTGAGGTAACCAAGCGACTGGGCGATCTACATCCAATTCAAATGAAGAGATTGCATCTTTCACTAAACGTGCATCTACCTCGCCTTCGTCTGCTAACTTTTTCAATGTCGCAACCACAATGTGAGCAGCATCTACACCAAAATAGCTACGCAAATTACCACGAGTATCTGAACGACCATATCCATCTGTTCCTAAAGCCACGAATGGACGGTTGTCTGGAAGATAAGCACGGATTTGTTCGCTATACGCACGCATATGATCTGTCGCAGAAACCACGATACCATCTGTGTCACGCAACAACTGAGAAACCCAAGACTCTTTACCATCTTCAAGTGGATGTAAACGGTTGTATTCTTCTACAGCCATACCGTCACGTGCCAACTCGTTGTAGCTCGTAACACTCCATACATTAGAATGGATTTGATACTCATCACGTAGGATTTTTGCAGCTTTAATCACTTCACGTAAAATCACACCCGAACCAAGCAACTGAACAGTCGCTTTAGTATCTTGTTCAAGCTGATACATACCACGCTTAATACCGTCTTCTACGCCTTCAGGCATTTCAGGGTGTTCGTAATTTTCGTTCATTACAGTTAAGTAATAGAACACACGTTCCTGATTCACATACATGCGTTTTAAACCATCATGCACGATCACAGCTAATTCATAACCGAAACATGGGTCATAAGATACACAGTTAGGAATAGTATTGGCTAAAATATGTGAATGACCATCTTGATGCTGTAAACCTTCACCGTTCAAAGTGGTACGGCCTGCTGTTGCGCCAAGTAAGAAACCTTGCGCCTGTGAGTCGCCTGCTGCCCATGCAATATCACCAATACGTTGGAAACCGAACATAGAGTAATACATATACATTGGAATCATTGGCAGGTTATTGGTTGAATAACTTGTACCCAGTGCAGACCATGCGCTCATCGCACCTGCTTCGTTAATGCCTTCCTGAAGCATATGACCGTCTTTTGCTTCACGATAGTTCATGAGCTGTTCTTGGTCTTCAGGGGTATAATTCTGACCATGCGCTGCATAGATACCCAATTGACGGAACATACCTTCTAAACCAAAAGTACGTGCTTCATCAGGAACAATCGGTACAACACGGTCTTTAATCGCTTTCTCTTTTAACAAAGCAGCAATTAAACGTACCATCACCATCGTAGTAGATTGTTCTTTACCAGCACTCCCTTTGAGTACACCATCAAAAACTGAAAGTTCTGGAATATCTAATATTTCGCTGTCTTTGCGACGCGCAGGTAAATAACCACCCAATGCTTCACGACGAGCCTTCATATACTTCAATTCAGGTGAATTTTCACTTGGACGATATAACGGTACTTCTTGTAATTGCTCATCTGTAAACGGCAAGTTAAAGCGATCACGTACATATCTCAGCGAGTCAATCTGCATTTTTTTAATTTGATGCGTTTTGTTGACTGCTTCAATTTCTTCAGACAAGCCATAACCTTTTACGGTATGCGCTAAAATAACCGTTGGCTGACCATTACTCTTTGTCGCTGCGGCATAAGCTGCATAAACTTTAGAAGGGTCGTGTCCACCACGATTTAAATTCTCAATATCTTCATCGCTTAAGTCTTTAACCAACTCAGCAGCTTCTGGGTACTTACCAAAGAATTTTTCACGGGTATAAGCACCGCCTTTCACTTGATAACGTTGATAATCGCCATCTACAGCTTCAGCCATACGTGCTTTGAGCGCACCTGAAGTATCTTTATCGAGTAATGAATCCCAATGACGACCCCATACCACTTTAATGACACGCCAGCCTGCACCGCGGAAAACTGACTCAAGTTCTTGAATAATTTTACCATTACCACGAACAGGGCCATCTAGACGCTGTAAGTTACAGTTCACAACCCAAATTAAGTTATCGAGTTTTTCACGTCCTGCCAGTGAAATAGCGCCAAGACTTTCTGGCTCATCCATTTCACCATCACCCAAATATGCCCAAACCTTGCGATCTTCTTCTTTAATCAATCTACGATTCATCAAATATTTTTGAATATGCGCTTGATAGATCGACATAATTGGGCCAAGACCCATCGATACAGTGGGGAACTGCCAATAATCTGGCATCAAATAAGGATGCGGATAGCTTGAAAGACCCTGACCACCGACTTCACGACGGAAATTATTCAACTGATCTTCAGTTAAACGACCTTCAAGATATGAACGTGCATAAATACCAGGTGCACAGTGACCTTGATAATAGATCATATCACCGCCAAAACTATCGCTATTGGCGCGGAAGAAATGGTTAAAACCAACATCATATAAAGTTGCAGAAGATGCAAAGCTTGCCAAGTGACCACCCAAGTCATCACCTGTTTTATTGGCACGCAGCACCATTGCTAAAGCATTCCAACGAATTAAAGCACGGATACGGCGTTCCATATCCTGATCACCCGGCATTGCAGGAGATTCTTCCACAGAGATTGTATTTAAATACGGTGTATTGATACGTTGAATAGGAACATGCTTCGCAATCGCTTGTTGATATAATTTTTCTAATAAAAAAGCAGCACGATCCGTTCCCATATGTTGCAACACGGAATCAAAGGCATCTTGCCATTCTTGGGTTTCTTGAGCGTCTGTATCACCAAAATACGCCATAACACACCTATTCCTTGATCTAAATTCTATATCTTATATGTACCATGTTTTAGGCTTGTTAAGTTATCGTTACAAATGAATGAGGATTGTGTGCATTATTTAGTAACTAAATAGTGACTCACCAAATTTTACACAGAACAACAAAAAACCGCCAATTTAGGCGGTTATTTATACAATACTAATTTCATTTGATGATACTTTGAATATTGTATCTAATTCTTTAAAAACGAGCTGCCAATCTAGTGATATAAAGCAACATTTTATGCCCTAAATACTTTAAGCCATTCAGTCTTAAAATATTTAATCTCTAAATTTAAGGCAACATCGCTAAATAAGAAGATGGGTTCTTACGCTGACCATCTTTCACTACTTCATAATGTAAATGTGGACCCGTACAACGCCCCGTACAACCGACATTGGCAATATGATCGCCCGCTTGCACTTGGTCACCGACACGAGCAACTAAACGTGAAGCATGCGCATAACGCGTGATATAACCATTACCATGATTAATTTCAACATATTGACCATAACCCGTACCCCAACCCGACTTGGTTACAATACCTGGACCAGTCGCATAAATTGGTGTACCACTTGGCGCAGACATATCTAAACCTGAGTGATGTTCAGCACGACCACCCATATTACGACCACCAAAATCTGAACTGACACGCTTAAGATCTGGCAATGGATGAGTGACTAACCATGAATAAGGAGAGTTTCCAGTATAGCGAGAGCTTGAATTCGAATTGGTAGAAGTTGAGCTTGAACCGTATTTTTTGGCAATGCTTTCATTATTCAATTCAATTGGCTTGTCTTGACTACGTAAAGTGACACTCACTTTAGCGCTAGCAGGAAGATCAAGATCATCTGGATGGGTATAAGAGCCTTGAGATAATGTTTTAGATAGTTGTTCTAAACGATCAGGAGCTGATGAATTTTGAGTCTTGACTTGAACCAAATCAGCGAATGCAAATGAAGCAGCTGAAGCGGCCAATGAAAAAGCCAATAAAATACGTCGCGTATGCATAAAAAACCTCTTAAACTGTTCTTAGTTAATTCCCTTGCGTGATCTCATCCTTGATATCAACTGAAATGAGCGCTTAAGATAGGACATCACCATGTAGGAACAATGTATGTCTGAACCAAAAAACGTCTTTCAACCAACAAGACAACACATAAAAACAGGAAACTTATCGTTTCTTACAAAGCAAGTTGCTGAATGGCAAAAACTTACTAAATTAATTCAACCGCTATTACCCCAACCCGAGGTATGGCAAGTTGTCTGTTATCAATACGGTATTTTGACCATCACCGGTGAAAATCAAGCCATGATTAGTCAACTCGGTTATCTTCAAAAACAGTATATTTCTCAATTATCACAAATCAGCGAATTACGTGATTTGCAGAAATTACAAGTTCGTTTACGGAATCAACAACAAGAAACCGAAACACACAAGCAATCCAATAAAACAACAAAAAGCATCGAAGCTGCAACAGCAGATATGTTACAAAATGCCGCCAGCTTTGTGAGCGACCCTAAGCTTAGCCAAGCTCTACTACGTTTGGCAAGCAATAAAAAGTAACCAATATAGTAATATTTATGATTTAGCAGTGATTAAAATGTGATCGATATCACAGTCAACCTTGTTATACTATAACAGAACCCCTAAAAGACAATAACTTATGTCACACTTACAAAATGTATTGGGCATAATTTTTCGTCATCAAATGTTACAATTTCATAGCTCGTTGGATCACTTTTCACATTGCGTAAAAGCTGATTATTCAGTGCATGTCCAGATTTATAACCATCAAACTTGGCAATAATTTGGTGTCCAAGCAAATATAAATCACCAACAGCATCTAAAATTTTGTGACGAACGAACTCATCAGCAAAACGTAAGCCTTCTTCATTGACCACACCAGTATCATCTAAACCAACCGCATTATCCAAACTTGCACCTAAAGCCAAATTATTCGCTTTTAAATAATCCAAGTCTTTCATAAATCCAAAAGTACGTGCACCACTGACTTCATAGACAAATGTTTCTGTAGAAAAGTCGATGGTTGCAGATTGATATTCTTTGGCAAATGCTGGATGGTCAAAATCAATCGTGAAATTAATTTGAAATCCATCGTGTGGAGAAAAACTGGCACGTTTATCTTCAATTAAAGCTTCTACAGGTTTTAAAATTCTAATAAATTTTTTCGGTGCATCTTGTTCAACCAACTCACCTTGCATGAGCAGATAAATAAACGGTCCTGCGCTGCCATCCATAATCGGGATTTCAGAGGCAGAAACTTCAACAATTAGGTTGTCTATACCTAAACCCGCAATCGCACTGGTCACATGTTCAATCGTACCCACTTTAGCCTCATTGTTGACCAAATTTGAACACATGAATGCTTCTTGAATCAGCATTGCATCTGCTTGAATATCAATAGGTGGGTTTAAATCGATTCGGCGAAATACAATACCCCCATCCGCCACATGGGGCAAAAAGTTAATCATGACTTTTTGTCCGCTATGTAGTCCGATGCCACTCGCTTTAACGACTCGATTCAGGGTACGTTGTTTCAACATGCTTATTCGGTCTTCAATTCTCAAATCCGTTATACGTTAGCACATTTAACCATTGATAAAAAACAAAAAAGGTAATGAATCTCACTACCTTTTTTGATCACATCAATTCTTTTTAAGAATTATCAACTATTTACGCTGTTGATTTTTCAAATAATCTTGAATACTCATTGGCGTTGAACGTGCGTTAGAACTTGGTGCTGCCGTAGATTCCTCTTGGCGTTTGTTAATCGCAGGAATATCATCTTCATCCACGACTGTATTTTGCGCCACATGCTGTTGCGAATATGCGGTATTAGTCGTGTTCGTAGACATTCTACGTTTTGCATCATTCGCATCTGATGCATTACGTGTTAAGCCTGTCGCAATGACAGTCACACGAATTTCATCACGCGCATCTGGATCAAATACAGTACCAAAGAATACTTCACCTTCTTCAAGATCGACAATTTGGTTAACAACATCGGTAATGATTTCAGTTTCGCGTAATGTCACATCTGCACCACCAGTGATGTTAATTAACACACCCTTGGCATTCATAATATTGACATTATCTAACAATGGACTGCGGATCGCCAAACGTGCAGCTTCTTCAGCGCGATCTGGACCACTGCTCTTCCCTTCACCCATCATCGCATAACCGCGCGTACTCATCGCAGTTTTTAAGTCGGCAAAGTCAAGGTTGATATGACCTGGACGTACCACAAGATCGAAAATACTACGTACTGCATTTAACAACACGTCATCCGCTTTACGGTAAGCATCCTGCATAGAGATGTCACCATAAACGCTGAGTAAGCGCTGGTTTGGAATAATAATTAAAGAGTCTACATGTTGCTCTAAAGCTTCAATGCCTTTTTCAGCAGAACGCTGACGGCGACGACCTTCAAAATTAAATGGCGTTGTCACCACACCTACAGTAAGAATGCCCATTTCTTGAGCAATTTCAGCCACGACAGGTGCAGCACCAGTACCCGTACCACCACCCATGCCTGCAGTAACAAATACCATGTCCGCACCTTCAAGGTGTTGACGGATTTGCTCACGGCTTTCTTCAGCAGCAACTTGACCAACATCTGGATTAGCACCAGCACCTAAACCACGGGTACTTTGCTCACCCAATTGCATTTTAAATGGAGCATTCATACGATCAAGGGCTTGTTTATCTGTATTTGCACAAACAAATTTTACGCCTTTGATGTCAGATTGCACCATGTGCTGAACAGCATTACCGCCGCCGCCGCCTACACCAAACACAGTAAAACGGGCTTGACCGTTGTTATCGGTTTGTTCATCTTCTAAAAATTCAAATGAGGCCATGACCTTTAAATTTCCTAATATATTTGGCAGTCACTTAAGCCCGTATACTGCCTTGATCTTCAATAATAAAAATTGTTTTTAGGATGCTGCTCATTGCAAAGCTTGTCAAGTTTTGGACGGCATGCTTACAACTTCCTAACAATATTCCCAAAAAAATATACCTAAAAAATGCCTTTTAATTTGTTATTCAAAGCGTTCCAACCACTTACAATCCGATCTAAAAATGGTCGTTCGCTTTGTACTTCAGACTCTTCTATTGCTTCTTGCATATCACTTTGACTAAATAATAATAATCCAGCTGCTGTAGCATACATGGAACGACGCAAAGATGGTAAGTGCTGATCATCTGCAACCACTTGTAACGGTGGGTTTCCAAGATGTGCAGAGACACCTAACATTTTACGTGCCAATGTGACCATTCCTTCAATTTGGCACACATCACCCGTCAAAACCACACCATGATATAAACTTTGTAACGCACCGTGTCGCTCTAACTCTGCTCTTACCATGCTCAAAATTTCTTCGTAACGTGCAATGATAATCTCAGAAAGTTCAATACGGCTAATGGTTTGTGGGCCATCTATTCCCTCAAACTGAATCATATGATCAGGTTTAACTTGATGAATATCTACACAACCATGTAACAACTTGATTCGTTCAGCTTCATCTGTTGTGGTTTGCAATACAGCTGCGATATCACGAGTCACATTTTCACCACCACGCTGAATGGTATGTGCGAGAACTAAATGTCCTTCAATATACACTGCAATATTGGTTGTACCTGCACCAATATCAACAAGGCAGACACCATATTCTTTTTCATCTTTCAGCAAACTTGCTTCCGCAGTTGCCAAACAAGACACTACCATTTTCTCAACCGAAATATTGGCACCTTTCATTGCACGATCAAGATTTTGCATAGTTCCGATTGGCATCATCATCAATTGATAATGTGCAGTCATACTATTAGCAGATAAATTAATTGGGTTTTGTACCCATTCAGCTGAATCATCCAGCTCAAAACCTAAAGGCACAGCACTTGCTAAATAATGATCTGCCGTCATATGACTGGCTTTGGCAAGCTCTAATACTCGAACAACTTCTGTGGTTGTAATGGTTCGTTCAACATTCGAAATTGGAGTTCGACCAATTGCATAATGGCTCTGTAAGTCAGTGCTTGGAATAGATACCCATGCCGAATGTATACGACATTCAGCCATATCTTCAGCTTCTTGAACGGCTTGTTTTATCGCATTTGTGACTTTATCCAGGCTCACAATTTTACCTTTATTCATTCCTTTATTGCGAGCACTAGCCATGCCAATGACCTGAATATTATCAGGAGCATGTACTTTACCAATCAGTACTGAAACTTTATGTGTCCCAATGTCTATCGCAACAACCGAGGGAACAGCTTCATTCATCGCATCACTACCATTATCTTCATTGTTTATGTTTGGCTTAATGCCTCTTTATCCAGCCAAGTATTATGGCTTTGCAACTACCCCACCTGCAACGGCTATGTCATTACTGGTTACAACAAATTGACCATTCAAAATTTTGGGTGGCGTTGAATTTCTCCATTGAATTGCCAACCCATTTCGGTAGCGCAAATCAATCGCAGAAATATTCGACCAAACGGGTTTCAAATCTGTTTGTGCCAAATGGCTTAAACGTTGTAGCTTACTCATAGTTTGATCTTGGTCCACAATAATGCGTAACCCTGAATCAAACTGCATAAACCAAGTCATTCGCTCTGTAAGATATAACTCTTTTAAACGCAAATTGACTGGATGGAATAATTGATTAATCTCATTATAACGACGCATCATGACTTTGGATTGGCTGAGGGGCCCATGAAGCAATGGCAGGTTTGAATGTTTTTTCATCACGGCTTCTATATAGACATCCCCAGCATCACTCAACAATCGCCCAGTTCCCCAACGAGCAATCGCATGACGCGGCATAACCCGCACTCGAATACCGTTAGGCCATGCACGTGAAACAACAACATGATCGACCCATGATACTTCAAGGGCTTTATCTCGGATTTGTTCTAAATCCGAAGTAAAATAATTATCTTTCACAACAGGTGTTAAATGTTGTGACATAAATTGTGTTTCTACCGCCGAATTTGCTCCAACCACTTCAAGGGTTGCGACTCTTCCATCGGTAATCACTTTATATAACCCGTATATTCCTGCCAATAAAACCACTACAGCAATCAGCATGAGCAACCAACTTCCCACGTTTAGAAGTTTATCCTTACGTGTAGGCGGCTTGTCATGAATGGATGTAATGGCCGCGCGTTTACGGCGCATTGAAGCAGGAAGTTGAGCCATAAACTTAGTGTGCTTGTTCCGTTAATGTTTGTTCCAGAATTGCGACACATAACTCATCAAAACTATAACCTACAGCATTTGCTGCTTTGGGCACTAAAGAATGACTGGTCATACCAGGCACAGTATTCACTTCTAACAACCAGAAATGGCCTTGCTCATCGAGCATTGCATCAATACGTCCCCAACCACTCGCTCCAACGGCTTGAAATGCACGTAAACATAATTCTTGTAAACGTTTTTCTTCTGACTCACTCAAACCACACGGAATACCATATTCCACATCATTACGGTTATATTTTGCTTCATAGTCATAGAATGCAACATCTGCAGGCGGCTGTAAACGAATCACAGGTAGCGGCTGACCATGAAGGAATGAAATCGTATATTCACGACCTGTAATCCATTTTTCAGCCATCACTATTGCATCATGTACAGTTGCTTTATCTATTGCAGCGGCAAGGTCTTCAGCTTTTTCAACCTTGCTCATACCTACACTCGAACCTTCGTGCACAGGTTTGATAATTAAAGGCAACCCCAGACTTTCAATCACTTCATTTAAATCAGAATCTTTATTGATGATACGATATGGTGCAGTCGGTAAATCAGACCCTTGCCAAATTTGCTTAGTTTTGACTTTGTCCATACCAATTGCAGAACCTTGAACGCCAGTACCTGTATACGGCACATTCATCCATTCTAATGTTCCTTGAATTTGACCATCTTCACCACCACGACCATGCAATACAATAAAAGCACGGTCATAATTTACAAGTTCAGTCACGCTACGTTCATGCGGATCAAAACCTTCCGCATTTACCCCTGAACGTAATAGTGCTTCTAATACAGCTTTACCACTATCTAATGACACCTCACGCTCAGCAGATTTCCCACCAAGCAATACCGCTACTTTGCCGAATTTAGAAGCATTTGACACGTTTAAATCCTTAAACTTATAAGTTAGTCAATTTAATTCAATTACTTGACTCTATTCTATTGCTTTGACTGAATAAAGCCACTTTATGCAATTATTTTAAATAAAGTTTGTTCTGAGCTAATTCTACAGAAATCGCCCCCACGTTACCCGCACCTTGTGTCAATAACAAGTCATTTGCTTGTAACACTTTTTGAATGGCATTGGGTAAATTACCTTCCACAGGATCAATCAGGATCGGCTCAACCTCTCCACGTAAGCGAATACTGCGTGCCAAAGCACGACTATCTGCGCCAACAATAGGCTTCTCACCAGCAGAATAAACTTCTAAAAGCAATAATTGGTCAACTTGTGACAATACATCTACAAAATCATCGAAACAGTCACGTGTACGACTAAAACGGTGTGGTTGGAACATCATGACCAAACGGCGATCTGGATGGCTTGCACGTGCAGCTTTAATCGTCGCTTCAACCTCTTTAGGATGGTGACCATAGTCATCCACCAGTTTCACAGTCCCTTCGCCCAGTTCAAATTCACCTTGAACTTGGAAACGGCGGCCAACACCACTAAAGCTTTCTAAGGCTCGTGCGATTGCAGCATCCGAAACACCTTCATCCGTTGCAATACCAATCGCAGCCAAGGCATTTAAAATATTATGCAAACCCGGTAGGTTAATGGTAAGACGTAATGGTTCACGACCTTTACGTAAAACACTAAAGTGTGACTGCATGCCTATCTGTTCAACATCGACAGCACGGATATCATTATCTTCATTAAAACCATAAGTTAAAACTGGACGACCAATACGTGGCATGATTTCACGAATATTAGCGTCATCACCACAGACAACAGCCAAACCATAAAACGGCATTTTTTGTAAGAATTTTACAAAAGTGTCTTTCAATACATCAAAGCTACCGCCATAGGTATCCATATGATCTGCATCGATATTGGTTACGATTGCAGCCATAGGCTCTAAATGCAAAAATGATGCATCTGATTCATCTGCTTCTGCAACAATAAAACGACTCGCACCCAATGCGGCATTGACACCTGTACGGTTCAACAAACCACCGATAACATAAGTCGGATCCATATTTTCTTCCGCCAACATACACGTCACTAAACTTGTTGTTGTGGTTTTACCATGTGTTCCTGCAACAGCAATACCATGACGGTAACGCATCAGTTCACCCAGCATTTCTGCACGGCGCACCACTGGCGTACGTGTTTCAATCGCGGCTTTAACTTCTAAGTTTTCAGGATCAATCGCTGTTGAAACAACAATAACGTTCGCACCTTTAATATTATCAGCCGAATGCCCAATAAAAACTTTAATCCCATTTTCTTCAAGTTGAGCTGTGGTTTTAGACGGTTTAATGTCTGAACCAGAAACTTTATAGCCTTGATTTTTCAATACTTCTGCAATTCCACACATCCCTGCGCCGCCAATACCGACAAAATGGATATGTTTGATACGGCGCATTTCTGGAATTTTAATCAGGCTTTTTGCTTTATCAGCAGGGCTTGTTGGAGACATAATTTACTCTAACTTACAAATCTTGAATTAAACCAACCACGCGTTGTGTCGCATCTGGTTGAGCTTGTTGACGAGCTTTTACAGCCATTTCCATCAAAAGTTGACGGTTCATCAACGGCGTTAATAAATCTTTTAACGAATCAGGTGTCATCGTGCTTTGCGGACAAATTTTCGCAGCACCAGAATTTTCCAAAAATTTAGCATTGGCAGTTTGATGATCATCTACAGCACTTGGCAATGGAACAAATATTGCTGCCACACCTGCAGTTGCTACTTCAGTCACAGTGAGCGCACCTGCACGGCAAATAATTAAATCCGCATTGCTATAGGCTTGAGCCATATCTTCAATAAAAGGTTGTACTTCTATTTGAAGGTTTTCTGGCGCATTTGCATAGCATGCTTGTGTTGCATCTTGTTTATTTTGCCCACATTGATGAAACACTTTTAATGGAACATTCAATTGTTTTAATGCTTGAGGAACACACTCATTTAACGCTTGTGCACCCAAAGACCCACCGACAATCAGTATATGAATAGGTTCTTGTACAGCTTCACGCTCTTTATAACGGAAAGATGGGTTATATATTGCAGTAATTTCCGCACGAACAGGATTGCCTGTTGTCACAATTTTATCACTTTTGGGAAACGTATTTGGAAAAGCTTCACAAACTATATTGGCAATACGTGACAATTGCGTATTAGTAAAGCCTGCAACTGCATTTTGCTCGTGAATAATCACAGGAATACCCAACAAACGAGCAGCCAAACCACCAGGTCCTGCGACATAACCGCCAAAGCCTGCAACTGCATCAACTTTAAGCTGTTTCATGTAGCGCATTGCACTGAGTGTTGCTTTTAAAATTTTGAATGGTGCAGCCAATTTACGGACAATACCATTACCACGTACACCTTGAATATCAATTTGATAAATTGGAATATCGTGTTGTTGTAAAAGTCTATTTTCCATACCCGTTGGAGTCGCCAACCAAGACACCTGACAGCCTTGTTGTTGCAATTCTTTCGCAACTGCCAATGCAGGGAATACATGTCCACCCGTCCCTGCCGCCATCATCATGACGTGTTTGGGTGTGCTTTGTTGAGGTTTGGTCACGGTTTAATTCTTCAATTCAAAAATAAATGTTTAGCGAATATTTAAAAAAGCAATTGTAATCACAAACAGCTATGGGGAAAAGATTATTTACTTTTTTTCACCAAACCGATCATTGTTTTTTTCTACTGATTTGAAAGTTTAAACTACTTTTATCATTAATCTGCTAAAAATTGTTTAATTATTGATTATTTTTTAAATTTCCCTACACGTCCTCATACTTTGAAATAAAAACAGAGTCTTCAAAGACTCTGTTTTTATTGCTTTCATCCAATCTAAAACTGTTAAATCATCGGATGATTTAACACAGCTAGACCAATTATGCTGATTTTCCAGCTTCTAAAACATCAAATAAATCATCAGCGATAGATGTACCAAATCGTGCATCAATTTCACGAATACAGGTTGGACTGGTGACATTAATTTCTGTGACATAATTTCCAATCACATCTAATCCTACAAAAACCAAACCTTTTTCTTTTAAAAATGGCCCCACTTGAGCGGCAATGGCTTTATCATTTTCAGTCAATGGACGCGCTTCACCTAAACCGCCTGCTGCCAAGTTGCCACGAACTTCACCATTTTGCGGAATACGAGCTAAGCAATACGGTACAGGCACACCATTGATCATCAAAATACGCTTATCACCATCTACAATTTCAGGGATATAACGCTGCGCCATAATCGGTTGTGTACCATTTTCGGTTAAAATTTCAATGGTTGAACCAATATTGACGCCATCTTGATATAAACGGAAGATCCCCGTTCCACCCATACCATCTAATGGTTTTACAATTACATCACCATGTTCTTTTAAAAATTCACGAATCAAACTTTGTTGTGAAGTCACTAAAGTCGGCACTTGTAAATCTGGAAATTGGGTGGCGAATAATTTTTCATTACAATCACGTAGGCTTTGTGGTTTGTTAATGATCCATGCGCCTTCACGTTCAGCCTGTTCCAGAATATATGTGGTATAGATAAAATTCATATCAAACGGAGGATCTTTACGCATCAGCACCACATCATAATCTGCGAGTGATGCTTTGTTTTTTTCACCCAGCTCGTAGTAATGATTATGATCTTCAAAGACTTTTAATGGTGAGATCAAACCAAACGCTTTACCATGATCGATATATAAATCTTGTTGTAATGCATAGCCTAACTCATGTCCACGACGTGAAGCTGCCCACAGCATTGCCATGGTTGAATCTTTTTTAAGGTTTACATTTTCGATGGGATCCATCACAACAAGTACGCGCATATTGATGCTCTTATAAAATTTTGGATTGGCAGCAGTATAACGGAGAATGTCGTGTTCTTTTCCAAAATTTCGCTAAACTGTGAGCAATTATTGTGAATAGATTTTATTGATATGCAACAAGCGATTATTGGATTTCATTTGGATGATGAACAACATTGGATCGCTGAACTTGCTTGTGGTCATATGCAGCATGTCCGTCATACACCACCTTGGCAAAACCGCCCATGGGTGATGACTGAACAAGGTCGGCAGGAAAAATTAGGAATGACGTTGGATTGTAAAGCGTGTGATACCTTGTTCAAATAAATCGTGACTTAATTTTTAATGGTGACATGGATATTTTGAGCGGCACTCACATTCTATTGATATTTATCAGAAAAATGAACGTTTTATCCAAAATATCTACCCACTCAATTCTAAATTCAACTTCCGCTCAGATTAACTTTATTTTTCTTGAAATTGTTGCTGCTGATTTTCGATTAAATATTGGCGTGCCGCTCGTGGATCACGTGGTAAATCTAGTTTTACACGACAACCAACATCAATATCATCTTTTTCAAAAATAATAATTTCAGCATTAATTTCAATTGGACGACCAATTTCAAAATCTGTTTGATCCAAGCTCTCTCCAAACGATTCAGCATATTTTTTTTCTAAATAGCCAATGGTTAAGTCTTGAATCGTCACTTTAATGGCATAATGTTGATTGGCACATTCAGGTTCACGTTGCACACAGGCTTTTTTGATATAACCAGATGCTCGTGGTCTAAGCATCAACTCATTGATTAACTTTTTTTGTGTATGGCTATTGATATTTAAAACCAGCCCAAACTGCTCTAAACCTTTCCATTGAAATGGATATTGACGAAAATACATATCCCGTTCAAATTGGTAACGCTGCCAACGACGTTGATCAACGTGTTTGACAAAAATAATACCGAGCACAATAACAACGGCAATGATTACTAAGATCAACATTGAAGATGGTACCCAATCCTATAAATGAATCATAAAAATAAGGAGCTTATGCTCCTTATCTTAACTAATTTTATAATTTATACACCATATTTCACACGATAAGCTTCCATTTTTGCTAAAGCTTCTTTTTCACCTTTAGCATCTAAGTAGTCCATCAAGTCTTTCATGGTAATTAAAGCATGTACTGGAATCTCAAGTTCTTTTTGAACTTCTTGAATTGCAGACAATTGACCCTGACCTTTTTCTTGACGATCTAAAGCCACCAAAACACCCGCAATTGATGCGCCCGCATTTTTAAGAATAGTCACAACTTCACGGATTGCTGTACCCGCTGTAATCACGTCATCAATAATCCAAACTTTTTTACCTTCAACGGATGCACCAACCAATACACCACCTTCACCATGATCTTTGGCTTCTTTACGGTTAAACCCCCAAGGCACACTTAAACCATACACTTGAGACAACGCCACCGCTGTTGCAGCAACAAATGGAATACCTTTATAAGCAGGACCAAAAACCACTTCAACATTGTTACATTGTGTTAATTTAGCAGCATAGCCTTGAGCTAAAAGTGATAATGCTTCACCGTCGTTGAGTAAACCTGCATTAAAAAAATAAGGGCTTACACGGCCTGATTTTAAAGTAAACTCACCAAATTTAAGCACACCACGTGATAATGCAAGTTCGATAAAAGCTTGAGGGTTAAATTGAGCTGGCGTTGACATGAGGTGCTCCAAAATTCATACATTGAGGTTATGACTGCACATGATACCAAAGAGTAGCTATCCAAGTGATCAAAAAAATTTAAGAGTTGTCTCAATTAACGTCAATGGTTTGCGTGCTTCCGTCACTAAAGGCTTACTTGAATGGATGGAAAAATCAGAGGCAGATGTAATTTGCATACAAGAAAGTCGTATTACCCATGAACAATGGACAGATAAATTCAAGCCTGAAGGTTGGTTTACCCATTTATTTCCTGCCGAAAAATCAGGTTATGCGGGTACCGCCATTTATAGCCGTTTACCTTTTAAATCTGTAAAGAATGGTTTGGGCTTTGAACTTGCAGATAGCCAAGGTCGCTTTATCTCTGCAGAGTTTGATATCGGTTTAGACAAACCTGTCTATATTTGCTCATTATATTTACCTTCTGGGTCATCTGGTGATGAAGCCCAAGCACGTAAAGATCATTTCTTAGAAGAATATACAAAAATACTTAAACAATGGCGTGATGAAGATCGATCGATCATTATTTGTGGCGACTACAACATCGTTCATAAACGTATCGATATTAAGAACTGGTCAGGCAATCAAAAAGCATCGGGATGTTTACCACATGAACGTGCATGGCTCGATCATATTTATGATGATTTAGGCTATGTCGATACTTTCCGTGAAGTTCGCCAAGAAGCTGAACTCTACTCGTGGTGGTCGAACCGTGGGCAAGCACGTGCGAAAAATGTCGGTTGGCGTATCGACTATCATGCCTGCTCTCCAGACTGGAAAGACCGTACAGTCAATGCTTGGGTCTATAAAGACGAGTGGTACAGTGACCATGCACCCGTGATTATTGACTATAAAATTTGATTGTAAATTACACATTGAGTTAACAACCGTTCACTCAATGTGAGCAAAAATCTTACAAAGCTTGCCGTATTATCTTATGTTTTCTTCATATAAATAAGCGCATTATTCATCCACGGCACAGGGACATTGTCAGGATGACAGCAAAAGGATAGGACGCCGTAGGACGAAACAGAAATAAATATTTTAGATATTTATTTTCAAGGATGTGACATTGGACGTTGTACTGAGACCCGCATAATCAGGATGATTTGATGCGGGTTTTCTCTTTTCTACCCAATTATTTTATAAGCTATAAAATAATCGCTAATAATACAATTCGCTGAGTTAAATTTATCCTTCAATCAAAATAACGAATTGAATCAAACAAGCTTATCTATACTCATTCAGAATAATGCGAATCATACGCTGCAACTTAAATATAAAATTAACCGCTTAGTGTTAAGCTTTGATTACATCATCGATATTTTTAAAATTATTTTACCTATTCTTATACGGTATCCATGAATAATTTTGCTAATCTTTCTATCAAATTAAACAATTGAATATTTAGGTTGATAAAATGTTGAAAATTTACGGAATAAAAAATTGTAACTCCATGAAGAAAGCCTTTGATTTACTGGCTGAACTTGGTCTGAGTTATGAGTTCCATGACTATAAAAAACAAGGTCTCGATACTGATACAGTAAAAACTTGGCTAGATGCTTTAGGGCAAGATGTCATTCTAAATAAAAAAGGTACCACTTGGAGAAAACTCACAGAGCAAGAACAACAACTGGCTTTATCCAGCGAAATAGCATTAATCAATGCATTAACAACACACACCAGTTTAATTAAACGCCCTGTGATTAATCAAGATGGTCATTATGTGGTGGGTTTTGATGAAGATAAAATCAGAGCTTTAAAATAAATATTTAAATCTTTGTCCACATTAAAACTGAAAAACAATACTAAAAAACCCGATGATATCATCGGGTTTTTTATACACTTTAAAAAGTAATTAGTTTGCACGAATCCAAACTTGGTTACGGCCCAGCGCAGAGATGCCGATATAGCCACGTAATTTCAGCTGATTTCCAGCCAACTCACCTTTCAGCTTATAGGTCTTACCATTTTTTGGATCTAGAATCGTACCATTGTCATAGTTTTTACCACCCACATTTTTCAAACCATTGACAATCGTCACACCTTTAAGCGGCTTGTTCTGATACGGTCCTTCACATTTAACACAAGCATTTTCTTCACCTGGTGTAACAATGCTCTGAATGGTCGCACTTAACGTACCATTTTTTTGTTCCGTAAATTTCACAATCGCTTTCGGCTGTTTTGTGGTGTCATCAATTGTTTTCCAAACAGTTCCATTCAGTGGATCGGCGGCATTTGCAAAAACTGTTGCAGACAATAATCCTAATGCAAGAACGATTTTTTTCATTGTTTTGTTTTCCCTAGTCTAATTGACACTATATAGTATTAAAAACTCACATCCATTTAGCAATTTTTGTATGTGACTATATAGTGTACCCTTGTAACGAATGTTGGTAAATCCGCAAGAATAAAGACAAAAGCTTAACAATATGGAATAAACATGAAGATTAACCCTGCACTGAAACAATATCTTACAGAATCAATTCTTAAATCAAGCTTCAAATTTCCAAGTCGCTTTAATCTCCCACCTGTGACTGCACGCTTTGGTATCGAACAACTCACACGTATTTTCCCACAACGTAAAGATGTCACAATTCGCCCTTTACGTATTGCAGGTCTGCATGCAGAAGAAATTAAACCGCAAGCCTACTCAACGCAAATGATTTTACACATTCATGGTGGTGCATTTTTTGTAGGCTCAATCAAAACACACCGTTCATTTTTATCTGAAATTGCAGCATGCACTCAAATGCAAATTTTGCACCTAGATTATCCACTCGCTCCAGAAAATTGCTTTCCCGAAGCAGGTGATGCCATTTTTGATGTTTATCAACACTTATTAGATCAAGGCATACAACCCAAAGATATCATCGTTTCTGGAGATTCTTGTGGTGCAAATTTAGCACTAGCATTACTTTTAAGAATTAAAGAAGAAGATAAAAAACAACTGCCTGGTGGTTTAATTTTGATGTCGCCATTTTTAGACCTAACCCTGACAGGGGAATCTTTGCGTTATAACGAAAAACTGGATGCTTTATTGTCAATAGAAGCATTGGAGTCTGGCATTGATTACTACGTACCAAAACACCTGGATCGCTCTCTCCCCCCTATTTCTCCAATTTTTGGCGACTTTGAAGGGCTGCCTCCAACATTGGTGCAAATTGGTTCAAAAGAAATTCTGCTTTCCGATGCTCAGCGCTTCGAAGAAAAAGCAAAACAAGCAGGTGTAAAAGTGACTTATAAGCTATACACCGGAATGTGGCACAATTTTCAGATGTTTAGCCCTTGGTTTGATGAAGCGAAAAAATCTTTGGCAGATATTGCTGAATTTGCCCATAAAATTGATCGTGACTGATTTTACGTTAATACTTTCTTCAATTTTTTCCGATTTAAAAATGAGCGTTAATATTTAAATATTCTGACTCAGTTTTATAAAGTTTTTATTTTAAGTTCAGATCATTCTTATGATGATCTGAACTTATTTCAATAATTAATGATAAATACATCAAAAAACCGTCATATGTCCATTACAAACTATTTATTTTAAAAAAATAATACAAATAAATATTGAAAAAAATCTTAATAATTCTTACAACTGCACGATATTTTTACCATAAATTACCAAAATATGACATATTATTAAAATTTACTGCAAAATACATCACGATATAAATAATAATGAACATATGCATCGATTAATTATACAAATTTTAGTTTGAATTCCATCAAATCAATTGCTACATTTGTATAGTCATACAATAAAAATCAAGCGTATGGATGGAACAGAATATGCGAAATAAAATTTATTCAGAAAGACGTCGTAAACTTCACTCCCTATTCAATCAGGGGCGAATTCAAACATGAGGTGCGACAGTTTGAAAAGTCTTATGATAATCAACAAGCTGAGCAAATTTCTCTAATGGTGTAAGCCAATCTAACGCTTT